>NZ_DATCRD010000210.1:0-72852 GCF_036569185.1 Chitinophaga sp.
CTCGGATATGACAACACCACCGGTGGCGGTTTCCACTACAACATTTCAGGTAACATCACCTATGCCAAAAACAAGATCATCTTTATAGATGAAGCCCCCGGCACCCTGTCTTATCAAAGACAAACCGGCGGCCCAATGAACACTTCCCTGCTGTATGATGCCATCGGTATTTTCCGTACAGCCGATGAGCTGAATAAATATCCACACCCTGAAGGCACGCAACTGGGCGACCTGATTTACAGGGATGTTAACGGCGATGGGAAAATCAACGCCGATGACCAGATCAGGACCAAATATGGTAATATCCCGGAAATCACCTACGGTATTATATTAGGTGGTGATTACAAAGGATTTGATTTATCGCTGTTATTTGCCGGGCAAACAAATGTGAGCCAGTACGTGCTTCCTGAATCCGGCACCATCGGTAACTATTACAGCAGCTGGGCCGACAACCGCTGGAGCCCCAGCAATCCGAATGGCTCTTACCCGAGAGTGGATGAACGTGCCTCCTCTTCCGTAAGCGGCGGCCGTTTTGCCAACACTTTCTGGCTCAACGATGCGTCTTTCCTGCGTTTGAAAAACGTATCACTGGGCTATACTTTCAGTTCCGAAGTTTTATCCCGTATCAGGATCGGCAGCCTGAGAGTGTATGCTAACGCATTTAACCTTTTCACCATTACCAGGGTAAAAGATTACGATCCGGAAGGAACCAGCAGCAGCGGACAGTTTTACCCCCAGCAGCGGATTATCAATGTGGGTGTAAATGTTAGATTCTAAACCAGAAAAAATAAGTCATGAAAACAACGCACTTTATATACAGCTTAACTTTAGCAGCCGCAGGATTACTTACTTCCTGCAAGAAGGATTACCTGAACATTACACCTACCGACCGTATCCTGGGCGAGGCCGTACTGGCCGATTCCGCCCTGTTCCAGAATTATGTGATCAACCGTTACCTGAGCATTAAGCTGCAGGACAAAGAAGGAGAAGGTACAAATCCCGGTTTCGGAAGAGGTTTTGAATACGGGCTGTGGAGCTCCATTACCGACGAATCCATTTACAACAATGATGATAATACCTGGATCATCCAGCAGGGGCAGATGGCGCCGGAAAATACCGGTATCGCAGGTACCATCTGGGGCAGAAGCTATCGCAGTATCCGGGAATGTAACTACGCACTGAATAATATAGACAGCGTGGAAATGAGTGTTGCGCTCCGTAAAAAGCTGACTGCTGAACTACGCTTTATCCGCGCCTACCGGTATCATGACCTGATCCGTAACTATGGTGGCGTGGTAATGATGGGCAACAAAGAATACCAGCTCACCGACAACCTCACCGATCCCGCTTTATTTAAAAGGGCCACGCTGAAGGAATCCATGGATTATGCAGTAAGCGAGCTTACCGCCGCAGCTGCCGATCTGCCGCTCACCAACGACGATAGCTGGAAACTGGGCAGGGCTACCAAAGGCGCCGCACTAGCGTTAAAAGCACGGTTGCTCTTATATGCCGCCAGTCCGCTGTACAATGTAGGCACCTGGCAGGCAGCAGCCGATGCCGCCAAAGCAGTGATGGACTTGTCGCAATACACCCTGGCAGCAGATTACAGCCAGTTGTTCATAAAACCTGATAACAACGAAATTATTTTTGGCCGCCGTTATGCCGTGGGCGCGCGTCACGTATGCCTGGAAATATCCAATGGCCCTAACGGTTATGGCGGATGGGCCGGTAATACACCGCTGCAAAACCTGGTAGACGCTTATGAAATGAAGAACGGTAAGCAGATCACCGATCCTACCTCCGGTTACAATGCACAAAACCCTTATGTAAACAGGGATCCGCGGTTCTATGCCACTATCCTTTACAACGGCGCTTCCTACCGGGGATCTACCATACAAACATTTTCTCCCGGTGGAAAAGATGGAAAGGATGGCCCTTCCAACTGGAACTCTACCAAAACAGGTTATTATCTCCGCAAATTCATGGATGATAACAACCCTATAGACAATCCCTGGAACGTAGCCGGGTTACAGCCCTGGATCTACATCCGCTATGCAGAGATACTGCTGAATTATGCTGAAGCGCAAAATGAAGTCGCAGGACCTGATGCCAGTGTATATGCTGCCGTTAACCAGATCCGTCAACGCGCCAGCGTACAGCAGCCCGTACTTACGCCGGGCCTGAGCAAAGACCAGATGCGGACCGCGATTCAACATGAAAGGCAAATTGAGCTGGCATTTGAAGAACATCGCTTTTATGATGTACGGCGGTGGAAAACGGCGATTGTAACAGAAAACGTACCCGCTTATGGTGTAGACGTTGCCGTTAGTGGCGGCGTATATACCTATACAAGGAAAATAGCGCTGCAGGGTCGCCTGTTCAGTGAAAAAAATTACTGGCTGCCTATTCCGAGAGCTGATATACTGGCCTCCAACGGGCAACTGGAGCAGAACAAAGGTTATTAAACCCTCATCCGCTTTACACAAAGTCGCCGCGTTGGCTTGCCGGTTGTCATAATTGAAAGATATTTAACAGCCATTTTACTACTTTCCGGCGGCTTTGTGTAAAGCAAAGCGTTTTAGGAACATGAAAAAAATCTTCTGCCTGCTGCCGCTGTGCCTTGCACTGCACACCGCATTATCACAGCAAAGCAATAGCAACGTTATCCAGGTAAACATCGACTTACAAAAAACTGCGCAAACGATCCGCAACTTTGCGGCCTCCGATGCATGGGCAGGTCAGTTTACCGGTAACTGGCCGGACAGCAAACGTAACCAGATCGCCGACTGGCTGTTCAGTACCGATACTACCGCCGATGGTCAGCCCAAAGGTATCGGCTTATCCATGTGGCGCTTTAATATCGGCGCAGGCAGTACTGAACAGGGCAACAACAGCGGCATAAAAGATGAATGGCGTAGGGCGGAATCATTCCTGCAGGAAGACAATACCTACAACTGGAAGAAACAATCCGGGCAGTTATGGTTTTTACAGGCCGCGAAACAACGCGGCGTTACAGAGTTCCTTGGTTTTCTGAATAGTCCGCCAGTAATGTTTACCCGTAACGGCAAAGCATTTGCCGATAAAGGAGGGAGCAATCTTCCCCGGGAGAATTATACTGCCGTTGCTGTTTTTTTGAAAGATATAATACAAGGTATCCACTCCACCACGGGCGTTCAGCTCAATTATATCAGCCCGGTGAATGAACCGCAGTGGGATTGGAGTGATGGCGGACAGGAAGGCTGTCCCTATAATAATGAACAGGTGGCCGGTTTCACCAAAGCCATCAGCAAAACTTTCAGCGAAGCAAAAATCCCAACAAAAATACTGGTACCGGAGGCAGGTAAAATCAATTACCTGTATGCGCCGGAAGACAAGCCGGACAAAGGTTCACAGATAAATGCCTTTTTCGCACCCAGCAGCGCTACTTATTTGGGCAACCTTCCCAATGTATACAAAGGTATTGCCGCACATAGTTATTTCACCACCTCCCCTGAAGATACGGCCACTACTATACGAAAACAGCTGCATACCGCGCTGAAAGGGCTGGAGTTCTGGCAGTCGGAATACTGTATCCTGGGCGATAATGCCGGGAAAATAAACGGCTCCGGCGTAGACCTGGGTATGGATGCCGCACTGTATATGGCGCGTGTGATCCACTCGGATCTTACCATTGCCAACGCCGCAGCCTGGCAGTGGTGGCTGGCTGTCTCGCCTTATAATTATAAAGACGGATTGATTTATATAGATAAAAATAAAACAGATGGTCAGCTCCGCGATACCAAAATGATGTGGGTGCTGGGTAACTACAGCCGGTTTATAAGACCCGGCGCCCAAAGGGTTCAGGCTAATGTGAGCGGCAGCGCTGCTTCGAAGGACTTCTATCTGTCTGCATATAAAAACAAAGACAATACCCTCCGGATAGTAGTGATCAATAATGGTAACACTGCTGCCAGCACCAGCATACACTGTCAAGGGTTAAAAGCGGGCAGTATGCGCAGTTATACCACCAGCGCAGCAGGCAACCTGCAGCCAGGTGATGTCCGGGGAAACACCGTCCTTATTCCACCACGGTCAGTAGTTACAATAACAGGTAACCTTAAGCAATAAACTGTAGACAATGAAAAGATTAAGCGTTGTTATTTTAATGGTATTGTGCAGCTTCCAGTTATCCGCACAGCATACATTCCAGCTGGGCGACTCCACCTTTCTGCTGGATGGGAAACCCTTCCAGATGATTTCGGGAGAGATCCATTACCTGCGCGTGCCACGTGAAAGCTGGCGCGACCGCCTGAAGATGGCAAAGGCAATGGGACTGAATACCATAGGCACCTATGTGTTCTGGAATATGCACGAGCCCCAGAAAGGGCATTATGATTTTTCCGGCAACAACGACGTTGCCGCCTTTGTAAAAATAGCACGGGAAGAAGGATTATGGGTAGTGCTCCGTCCCAGCCCCTATGTTTGTGCAGAATGGGAGTTTGGCGGATACCCATATTGGCTGCAAAATATAAAAGGTCTTGAAGTACGCAGTAAAGAACCACAATATCTCGCTGCCTACCACAACTATATTAAAGCGGTCGGAAAACAATTGGCAGGATTGCAGATCAACCACGGTGGCAACATCCTGATGGTGCAGATAGAAAATGAATATGGCTCTTATTCCAATGACAAAAGTTACCTGGATATTAACCGGAAGATGTTTATTGACGCGGGATTCGACGGGCTTTTATATACCTGCGATCCTGCGGCGGATGTAGCCAAAGGCCATTTACCGGGCTTGCTGCCTGCCGTAAACGGCATAGATGATCCGCAAAAAGTAAAACAACTGGTAAGGGAAAATCACAACGGGAAAGGCCCTTTTTATATTGCAGAATGGTATCCTGCATGGTTCGACTGGTGGGGACAAAAGCACCATACCATCCCTTATGAAAACTTCCTTGACCGTTTAGACCGCGTGCTCGCTGCTGGTATTTCCATTAACATGTACATGTTTCATGGTGGCACTACCCGCGGTTATATGAATGGCGCCAATTACAACGACAAGAACCCTTATGAGCCACAGATCAGCAGCTACGACTATGATGCGCCGCTGGATGAAGCAGGAAATGCTACGCCTAAATTCATGAAGTTCAGGGAAGTGATTGCACGTCATCTGCCAGCCGGGGTGACCTTACCGGAAGTGCCTGCGAAGAAACCGGTGATCACTACACCGGTAATTAGCTTTACGCGCAGCGCCGCCGTTTTCAGCAAACTGCCAGCCGCTATCAAAAGCGTAGATCCGTTAACGTTTGAAGACCTTAACCAGGCCTATGGATTTGTGCTCTACCGCACTTCTATTCCCGGCGGGCACAGTGGCCTGCTGAAAATAAAAGACCTCCGCGATTACGGCCTTGTATTCATTAACGGAAAAAGAGTGGCTATCCTTGACCGCCGCCTCGCGCAGGACAGCGTGGAAGTAACACTTCCGGCGGGCACTGTAACCCTGGATATCCTCGTGGAAAACCTGGGGCGCATCAACTTTGGCCCTTACCTGTTGAAAAACAAAAAAGGTGTTGTTGGACAAGTGTTGTTTAATGGTCAGGCCATCCACCAGTGGCAGCAGTTTAAACTTCCTTTTGATGTACAGCCGGCGGTAACGCCTGCCGCTGCTGGTACAGATGTACCGGTGCTGAAAGAAGGCAGTTTCACGCTTTCCGCTACCGGCGATACCTACCTGGATATGACGCAATGGGGCAAAGGAGTGGTATGGATCAATGGCCATCACCTGGGCAGGTACTGGCAGGTAGGCCCGCAGCAAACACTGTATGTACCTGCTGAATGGCTGAAGAAAGGCAACAATAAGATCACCGTACTGGAACTGATCAAACCTGCTGCAAATACTCTGCAGGGCATTGATCACGCTATACTGGACGTACTACAATAACACTAGAGAAGTTTATAAAAAGCTATTGGCACGGTTTTTCCGGGTCAATAGCTTTTTACTTTATATTGTATCCTTAATCCCACCATTGCCGTATGAAAAAAATTGTACTGTTAGCAATTGCCTGTATAGCCGGTTTACCGGTTTTCTCACAACGTTTTGTGCATGGTATAGGGTTTTCTACTTCCATAGATCATACTTCCCGGGGCGGAAGTATCCCCAGCTTCGGTTTAACCTACGCTATCCGTTATAACGTACTGGAAACGGATAAGATGACGATATCTGTGGGCATTCCCCTTACCGCTGGTGGTTCCGGCGGATCGGGAGAAGGAGAAGAGATGGATTGGTATTACGATGCCGACGGTAATATCATATACTATTACACCGGCAGGCAAAAAGATGGGCCGGTGAAAAAATTCCGGTCGATGGTAGATATACCGCTTATTATCAATTTTAATTTTGGTGCGTTTTCGTCGTTTGATAATAAAAAAGCCGTGGGATTCTTTGCAGGTGGTGGGCTGGCCTATCATTACGGCCCTGTAAATGTTAAGTACAAAGACGTTAACGGGGGCACGCTTACAGATTCTATTACCCAGCATTCCTTTGGACCGGTAGGTAATATCGGTATGCGGATAGGGCTTGGTAAAAAACAGAACGGCGCCATTGAAGTAAAGGGCTCTTTTATGAAGAGCTTAGCGAAACGGCAGCCAGATATTTACGTTATCAGCTTATTGTATATACTTCCGAAACTGGGCAAACACGGTAATCCTTTCGGCTTGTAATGAACTTCTTTCACTTTTTGGGCAACAACATTACTTCCACACTCCATTCACTTCCGCTTCCTATATGATAGGCAGCTGCAAAATTACCCATGTTAAGCGCAAACGATAATTGCATTAAGCTGTTCAGGTAGCTCAATGGTTTTCCTTCCGGCACCGCGCCAAAAGTCTGGCTGTAAGGCGCGGCGGTCTGGTGCACTTTTTTCCCATTGTGAAAAAATGTTACCTGCAGGATATCGCCGTATTGCGGATGCAGCTGGTTAAGCAGGTCGGCGCCGATGTTGGTCCATATGTTGCCGTACTGTACATCCAGTACAGAGATATTGCCTTTCAGTTTTCCATCTTCCAGTACTGCCGCCTGGTAAGGAATCTTTACTACCTCATTCGGTAACAACGGTCCTACTTCTTCAAAGGTAATAGCGCCGGATGCCAGTCGTGCGCCGGTATAGGCATATACATCCCTGCCATGGAAGGTATAGGATTTCTGAGAGTCTTTACGGCGGTTTACAGCTTCATTGATCTCACGTATTGCTGCAATGCCTTCTGAGGCGGCAATAAGGGTAAGCGTGCCATTGTCGGGCGTTACTATAAAGTGGCCATTATTTGTTTTAAGCACCACCGATTTGCGGCTGGTACCTACACCAGGGTCCACTACCGATACAAACACTGTACCTTCTGGCCAGTAAGGAACTGTTTGTTCCAGCCGGTAGGCGGCTTCCCATATATTATACGCAGGGATTTCGTGGGTGAGGTCATATAGTTTCAGGTCGGGCGATACGGTGTTAGCTACGCCCTTCATAGCTGAAACGGCACCATCTTTCAAACCAAAATCAGACTGGAAAACAACGATCTTATTCTGTGCAAATGTAAGACTGGCAATTACTGTGAGTACCAGGCTGCCGATGAAACGGAATAATGCGATTCTCATGGGATGAGTTAATTAGTCTGCAAAACTAAGGGTTATCATGAAATCATTAAAAAATCTTACCTTGAAGATAATTCATTTGCCATCACATGAGGTACCAGGAGTTGCCACCGCCATCCTATCTTAAAAACCACGTCCGTTATTTCTGGACGCTGGAAAGTAGTGGCATTACCCATGAGCCCCAAATTTTCGGGCCAACGGCAGATGGATGTCCTGGTCTGATTTTTCAGCAATCTGCAGATGGTACTTTCTACCAGGAAAACAAAGAGCTGCCTGACCTGCTGTTGTATGGCCAAACCACCAGATATACGGAGCTGCATATAACCGGCAGCATTTGTTCAATAGGAGTAATTTGTTACCCGCATGCCTTGAAATCCATTTTCGGCCTGAATGCCGAGGAATTGACCAACTCCTGTATGGACCTGGATATACTGGCAGTTACCAAAGATTTTTACCTGGCAGAAAGGTTAGGTAATGCGCCTTCTTTAACAGGGAAGATAGATATCATCTCCACATTTCTATTTAACCAGATCAATAAGAACAATACATCGGCCGACGAGATCACGCAGTTTGCGTTGTCACAGATCATAGAATCGGGCGGGAGTATTGCATTAAAAGACCTGCAGCAGCAATTGCAGCTAACGGAAAGAAGTTTTGAGCGCCGGTTTAAACAGGGCGTTGGCATCTCCCCGAAATTATTTTCCCGGATATGCCGTTTCCAGAATTCCTTAAAGCAGTTAAAAAGCAACAACTACAGTAAGCTGTCTGATATTGCTTTTGAGCACGACTATGCCGATCAATCCCATTACATCCGGGCCTTCAAGGAATTTGCCGGTTTTTCTCCTTACCAGTACCAGAAAAAATCCACCAAAGCCGAAGTGGGTAGTAATTTCCTGCTGATGCCTAAATAAAATTCCCGCTTTTTTATTGTTCCTGTTTAAGATAGTTCCTTTAAATTGGGCGCCAAATAACACGTGTATGGAGATTTTTGCATCTACGCCCCGGTTGATTTTAAGGGAACTGATACCGGCTGATGCTGCCGGCATGTTTGAACTGGATTCAGACAAAGCCGTGCATTTATACCTGGGAAACAAGCCCGTGAGCACTATTGAAGAATCGCGGGAGGCGATACAGTTTATCCGGCAACAATACCTGGAGAACGGCATTGGCAGATGGGCTGGGGTGGAAAAGGGCAACCTGGCAATCGTTGCATGGCTGAGCGCATGATACTGACTGAGGTGTAATTACAGCCACCCGGCTTAACTTGCTTTACACAGAAGTGACCGGTGTTGCCATCCTTTACCCTCAATCAGTATCCCATTTATGAAGATTAACAGCATACAGTTATTAAGGGCAGTTGCAGTTATCCTTGTGGTACATGTACATGCCATAGATCTACAGGAAGCATTCACCGTTTCCCATCAGCAAAAATTCTATTTCCTTGAAAATTTCGGCGCTATTGGTGTAGACCTCTTCTTTGGTATCTCCGGGTTTATTATCAGTTATGTGGCCAGTGATTATTTTGGTGCGCGTGATGGGGTGGATTTCCTGAAGAAACGTTTCCTTCGGATCAATCCCATTTACTACGTAGCGAGTGTGTGCTATATGGTGTTCTTCTGTTTTTTTGACCAGATGTACCCCGTTACTGCTATCCTTTACGGATGGAGGGACACGTTGTTTATGTTACCCGTACTGAACTCCCAGAAGTGGCTGGCGCCAATTCTTGTGGTGGGCTGGTCGCTTAGCTTTGAGTGGTGGTTCTATTGCCTGTTTTTCTTCCTGATCCTGCTCCGTACAAGATATAAAACATTATTGCTGTTACTTGTTATCCCTGTGCTGGTAACAGCGGGACAGCTGTTGAGACCAACAGATTTCCGGCTGATATTTTACACCAACCCTATTATGCTGGAGTTTCTTTTCGGGGTGATCATTTTCTGGCTATACCGGCATGTGAAGGTAGCTACCGGTATAGCGGGACTGCTCCTCCTTTTGGGAATAGCTGGTTATGTTTACAATATTGTTTATGGCTTTGGAAATATATCTGAGCTGAGCAGTGTTACCAGCGGTACCGGCAGTTTGAAACGGGTATTGTTATGGGGCTTGCCCAGTGCGTGCATCCTGGCCGGATGTATTTTCCTTGAACAGCAGGGTGTGTTAACAAAGCTCTGGAATAACAAGCTGGGTTTGCTGATAGGCGATGCTTCCTATTCTATTTACCTTACCCATTATACTTTCTATTATTTTATCGCGCAGATATATGCTTCCACCGGTTACTTCCTGAATGCCGATCTTTCGGTTATTGTGCATATGGTACTGGCGGTGGCAGTGGGCATTTTCTTCTACTACAAAGTAGAGCGGCCGCTGATAAAGCTGCTGCATTCAAAGCCCACTGCGCGACCTGTTCATACGGCTATGCCATGATTTAATATCAGATCAGGGGGTGTTGGGGATCCAGCCCCCTCTTTTCATCCACCACAACATGGGATCGAGCCATTCATTTACAGGTAACCGTTGGGTAAAGCCATGGTTGCCGGTGGGATAGAGATGCAATTCAGCAGGGATACCTCCTCTCAGCATGGCCTGGTAAAAGGCAATACTGTTATTTACATTCACTACGGCATCATCGCTGGTATGGGTGATATAGGCCGGTGGCGTATTGTTGTTCACCCATTCCTCATTGGAAAAGAAGGCGATCTTTTCTTTGGTGGGCTCATTCCCCAGCAGGCTGATGCTTGATCCCTGGTGGGCCAGGTCTTTATTCATACTGATCACCGGATAAACGAGGATCATAAAGTCGGGGCGCAGGTCCGTATTTTCCTTATTGGGGATATAGCTACGGCCGCTGTGCGTACCCAGCGTAGACGCCACGTGGCCGCCGGCTGAGTAGCCTGCAATACCGATCTTATGGGGATCCAGCCCCCATTCTGTTGCATTCATGCGTACCAGCTTAATGGCCTGTTGCGCATCCTGGAGAGGCCCCATGCTTTTATCCCGCATAGTGGCATCTGAAGGCAGGCGGTATTTTACCACGAAGGCGGTAACCCCTTTTGTAATAAATGCTTCAGCTATTTTGGTGCCTTCCTCCGCAAAGGCCAGGAACGCATATGCGCCGCCGGGGAAGATGATCACTGCTGCGCCGTTAGGCTTTTCAGGCTTATAAATGGTGACGGTGGGGACATCTGCCGGGGCGGTGTTACCGATACTGTTAGGAATGGAATCCTTGTAAAGGGGCCTTACCTCCTGGGCTTTAGCGGATATAATAGTAAATGACCATGTGAAAATAAAAAGGGCCAGCATTTTACCGATGCGCGGATAAGTTTGTACAATCATCCGTCAAAAGAAAAAATTCCTGCCCACCGAAGTGTTTTGCAATTGTGAAAGCGATGTGATTAACAAATGATTTACCCCGGAGTTGCTGCCTGCAGGGAAGTAGTGATGCGCTTAACAAATGATTTAGTCACCCCGGAAGCCACTGCCAGCAGGGAACCAGGCCATGCAGGTAGCCATTGCCCCGCCCGGCGCCAGTCGTAATCTTTGCCGGAGCCTGCATCCACCAGCTCAAAGCCGGTAATATCCCTACAATGATTCTTCTAAAACCTCGTGCTTTTGTATGCTTTTACCAGGAGATAAGCGCCTTGTTACTGCCGGCCACATGCGTGGATACACCCTCCCCCATCTGCCTGAGAAAATTTTTAAAAAAATTTCCGGGGAGATGTCCAATTTCCTTTTTACCGATCCTTATTGGTGTATAAACGAACAAATTTTCACCAATAAAACTTATAAACATGACACAGAGAATTAATCTGCTGACCAATGGCGCCAACGCAGTAAAAGCATTATCCGGAGTAGGTAAATACCTCGCAGAATCAAGTATTGAAAGATCTTTGCAGCACTTAATTTACTTCCGGGTATCAGAAATGAATGGCTGCGGATTTTGCCTGGATATGCACTCCAAAGATGCCAGGGAAGAAGGAGAAACAGAACAACGCCTTTATATGCTGGCGGGCTGGAGAGAAGCTACAGTGTATACCGATCGTGAACGGGCAGCCTTTGCCTGGGCAGAAGCTGTAACCAGGATCACCAACAGCGAGGTACCGGACGAGGTATACAACCAGGTGCGCGCGCAGTTTACAGAAGAAGAAATTGTAGACCTGACCATAGCCGTTACTACCATTAACAGCTACAACCGTCTTAATATCGCCTTCCGCACCGCTGCAGGAAGTTATACACCGGGATTATTCAAGGTGAAAGCGAATTAATTCATATATTTCACCATGAATTAAATGATAAAGAAATGAAAGAATTCTTATTGTTATTCCGCCAGGCCGATTTCTCATATCGTGACTTATCTGCAGAGGATTTCCAGGCGCTGACAAAGAAGTGGCACGACTGGGCGGGAGGCATTGCCGCAGAGGGAAAACTGGGGAATACTGGCAGCCGACTTGCACAGGAAGGAAAAGTACTGAAACCCGGAGGCGTTATTACCGACGGCCCGTTTGTGGAGATCAGGGAAAGACTGGGCGGGTTCCTGGTGGTAAAATCCGATACGCTGGAAGAAGCTACCACACTGGCGCACGGTTGCCCGGTACTGGAAGTTGGCGGCAGCGTTGAGATCAGGGAAATTGTTTCATAAACGGCATCAGCGGAAAATAAAGAAACCACTCTTTCGTTAGAGTGGTTTTTACTGTTTTAATATGGAAAAGGAACTCGAATCACTGAAGCATTTATTTAAGCAGGAATTCTCCAAGATGGTGGCTGTGATCAGCAGGATTTTCGGGTTACAGCATATTGAAATCGCGGAAGATATTGTGAGTGAAACATTTTTACTGGCCTCCGAAACATGGGGTATGAAAGGGCTTCCTCCCAATCCAACTGCCTGGCTTTATACCGTAGCCAAACAAAAAGCAATACATCATTTCAGGAGAAATAAAATATTTGATACAAAGGTACTGCCTGAAATAACAGCCCGGCAGGAACTGACCGATGATGCGACAGCGCTGAACTTCTCCCAGGAAAACATCCAGGACAGCCAGTTGCAAATGCTTTTTGCCGTATGTAACCCCGCTATTGCCAGCGAAGCGCAGATAGGCCTGGCATTGCGCATCCTTTGCGGTTTTGGGATAGATGAAATTGCTGAAGCTTTCTTATCCAATAAGGAAACTATTAATAAAAGACTATTCAGGGCCAAAGAGAAGCTACGCGCAGAGAAAATCAAAATGGAGCTTCCTCCTGAAAACGATATCCCCCGGCGGCTGGACAATGTGCTGCATATTATTTACCTGCTTTTCAGCGAAGGGTATTATTCACAGACACAGAACCAGATCCTGCGGCAGGATCTTTGCCTGGAAGCCCTGCGCCTGGGCTTAATGCTTGCTGCATACGACAAAACCAATCTTCCCAAAACAAATGCGCTTATTGCCCTCATGTGCTTTCATGCGTCCCGCTTCAATGCCAGGCAGGCCGGTGAAGGCGAGGTGGTATTGTACGAAGCGCAGAATGAAGCCCTGTGGGACTATTCGTTAATTAACCAGGGCATTCATTTCCTGCAGCTTTCTGCCGAAGGCAGTGAAGTAAGCTCCTACCACCTGGAAGCCCGTATTGCCTACTGGCATTGCATAAAGGAAGACACCCCTGAAAAATGGAATGAAATACTGCAGTTATACAATGTACTGTTAATGATCAATTACTCTCCCAGTGTAGCCCTTAACCGTACCTTTGCTTTGTATAAAGCAAAAGGGCAACAGGAAGCACTGGCAGAAGCGGAAAAATTAAAGCTGGAGAATAATCATTTTTACTATGTATTGCTGGGAGAACTGTATAAGAATATCGACAATAATAAAGCCAAAGCAAGTTTTGAGAAAGCCTGGGATCTGGCTAAAACAGATACGGAAAAACAAGGCATACAGGCGCAGTTAAACCGTTTTACAGATGAGTATGCACACTAACCTGATCAACGCTATCGGGCATTTTATCCGCCTGGATGAAGCCGAAAAACTATTTATCTCTTCTTTATTTGTAAGCCGGCAGTTCCGGAAAAATGATTATTTCCTGCGGCAGGGGCAGGTGTGCCGCGAAGTGGGATTTATTGAGAAGGGATTGATCCGTTACTACGGTATAAAAGATTCCGGTGAAGAAGTGACGTTTGATTTTGGAAGAGAGCATGATTTCACCTGCAACTATGAGAGTTTCCTTGACCACTCGGTTTCCCGGCGCAGCATCCAGTGCATTGAACCGACAGAAATTTTATGCGCATCGTATGAAAACCTTCAATTGCTTTACAACAAAGTAAAAGAAGGCGAAAAGTTTGGCCGTTTAATTTGTGAACAGCTATATGTATACGCTATTAAAAAGGCCACCTCTTTTTATGAAGATCCGCCAGAACAGCGATATCTGCATTTTATAAACAACTACCCGGAGCTGCAGCAACGTATTCCCCAATACTACATTTCCTCTTTCGTGGGTGTAAAACCGCCGTCGCTAAGCAGGATCAGGAAACGGCTGATGACCTGAATTTATTAACCCGGGTGAACGAACCGGCGAAAAGCGGTGTATACCTTTGTTGCATCATCATAAAAAAGCAACAAATGAAAAACATCTCTGAAAAAACCGCCTTCTATGCTACCTTATCGATGGGAGCGCTACTGGTATTTATTGGCCTCCGTTTTCTCTTTAACCCACTGGCAGCAGAAGCAGGCTTTGGCATCAACGTACCTGTAAACGGCAATTTTTCCTTTCATTATATCAAAGGCATCCGCGACCTGTTTACCGGTATCGCCATACTTGGCATATTATGGACCGGGGAGCGCCGCGCATTGGGCGTGTTAATGCTGGCAGGCGCCATTGTTCCCGTGATGGACTTTTGCCTGGTACTCCATAACCCGGCATATACGGTTGATAAACTGATCCCTCACCTGGTGGCTATTGTGATGGCATTGGCGCTGGGAGGATACTATCTTGCTTTCACCACTAAAAAAACATCCCATGCTCTTTAGTATTATCTTACTGCTTCACTTCGGGTGTTTTTTAGGATACCTTGCTATACTGGTAACCCAACGATCAGATTATCACACAAAGATCCGGGACCACAAGGGACTGATACTCGGTATTGTTTTGCTGGTAACAGGTATAATACTGGTGGCCCTGAAATATCCACAGGTCAATTATTATAAAGTAGTTCCCAAAACCGGTATGTTCCTGCTGGTAACGTTGATCAATATACGTTTTACAAATAAGCCCTTTACTAAAACTGCTTACTATGCCTTAGTGGGACTAACACTTGCGGCGGCATGTATCGCGGTGTGGCACTAAAAAAGAGAGCCGGCTAAATAAGCCAGCTCTCTTCCGACATCATTGCTCTCTGCTATTGATAATTGTAATTATCCCAGTAAGGATTTTTTGCTCTTGCTGCAGCAGGTACCCAGAAAATAGGGCTGGTCAGATTATTTTCACCGGCCACTTTTTTGAAATTATCCGGGTTATTGGTCAGCTCGATGGTTGGATAACGCACCCTTTCCGGCATTGGTTTCCATACGGAAGAATGCCAGGTAAACGGTTCCAGTTTCGGATGACGGGTCCTTCTCAGCTCTGCCCAGAGCTCATACGGCTGATAGAGATTGAGATGGATGTATTTCTGTTGCATCAGGATTTCCATTTTATCGTCCAGTGTAGGGGCGGCGGTGAATTTGGCTTTAACCACATCTCCCCATGCGCTAATCACTGCATCAGATGGTTTTGATGGATATACCATATTTGTTTGTTCAGGTGTCATCTGGGTTTTGGCATAGCTGCTCAGCTGGTTAATGGTATACCAGAAGGCAACGGAGTGCGTTACTTCATCTTTGATATGCTCTTCAGCTGATTTACCTGTGTTAGCTAATCCTTTCAATGCAATTTCCGCCAGCAGCAGATCCAGTTCTCCCAAGGTGCTCATATATACCGGCATCTTGGAATTCCGGTGGAACGTGGCATGATTGTAAGTGGATTTTGCGTTGGTGGAAAAAGTAGAAGCAATATTATCTGCATATGGATAGTATTTTTCCCCACTATTATACAATGCAGTTTGTTCTTCAATATTGGCAGATACCCCACGGTAATCCATATACTTTGTTGGCATGGCCAGCACAGGCAAACGGGGATCGTCAATTCCTACCTGGTAAGCAGGTGTACCATAGTTCAGCCTTTTCATGATGATATTCGGAATGAAAGACGCGAAGGTATTTTCATATACGCCGCGGATCCATGTTCCGCCACCAGTAGGATCTATATCGAACCAGTAGAACCAGTAGAGATCTGTTTGCGGCAAAGGCTTTGCCAGTGTCGCCTGGATCAATGGTTTGGCATACGCTTCTTCCACACCGGCAATTCTTACCAGTAATTTAAGCCTGGTGAAATTGATCAACGCTACCCACTTATTGATATCTCCATGAAAAGCAATATCCTGTTCAGTAAAAACGGTCTGGGCAGCGGCCGACATCTGCGAATAGGCGCCTGGCAGGCCATCTACAATAGTTCCCAGCTCCTGTATAATAGACTGATAGATCTCTTTCGGATCATCATACTTAGGGAAAAGATATTTCGGCTCTTTTTTAGCACCCTGGAAAGCATCTGAATAAGGAACGGAATTAAAAAAGTCCACCAACTTCGCACTCTGGTAACATTTAATAAAGCTCGCCAGTTTAAGGTATACATCTCCATCCAGTTTAAGCTGCCCTGTACGTGCATCCACAGAATCACGGATCACTTCATAATTCTTCAACCGGGTATAGCTATGCTGAAAAAAGGACTGACCATTGATGGGAGAATCATCAAAGCCGTTACCCGTTGTTAAATCATTATAGGTAGAAAACCAATCGTAACGGTAAGATACAAACCGCTGAGCCACCTGTTCATATCCCGTAATACTGGTACCGCCATTGAGGAGGTAATACCATTCCCCATAGTCCTGCGCAAATATTTTATTGTTTGTAAGCACGCCGGTGAATAAGCCAGGCACCACATCTATATCACTGCCTGTAGAGAGCTTGTCCTTGTCGTAGAAGCGATCTTCCAGGTCCTTTTTACAAGCTCCCAGAAAGGAAGCCGAGAGCAGGAAAATATATAAATAAGCTTTTTTCATTTTTTTCAGTTTATACATTAGAAAGCAACATTTAACCCCAGGGAATAAGTCCTTTGGGAAGGGTAGATGGTATTTTCCACGAAAACATCTGCGCCCAATGCTCCTTCCGGATCTATATTGGGAATAGATTTATAGAGGTAGAACAGGTTACGGGCAGCTGCTGTGATAGTGAGCCGCTGCATCTTTATCCTTTTGGAAATTTCCGTAGGCAATGTATAAGAAAGCGCTACTTCCCTCACCTTGATATAGTTGTTTTTGAACAGCCTGTCGGGCGGGAAAGAAGTAGCCAGGTCGTTGGCGTAGCTTCCATAGTAAGTAGCGGCACTGGTGATAATATCGTTGGTTACGTATTTACCATTGTCGTCCACTTTCATACCCGGCAGAACCAGGCCATCGTGGTATACTTTACCGTCTTTGGATTGGGCCGGCGCCGGCTGTGAATGCTGCCAGGGCACCTTCTGGTCGCTGCTGTTGATGTAGTAAGCCAGGCCACCATTTTCTTCATCACGGTACTGCATGGTATTTTCCAGCTGGCCCACACCTGTTAAGCGGTTGTTGGTATAACTGAAAATAGTACCCCCGTATTTATAATCCAGCCCGATACGGAAATTGAAGTTTTTATACATGAAGTCGGAGATAAACCCGCCGTATACCTTTGGCATTATATTACCGGCTACGGTTGTTTTCTGATCGTCGAGAATATAGATACCCTGATTGTTGACTACTTTATTGCCGGCTTCATCGCGTTTATAGTCCAGCATAACAATTTCACCATATGGACGGCCTTCATCTGCATGAATAGAAGCTGCGGCGCCATTGATCAGGTTACTGAACGGATAGTTGGTAACGCCCTGGTACAGATCCATTACTTTCGATCCCTGGCTGGCAGCGTTCAGTGTAAGGCTCCAGCGGTAGTTTTTACCCACCAGCGGCACGCCTGTTAACGCCAGTTCAAAACCCCAGGCTTTTACATCCCCTGCGTTTACAATCATACCGGTAGAACTGGAGGCAGAAGAAATAGGCAGGCTGATGATCTGGTTATAACGGTGATTGGTATAGAAGGAGAAGTCGAGGATGATCCTGTCCTGAGGCAGGAAAGTATTGTTGATACCCACTTCGAATTCCCTTTTGCGTTCCGGTTTCAGCGCGCCCGGTAACAGTTTATCCGGTGGTGAAACGGAATTGGCGCCGGTGCTCGGAAGTCGGTTGTATCCATACAGATTATTGGCAAAATAACGGGTGGTACCATTACCTACGTCGGCCCAGGACAATCTCAGCTGCCCGGTGTTTACGCCGGCAAGCGGGAAGCGTTCTGTATAGTTCCAGGTAAGTGCGGCGCCGGGATAGAAGTACCTGTTGTTTTCAGGAGGAAGTGTAGAGTTCCAGTCCTGGCGGCCCTGTAATTCCAATGTAAACTCATTTTTCCAGGACAAAGCAGCGGATGCCAGCAAACTGTATAATACATCAGATCCTCTTGTGTAATTCCTCAACAGGTAAGCATTATCTGCATTTGGTGTGCCCAGCTGGTTGGAAAACGAGTACCAGTCGGGGAAGGTAAGTCCGCCAACTGTGTTTGTTCCAAGATAATCTACATTACGCAGCCTGTATACACCACCACCGAATGCAAACAACCGGAGATCGTTATTCAGGAAGGTTTTATTGTAGTTTAGTAATGCCTGGTAAGTTTGAGTGGTGGAATTTTCCTTTGCTACACCAAAGCTTCCTTTGTCTACCGTTGGCAGCACCCTTGTTACGCTTACCTGCGTATTATAGTTGGTGTTATCATAATCCAGCCCGGCCTGGCCCACAAGGAAGATATCTTTCGTAAAGTTCAGCGTTACCTTGGCGGAGGTGATCATGTGGATATTCTCATCCTTATAGCGGTTCATTTTGGTGTTCCAAAGGTATTCGCCAAGTTTGTTAAACGCATCCGATACACGGGCATTGGAAAGGTCTCTTTTATAACCGGTGGCATCTATATAATAAGGCCATATCAGGTTATAATCATAGTCAACCGGGTATCCCCACGCTACAGGCCCATCGTTTTGTGAACGGCGGTTTTGTGTAGAGATGCTGTAGATATTGGAGATCACTTCAAAAGAAGCCAGTTCAGATGCTTTGATATTACCGTTAAAGCTGAAGGAGTTCCTTTTCTGCCAGGAGTTATCGCCGGAAATATCCTGGTAGTTATAGTTGGTATAGGAAGCCCTTATGCTACCTTTTTCATTGCTGCCGGCAATAGCTACGTTGGCAGAAGTGGACTGGCCATTCTGGAAAAGGGACATGAAGTTATTCGGATGTGGCGAATTCTTCACCATGGAGCTATCGTAGAACATCACATTAGCCCCATCGAAAGCGGGCCCGAAGCTGAAGCGTTTGTTGGGCAGCATCCTGGTTTGTACGCCATTGATAGTGGCATAGGTGGTATCATAAAGATTATCGCCCAGGCCGTATTTGGTTTGCAGTTTCAGGTAAGATACCGGTTGCTCAATGGTATGCTGCACATTGGCTGTCATACCGAAACCTTTTACATTGCGGCCGTTTTTAGTAGTAATGATCATTACGCCGTTTGCCGCATCGCTGCCATACAATACAGTAGCTTTTGCGCCCTTGAGGATATCGATCGATTCAATATCATCAGGGTTGATATCATTGATACCGGCGCCATAGTCGAAGCCCTGTCCTACGTCACCGCCTATCTGTGTTTTACGGTCGCTGAGAATAACGCCGTCTACCACAAACAGGGGCCTTACGTTCTGATCGGGGTTCATACTGGCTGCACCGCGGATATTGATCCTTACGCCGCCCTGCGGACCGGAGGTACCAACGTTTACACCAACACCTGCCGCCTTACCGTATAAAGCCAGGAAGGGGTTCATGGTAGTACCGGCCTTTGTAAGCTCATCTGCTTTAATGGTGCTGATAGCGTATCCCAGTGTGCCCTTCGGGCGTTTGATACCGAGCGCCGTTACCACCATTTCATTCAGCCCGCTGGAAGCGGTAGAGAGGGTTACGTTCAGGAAAGTGGAAGTGCCCAGTGTGATGGATTTGGGTTCAAACCCTACCGAGGTAAAAAGCAGTACCACATTGCCATCCGGCACATCAAGACTGAACCGGCCCTGCACATCTGTGGTAACACCGGTTTTAGTGCCTTTAACGAGGATGGTTACACCCGGTATAGGCGACCCTGTGCTGTCCTTTACCAGGCCGCTTATTTTACGAAGCACCACTTCCGGTATCATCATGTAGGGTAAGGCATGCTGCAGTTGTATATCTTTTTCTTTTACAGCGATGATCTTGCCGATCACCTCATAGCTGAAAGGCTGATCTTTAAACAGCAGGGCCAGTACTTCCTCCAGGGAACCGTTCCGGATGGAAATGTCGACCGGCTTGCTTTTCGTAAGCATGGCATCTTCATACCAGAATTTATAGCCTGACTGTTTTTTTATCTCTTCAAATACCTTCTGGATCGGTGCGTTCTTTTGCGACAAAGTGATCTGTTGCGACAGACTTTTTGCGCTGATCTGCAAACAAACTACCGTTAAGAGGATAGCTGTAATTTTCATTTGCTTAATCAGTTGTTTTTTTATCCTCAGATGGGCACCTGATTTCCGGAATGTCAGGACGCGATCTTTGATGGTTGATAATAGCCCGGGTATATAGACGGGCTTTGCATGACAATTAGATTGCATACATTTGTAGTGTTTGGGTTGAGATAATTCTTGATTTCTGCTAAGTATTGATGTCAGGTACCAGAGACCCAGGCTTTTTGCCAGGGGCGGGTGAGATCGCTCCTGGTTTTTTATGCCTCGGTTCTTACCACACGTCGTTCAGGGACCGTTATTCATGGTAATAGTGATTTGGTTGATATAAAAAATTAGATCTGGTTGCCTACGGCATAACGATCAGCTTCCGTTGTTCCATTTTAAAATGGATCCTGCTTATTTCCAGTAGCCGTAATAATTCAGACAGGTTGGCGTCGCGTGGAATATCTCCTGTGAACCTTCGGGAGGGTATAGTTCCGTTATATACCACCTCCACATCATACCAGCGTTCCACCTGTCGCATGATTGTTTTGATATCTGCACTTTTAAAAGAGGTAAGGCCGTTTTTCCAGGCAACTGCCAGGTTTACATCGGCTTTTTCTATTACTTCCATCCGCCCGTTTGGCTCCAGTAACGATTGTTCTCCCGGCTTCAATAAGCTGGAAGCACTTGCCTGGCTTACTTTCACGGCGCCATCCAGCAGGGTAGTTCTCATGGCTGCCTCATCGGCATAAGCCATTACATTGAAGCTGGTGCCCAGTACCGCGATGCTGGCGTTATTCACTGATACAAAAAAAGGCTGGCTGGCATTCCGGGCTACTTCAAAATAAGCTTCCCCGCTTAGTTCCACCCGTCGTTCCTTTCCAACAAAAGCGGTAGGGAATTTCAGGGAAGATGCCGCATTGAGCCACACCTTAGAGCCGTCGGGCAATTCCAGCTGGTACTGCCCTCCTTTGGGCGTTTTTAATGTATTATAGGCTATTGTATTGGCAGATGACTGCCTGTTTTGGTCGTATTTAAGCATTCCGGGGCTCACATGCAGGTTTGCCTCTCCTTGTTTGGCCAATGTACCTTTGAGGGTACTATCGAGCGCTATTTCCTTGCCATCGGCCAGTGTGAGCATTGCCTTTGGCCCGCCTGGCCCCACATCTTTTTTTGTGTTTGCTGCTATGACCGGTGGTTGCTTTTCCGCTTTCCTGGTCCTGGCAGCCAGCAGCCATGCGCCGGCGCCGGCAATCAGCAACAGTACCGCAGCAGCCCAGCGCAGCCAGCGCACCGGCCTTAACGGCCCTGGTAACGATTCCTGGTTCAGTTGGGGCGAGGGAAAAATGTTTTCATCTTCCTCACCAGACCTGATCCAGGCTTCCTCTATCAGCAATTCCAGCTGCGTTTGATTATCTGCCGCATTTAAAAAATCACTTAACTCGGATTCCTCCGCCTGGGTGATCGTTTTGCCCGCATATTGGCTAAGCAGATAGCGCAACCTGGTATTGTCCATTAGCATAGATTGATTCTATACTATAAGACAGCAGGAAGTATAAAAAAGAGGTAACGGGAGAAAAAAAATTTTCAGATCGTCAATGGCGTAATCAGAACAAGTATCAATACATTGATTTCCGGGTGAGCTATAGCATAGCTCCGGATGGAACGGAGCGCAAGTACCATATGTTTTTTTACCGTTTCCAATGAAATGGCCATACGTTCTGCTATTTCGGCCTGGCGAAGCCCTTCATCCCTGCTTAAAAGATATACCTTCTGCCGCTGGGCAGGCAATTCAGAGATGGCCTGGTCTATTATGCGCCGGTAATTCCTGATAACAGCATCCTCTTCTTCCCCCTGTGTGGCCACGCTCATTTCCCAGGCCTGCTTTTGGGCCAGTTCCCGGCCCAGCTTTTTCAGGAAAGACAAACTATAATTCCTTGCCACCGTATACAGGTAGGAATGGAAATGCTCTACCTGGCTTAATTTCTCCCGTTTTTCCCATATCCTGATAAATATTTCCTGTACAATTTCTTCTGCAAGGGGCCTGGATCCTGTAAGCTGCATAACAAAGGCTCCCAGCCTGTTTTGGTAGGTGTGGAACAGATGTGCAAAGGCGGCTTCATCGCCCTGCGACACTTTTAATAGTAAATCCGGTTCACTATTTAATTGCACGGTATTCAAAATAAATTTGGACACTTCCTCTTATAAGCAAAATCTGGTTGATGTGGTACGACCGTGACATAAAGATAGACATTCCTGTGCTGATAAAAAATCACACCTTTTCGTTACGCGACGGATTGTTAATTCCACATCAAAGATTGTTAACCCACAATTAATTTCCACTGCAATGAACCAAACGGTATTGTCCTGTATTTTTAAGATAAATACTTTCACTATGAACCTAAAAACCCTCTCCCTGGCTTTGGCCACATGCTCTCTTTTTGGCTGTAAAAAAGACCTGGTAAATCCGCAGGCAGCAGCAGGCATTGAAACAGCGAACAATACCGCGCTTACCAACACCTTAAACGTAACCCTTACAGGATGGATGGGCGCCATTGCAGACAATACCAGTCTGACCAGCCTTTCCATTCCCGGTACGCACGATAGCGGCGCCCGGGTGGAACCGGTTAGTGGTACCGCCAAATGCCAGAACCTCAGCATCCGCGAGCAGCTGGATGCCGGTACCCGCTTCCTTGATATCCGGTGCCGGCACATCGGGGATGCCTTTGCTATTCATCATGGCTCTATTTACCAGAACCTGAACTTTACGGATGTAATCACCGCCTGTTACGATTTCCTGGCAGCAAACCCTACGGAAACGATCATTATGTGCGTAAAGGAGGAGTATGACCCTACCAACAACACCCGCTCCTTTGAACAAACTTTCGACAGCTATACCCAGCTGCAGCCATCCAGATGGTACCTGGGCGACGCCGTTCCCAATCTCGGGCAGGTAAGGGGTAAAATTGTGCTGCTGAGGCGATTTGGCGCCTCCGGTACTCCCAAAGGCATTGAAGCCACCAACTGGGCCGATAACACTACTTTTTCCATTAATAACGCCAATTCCTCCCTTCGTGTGCAGGATCAGTACGTAGTGCCCGATAATAACGGGAAATGGACCAGTATCACCAACCTGTTCACAGAAGCAAAAAATGGCAGCTCATCAGTGCTGTATATCAATTTCACCAGCGGTTACAAATCGCTCATCTTCGGTATTCCGAGCATTACCACGGTATCGAATGCCATTAATCCACAGATCAATACCTACTTCACCAATAATGCACATGGCAGGTACGGTATTATTCCAATGGATTTTGCGGCGTCCGACAGGAATACGCTGATCATTAATACGAATTTCTAAGAACCGGGAGCCGGTAAAAAAGGGGTATCCAAAAACAGGATACTCCCTTTTTTATCCAGGCGCCTGGCGGAAACCGCTGCCTGTTTAAGGAACTGTAGATTGTTACCGTTATCATTCACCCTACCATCGCCTGCGATTTCATTTATTGCTGATACGCTGCCCTTCTTTTTTCCCGTTCTTAAAATGCCCGGAAGTTATTATCTTTAAGATAGCCCCGGAGTAATTCATCAGACTATACCAGAAAACAGTAAAAACCATTGTATATAATTCTTTCTTACCCCAACTTTTTAAAAATCAATTGTTATGAACTACCCCAACAAAATAATTAAGGCAGGAGAAAAAAACAGCCAGATCGTAAAAGCCATTCAGCAGCGACTTATTGAGCTGGGCATCGGCGGCTTACAGGGTACCGGTACATTTGGCCCTAAAACCGTGTCGGCCGTAAAACAGTTCCAGGCCATGCACCGCGACCGGTTTGGCAATCCGCTTATTGTAGATGGCGAAGTAGGCGCCATTACCTGGGAGGTGTTGTTTGACGACGGCGTACCGGAAGAACATGAAGCGCCCTCTCCCTTGCTGGCAAAAGCCATTGAAGTAGCTAAAAGCCAGATTGGCGTAATGGAAGTACCTCCCGGCAGCAACCGCGGGCCACAGGTGGAAGCCTACCTTGCCAGTACTAACACACCTCCGGGCAACTACTGGTGCGCCGCCTTTGTATACTGGTGCTTTAAAAAAGCTGCTGCAGAACTGGGTATCCCTAACCCTGTTGTAAAAACTGCCGGATGCCTTGATCACTGGAACCGGACCAATGCAGTGAAAATCACAACTGCAAAGGCTATCAATAATCCTTCGCTGATAGTTCCGGGAAGTATCTTCATTAAAAGCCATGGCGGCGGGTTTGGCCATACCGGCATTGTTACTGCTGTTAATGGCGGTTTCATTGAAACCATTGAGGGCAACAGCAATCCCAATGGCAGCAGCAACGGCATCGGGGTATTCCGGATAACGTTCAGGAAAATAAATTCTATTGAGAAAGGATTTATTATTTACGGGTAACGCTACCTTCCCGGACAGCTCCCTCCGGTTGTCCGGGAATTAATTCCGCGCTATTCATCTCACCATAAAAAAGTTAATCTTTTATTCCTTCTTTTTTGATTAAATTCATTCAGGAAAATCGAGCATACCAGCCCCAAAAACACCCTCATAAAAATGATACCTCATTGGAAAGTTATCCAGGAAGTAGCCAATCGCTTCGGTGACCGCCAGCCCCAGTTTGAAGCCGCTGAAAGAAAGCTATATGCATTACGGCAGGCCAATCTGCCTTTGGTACAACTGGAAGATAACCCTACCCGCGTACAATATCGCGTGGCCCGCGAAAACACGCCCCTTGTGGAAACCGCGCTGGAGCGGATTACCGGCACTGCCGACTTCCAGGACAAATACGTGCTTGACCGCTTATCTGAAATGTCGAAGGCAGTATGCCGTATCCTGAAAGGCGGCTCTCCCATCGGCACCGGTTTTCTTGTAACGGAAGATATCCTGCTTACCAATCACCATGTGATTGAATCAGCTGCAGACGCAACAGATATGATTGCGGAGTTTAACTATGAAGTAGATGCTACTACCAAAGCATTGAAAAGAAGCGCTTCCTTTAAGCTGGATGCCCGCAAATTTTTTCTGACCTCCAGCCTGGAAGTAAGTAAAACCACCCTGAACAGCGGGCTCGACTTTACACTTATCGGGGTAAGTCTTACCGGTACTTTTGGCGAACTGCTCTCCCAATTTCCACCCATACGGCTTGATGGAAATATCGGCAAAATCATCAAAGGAGAATCCTGTGTAATTGTGCAGCATCCTAATGGATTACCCAAAAAAGTAGTGTTGAAAGATATCCGGTTCTTTTCTGAAACGGGGACCCGGCTGGTATACGAATCGGATACATTACCCGGCAGCAGCGGTTCCCCGGTGTTTGGACTGGGCACCTGTGAAATCATTGCGCTGCACCACAGCGGTCTTTCCCGCACAGACGACCAGAACCGGGTACTTACGCGGAGCGGACAACTAGCCACCCCGGAAACTCCTGATGATGAAATCGACTGGATCGGTAATGAAGGCATTAAAGTAAGTGTAATTGTAAGCGCCGTGCGTGAAGCCACTTTAAGCCCCGATATGGAAAAAGGCAGGCGTGCATTGCTTAAAGATACCGATAGCATTGCGCCCCGGCTAAAGCAGGCCCTGCCCGACCAGGACAGCATCCGGAGCGGCGTAGATAACGTAGTAATGGCTGCCGCGGTAAACGATCACCATACATCTTCCAATGTTCCTGATATTACTTCCTCATCTCCCAAAGAAAATACTATGGACGCTTCATCATCTTCCAATATCAGCGCTCCCACAACATTCATTATATCTGCGCTGAATAAACCTGAAACAGTATCACAGATAGAAGCGGTACTGTCTGTAAAATATCCGCCGGGAGTGAAATTGTCGCTGCTCACGCCCGCTACTGCTGTTGCAGGCAAAGAAGAGCTTTTTGCCTTCACCGCCAGCTTCAGCGGCAACCCGCACGAGGAAGCAACAAAACTTACGCAGGTGCCCGGCATCTTTTATGCAGAAGCCGACCTTCCATTATACCTGAATGCCGACACCGCCAATGTTATCAGGAAAGGTGGCGGGCCCGCGGAATCTGCTTTCCTGTTTGATGATGGATATGGTACTCCCAACGAAGACATCTTCCTGAAAAACTATACGGTTACCGCTGTCAGTAAATTTGTTTCCGGCAGGAAAACAGAAGAATACCGGCGCTGGAACTGGTATGCCACAGGGTTTGATAAAATACTGCTAACACAAACCACACCTGCATCACCACATGAAAAAGGAATCCGCGTTGTGCAGTTTGATACCGGCTATACCGATCATTCCAAAGTAGCCGGCGCATTTGATACCGACAACGATTTTAACTTCCTTGATAATACCAATGACGCACTTGATCTGCGCACCGTAGCCCTGGGAAAACAGCCCGGCCACGGTACGCGTACAGGCAGCCTGTTAATCGGGCACGACTACTCGCCTGCAGCAGGCAACGGTAACTGCGGCTTACTGGCGCCTGATAATTACAAACTGGTTCCTTTCCGTATAGCCGAAACCGTTGTTATCATCAACAGGCAGCAACAACTGGCAGCAGCATTGGATGCCGCCATTGCACAGGGCTTTGATATCATTACCATGAGCATGGGTATCCCGCCTACGCTTACCACCGCCCGCCTGGCTAAGAAGGCTTATGAAAGCGGCGTGATCTGGTGCTGTGCAGCAGGTAACAGCGTACAGGCCGTAGTGGCGCCCGCTGTATTTCCGGGCACCATTGCGGTGGCGGCATCCAATCCGCTCGACAGGGAATGGACCGGGTCTTCCAGGGGAGATACCGTAGATATTACTGCACCGGGAGAAGATGTGCTGGTACCTATCTGGCTGGCGGAAGGTGATCACAAAGAAGGGTTTGCCTATGGCGATGGCACCAGCTATGCCACGCCTCATGTGGCAGCAGCTGCGGCATACTGGCTGGCAAAATACCAGGAGCAGCTCAGAGCTCCTGAATATGCAGGCTGGAAAAGGGTAGAAGCCTTCCGGCAAGCCTTGAGGGACTCGGCCCGGAAAAGCGACCAGTTACCCACGAAAGGTTTTGGCAGCGGGATTCTTAACGCTGAAAAATTATTAAACACACCACCCAGGGCTGCCAATAAACTGAACAACCAATACAACGGCTGGAATGAAAGCGCTTTCCTTAATTCATTACAAGGCTATGCTGAAATAGTGAAAACGTATTGGAATAAACTTCACAACGCCATCTTTGGCACCAGGAGAGGGACCCAGGAATCGCTGACCCCTGTTGCCGCGCCATTGTCGGACACCGCGCGGATGCTGGAAAGCGCCACCTTCGGGAAAGCCGGAACCGCCTATGAAAGCACTGCTCCTGCTACCTATCCCGACCTGCTCCAACGATTTAATACCGTTCAGTCTATTTTAGAAAATGCCGCTAAATAACGTGACCCCATGACAAACAAAATATTCGATTTTCATTTCCACCTGCTGTTCAAACACTATCTCAGTAACGGTACCCCGATAACGGAACAGGTTAAAACAACCGGCCTGGCCAGTTTACTGAACGATCTTTTTGGCGGGCCGTTTAACAGTCAGTCGTCGCCAGACCAGGTGAAAGACAGCCAGCTTTACCTGGGAGTGGCTTCCATCATCAGCCTGGAACATGCTTTTGCCCGCAGGATATTGCATGTTCTTGGCATCGACTTCTCCCATATATTACCTTTAAACAAAGAGATCGTAAACAAAACAAAAGACGGGAAAACAAGCTACTATGCAGAGTTTCAGCAACAGGTTAAAATGTACCTGGATAGTAAGGCCACGCTGGAGCAGGCGCCCTATCATATTAAGTATACCGGGAGAAAAGATTGGGAAGGCCACACGCCGCAGCAAATTGCAGACGCGCTCAGAAATGACAACCAGCAACGCTACCTGATCTTTTCCATAGAAGGCGGCCACAATTTATCTGACGTGCCTATCCGGGGCAGTGCGTTATCCAGAACACCTGAATTGAACCTGAAAGATATCCAGGATAACAGTGAACTGGATTTCATCAGTATTAATTTATGTCACCTGAGCTATATACCCGAGCAGCCGCTGGGCGGCTTTGCGCAGGGGCTTAACAAGCAGGCGCAGATTGCGTTTAGCAGCGAGGACTTTATGCCTAAAGCCGGACTTGGCCTCACCCAGTTGGGAAAGAAAGTAGTGAGGCAGGCATTGCTGCATGAAAAGCGGCCGGTGCTCATTGATCTGAAACACATGAGCGTGTATACCCGGTTTCATTACTACCGTTACCGGGAATCGCTGATCAATGAAGCGCCTGCAGTAAGCAGGCTGCCTATAATCACGTCGCATACCGGATTTACATTTACATCACTGAATAATTATCTTACTAAAAAACAATTCAGGTCTACCACCGGTCAGCAGGATGGTGCATTTGTATGTATCGTGGAATCTGAGAACCGGAAGATCGGTAAAACAAACGACAGCATTAACAGTGGCTTGTATGGCAACCCTTGGACCATTAACCTGTTTGATGAAGAAATTACAGAGATCATGAGCTCCAGAGGAATGATCGGGATCAGTCTTGATCAACGTATCCTTGGTGCAGAAAAAATGATAGACAGCAGCCGGCCGGAATTCTTCGATCCTGAATATATTGCCAAAGAAGAATGGGAGAAGCTTTTCAGGGATGGGCAGTTGCCGGGAGCAGAAAAACTATTCGACTTCCTGAGTATCCCGTCGAGGGCTGAGCGGCACCTGATGCTACTGTGCCTTCACATCATTTATGCGGTGAGGGTCGGAAATGCCGGTATAGGCTGGGAACCGGGCACTTCGCCGTGGGATCATATCTGCATTGGCTCTGATTTCGATGGCCTTATCAACCCTATTAACCGGATGGATAATATCCTGAAATTATCTGACCTGGCAGCAGGATTAAAAAAATATTTACCTGTTGCCGATAAATATCTGAATACGGGAGATGATAATAATACACGCTCACTCCGCTACAATAATGCAGACGGTTCGCTTGATATGGATTACCTGAACGAAGTGATCGGGAAATTCATGTATACCAACGGGTTGAATTTTACCGCAAGATACCTGAGCAACTGGGCAGAATAGCGGCAGGAGGGCCTTCTGCTGATAAAGGCAATAGTATTGAAATAAGACCGGCAAACGAAAATTGTTCCCTCAAATCTATTTATCAATACCAGAAATTTTCTCCTATGTTTTCTCCTGTTAATGAAAAAAGCGAAGCGGATAAACAGTCCCGCGCATCCGCCAATGAAACGCCTGGCCGTGGTGGAATAAGCTTACCGGCGCCGGCTGTGCAAATGAAAAATGATACCGCCGTAAACAACGATAAAGGGTTGGAGCATGAAGCTGATATAATGGGCAACAATGCACCGGATGTGTATCATAGTTCTGGCGCTCTGCACCTTCATCCTCCTCAGCCAGATACGGCAACTGTGCAGCGGCAGCCGGTTGCCAACCCGGTGGTACAAAGAGTTTCTTTAGAAACCCTGACAGAAATTGTTAAACTTCTTGGCTTAAAGATCGCTGAAAATTCCGTACCTGCTATTGTGGCTACTATTGCCGGCGCTGTTGGCCTTTCCTACAGCGTTACATGGGGAATACTGTCCGCAGGAATCGGCTGGGTAGCCACAGCGCTTTTACAAAAACTGATGCAGGCAAAACAGGAAGCTAAGGCAGATGATAAACCGGAGGTAAAAACAGACATCAGCGGGATCAGGAAAACGGGAGATTCATTTACCGATGAAATTTCCACTGCTGATAAAAATACCACCACGCTCAATCTCATTAAACCTGTTTTCCCGGATAACTGGTCGTCAGATATTTTTCTCCGGTTTAAAAGCCTTAATACCCTTATCATCAACAATACTCAAACTGCCACGCCGCCAAAAGACAGACTTGCCGGTTTGCTCCAACTGCCATTAAAAAGGCTGGAATTAATAAGGGCGGAATTTATGGATGAAGCCTGTTACAGTAATCTCGGGAAAATGAGAGGGCTGGATAACCTGAGCCTTGCGCGGACCATTACCAAAGAAAAATCGCCTGGCGCATCCACCACTGTCAGCTCATCAGACGGGAAACGGGAGCTCCGGAATGTAACTGAGCTGGCCGGCGAAGTACTGGGTGCTTTAAAATCGCTGATGGAAAATGGTTTAAAAACACTGGATCTGAGGTGGTGCAGTGCGCTTACCGATGAAAACAAAAAGGCATTAAAAGAACTGGCAGAACGCCATAAGGTTGCCCTCACGCTTACGGAGAAATAGTTCCCCGGCTGGTGATGGTTTTGGCGGCAACCACTCATAGTGCTCTGTGGTGGGGAACCTCCAGCTTCTTTGGGCTTATTCGCCGCAAAAGACCGGGAGGTGAAAGATGATACGCGGCGGAACAACATTGCAAACCGGGCTTCCTGTACAGCACCTGGCGGATCACCGGCAGATGATACTAACTTATGAGCTCCCGAAAAGCCTGGCGGAGCCCCTGATAAACGCCTGTATAATGTTCAGCCTGATTATTCCATTTTGTATATAAAAATCATAGTCGTAAATTGATAGCTTAATTATCATCAGCAAGCGCGAAAACACCTCATGGAGCAAGTACAAATTGGAAAGTGTGTGTACATTCTGAACACAGGTAAAAACCTGTATAAGATTGGTAAAACGCAGGACCTGCATAAGCGTCTGGCGGCTTACCATACTCACCTGCCTGTAATGTTCCGTGTTATCAGGCAATATGAGGCCTTGAATATGACGGCCCTGGAAGAAAGTCTGCATATTGTATTCCAGCACAAACGGGTGAAAGGCGAGTGGTTTGAGCTTAATAAAGACGATCTCATTATCTGCGACAATATTGCCCGGAACTACGCCTTGCATGCCTTACAGAAACAGCACCGGAAAAATGCGGATATCGCTTTTAGTGATAATCCCCTGTTACAGGTAATGGAGGCCAATGAAAAATATCTACAGGATTATTCCAGGATTGCCGACGACATCAAGCTGGGACTTAACAACGACGAGGTTTTTGAGCTGCACGAAGGGACTGTCAGCAAGTCTGTAATTGAAACCGTAAGGAGACTGCTACGGTACCGTACCCCCAATTCCGAGTTCCTTGGCAAATGGTTGCGGGTAGTGAACGAGCTCAGTGATGGCGTTAGTGAAAGTACTATCCTCCAGAAGTATAAAGGGCAGATCAGCCGTTCCACTATACAAATGATCAAAAGAATTTTGAGGAATCAGTTGTACTGATTGTCGCAACTAACTGCGCGATATTGTAATTAGTAGTGTCTCATTACAGCTTGTGCTGCAACTGCCAGTAGTGCGGGGTTACAACTAGTGGTGCAATGCAACGGCAGACTACGCGATGTTGCAGTAAGCAGTGTGGCATTGCAGCAGTGCTGAAAGATGTTCCCCCACGCCATCCGGATCTGCATCATTCAATTTTCCTCGCCACAGATTCACCGTTCTGAATTTTTGTTAATCCTGTAACAGTGCCGCTTTTATCCAGGTGGAACATTAACCGGGCGTCCAGGTTCCTGGCAAAAAAACTGCACGTGTCGTAAGGTACTATTTCCTGCCTGATTTGCCGGGGTCCGGTTCCTTTCCCATACAGCCGGTTTCCATACCTGGTAATTATCAGGATGAAATTATCGGGGAACTGGTATTCCCCAACATATTTTTCCAGCAACTCCGTTGAAATACTTATTGCATACAGGTTATCCGGCTTAATACTCGTCCGGGTAAATGTATTTGTTTTCCCGGCTGTTTCTAAAGCCATCCCCGCGATTTCGCCGTCCTTCTTCCTTAAGAATTCTACGATATCCAGGCTGTTTTCAAAATAGAACCTGTCTGTTTCAAAAGGGATCAGGCGTGCTTTGGCGCCGCCTTTTACAAAATACAGGAGCCGTCCGTCTTCATAAGACACGAGTCTTTGTCCTTCTGTTGCCGATTCATAAACAGCTGCATATGATTTCAGCTGCTCCATAGGCAACCCGATTTCATTTGTGTGGTAGGGTTTACCAATGGTTGTCCCCGCAATTTCGGACCCGATGATCTCCGGGTTATTATTTTCACAGTTTGTGAGAACAGCCACAAAAACTTTCTCCTGCGGAAGATAAAGCGCAAATGTGGAGAACCCGTTAATCAGCCCATCATGTTTTATACACGGGCTTCCCTGGATATTTCCCAGCCACCATCCATATCCGTAACCGGTAGGCTTGCCGTTATTCAGCGTAAACGAGGTTTGGGCTTTACGGAGGCTTTCTTTACTAATAACTTTTCCGGCTGTTAACGCCTTGTTCCAGGTATAGAGATCTTCAACAGTAGAAAAGAGGGAGCCGGCTGAATAGGGCTGTGTCATGCTTAAATAGCCGGCATTACTGTATAGATCATTATCCCGCTGATATCCGCTGACGCGACCGGGAATCACCAAAGAGGTATTATCATAACCGGAGTTTTTCATTCCCAAAGGCTTAAAGAAATACCTGCTGATATATTCTTCATAGGGCATACCGGAAACTAATTCAATAATATAGCCCAACAGCACATACCCATTGTTATTATATCGGAAGCTGGCGCCGGGTAAAAAGTCCGGCGGACGGAACTTAAAAGAGTCTATCAACGCCCGTGGTGTAAAGTCCAGCTTTCTTGTTTCCGGCGTCCATGCTCCTGCACCCGTATTGATTCCCGAGGTATGTGTAAGTAAATGTTCAATAGTAATGCCCTGTGCAGGATAATCCCTGATAAATTCAGTTAGGTCACTCTGCAGTGACAATTTTCCTTCCTCCACAAGCTTCAGGATAGCGCAGGCCGTAAATTGCTTGGTGATGGAACCAATCCGGAATATATAACCAGGCTTTAAGGCTACGTTCAATTCGAGGTTAGCTTTGCCAAATGCTCTTTTGTAAAGAACCTTGTTTGCCTTAGCCACCAGCACAGCCGCTCCGGGAGCCTGAGAAGGAAATGTGCGGGTTAATAGAGCATCTAATTCTTTTTCCAGGCTTTGCCCAAAGCAAATGCCGGTTATTATGGAAAATAAGGTTACTATCAATATTTTTTTCATGGCATTTAAATTTATTGGCTACTACAGGCATAAAGGTTCCCTTAGCGGGTTTAACCCGTTAATTTTAATGTGGCTGCTTTAATGTGGCTGCATTAAACCAGGAGAAAATCCTTATAGTGCCCGCAATATTCGGATCACTTCCTTCCGCTATAACAACAGGGGCTTTACGGTTCTACCAGGAGCTTCGTATTTACCGCCTGCACAACAAATGGCAACGCTACTGTGAATATTCCCGATGATGATAACACCGGGGCCTATAACCATCAAAAGCCTGTTACCAGGGCAGGTCGCCGATATGTTTTTATTCCCCGGATCCGCTGATGAAAACACCCGGGCCTATAACCATCAAAAGCCTGTTACCAGGGCAGGCTCCCGGTGTGTCTCTATTTTCCGGATCTGTGCATCCCATGGCGGCAAGCCCGGGCCCTCAGGAAGACCTACTTTTTCTTCACAATACTTTTGAGGACAAAATAAGAGATTAACAGGCTGAGACCCAGAAAAAGGAGTATGGAAGAGGGCAATATGAAATCCTTTATCCCTCTTATCTCCAATGATCTCAAAAAGGTGCCCGTTACGACTCCTACTGCAATTCCTATACTCACAATACCAAGCAGCAGAATAAATAAAAGATAGTTGGTACTTCCTTTAAAAAAATCAGGAGGCAACCCTTTTTCAATAATGGTCATTCGTTCTTTATACCTTGTTGTGAAATAGTAATAACTTATTCCAAAAACAACAAGTGATATCGCAATGAACAAGGAGGCGGACGTTATTCCCATGATTATATATTTTTAAATATTTTTGAGTTCCTATAATAAGACTCCCAAAATGTGAAAGTGGTCACCGGAATGTGACCACTTTCACTCACATGTAGTCTAATTCATTACATGGCAACCCAGAGAGAAAATAAACAGGTACAGGATTCATGGAGCAAAGCCATACGTGGCGATATAAACAGTATTGCCCAACTGGTTAATACTTATAAGGATTTTTCCTATACTATTGCCATGTCGGTTGTCGCCAATCATGAGGATGCTGAAGAGGTAGTACAGGATGCTTTCCTGAAAGCATTTGCTTCACTGAATAAATTCAGGCAGGCCTCCAAATTCTCCACCTGGTTATACCGTATTGTTTACAACACGGCTTTAACGAAGCGCAAAAACAGGAGAATGCCGACCATTAGTATGGATCAATCACCGGCAGCAGAGGAAGAGGCCACCACTGAAAATCAGGGATGGGACATATTGAAAGACACTGAAAGGAAAAAATATGTAGCCCTGGCACTAGGCAGGTTATCGGTGGAGGACCGGCTGGTACTCACACTTCACTATATTGAAGAAAAGAATATCGCCGAGATATGCGAAATACTCGGCGCCGGGAAGTCTGCCATCAAGATGCGCCTGTTAAGAGGGCGAAAACAACTGGAAACAGAATTAGCACTATTGTTAAACCAGGAAACAAGGAATTTACTATGAAACATAATAAAGAGCAGGAAGATAAACTCAGGGAGATTCTAAAAGAGGGAGGAATAGTAAAACCAACAGATTTTTTCTCCCATCGCCTGGTACAGGCGGTTGTACAGCAGCAAAAAATCAAGGCAGCCCAAACCTTTAAGCCTAAAACATGGCTGGGTAAATTTATCCTTGGCCTGCTTGTCCTTCTGCATCTTTTATTCCTTTATCGTTTGAACACTTTAAGGGAACAACCTGTACTATTTTTTTCTATTGCTGCATTCATTGCAGGCATATGGGGAGTAATTTTCCTGATCAGGAAAATTACTCCTATTGGAATTGGGTCTTCTCCACCAGGGGAGCATGCTGATTGAGTTATTACGGATAAGAACAAAGCCTGGTACCAGGGTGTTAGCCACAGGTAAATGAATACATGCCAGGATCATTCGTAACTTAGTGAGATGACCACAACGACCTTGCGATATGAGTAATCATCAAATAAGCTTTTTATATACCGCACGAGCGAAGTATGACAAATGGAGTGATAATGATCAGATGGGGTGGGACAAATATATCGGGTGGAGCCGGTTAGCCCATCTAACAGAGCTGGTTTCACTGGACACCGGCCTGAATGAAGTTTTAGTTGAACCCGACCGTAGCAATGAAGATGACTGGAAACATATCATTCTTGATGGCCACCTTGAAACAGGCTTCTTTTCAACGCTGGACTATGTATTGAAAAGAACAAAAGAGAAAGTAAGATTGAATTTACTGGCTGTGGCCGTTGAACCGGAGCATGACTGCGCATTTATCAATCTGGATAACTTCAATTTTATTGGTTATGACCTTCTTGATCAATATTACTGTACCAGTGCTTTGACAAACTGTGGAGGTTTTGATGAAACTTTTTTGCCGGCCGACCTGAATAACCTTGGCCTTATTGATGATTATCAAAAAGCCTGTGACATAAAGAAAAGGCTTTACCAAAACAATCCCCTCGAGGAGCACGCAGATACAAAGATGATAGCCATCTGGCGCCACCAGGTAATCGGGCATTCCCACCCGATGTAAAAAATTCCGGTTTTACTGCTGACATAGGGTTGTCACTTGGGCAGAATAGCTTTGCGTTATTCTAAACAAAACACAATCGATATGACTTTTTCTTCTATCCGGATTATCACAGCTAATATCAAACAGCTGGTTTCCTTCTATGAGAATGTCACCGGAACAGCATTTAAATGGTATACTGATGATTTTGCTGAACTGCGAACGCCTCTCGGCACACTGGCTATAGGCAGTACACGCACCTTAGCTTTGTTTGGCGGCGACAAAATAGCAAATGCTGCCAGCAATAGGTCGGTTATTATTGAATTCCAGGTTGACGACGTTGATACCAGATATCAGCAGCTCACCGGCATACTTGGTGAAGAGGTAGTGCAACAACCAACTACTATGCCATGGGGCAATCGTTCGCTGTTATTCAGGGACACAGATGGTAACCTGGTTAACTTCTTTACTCCTAGAACACAGGAGGCCAGGGAAAGGAATGGAACAAAAATATAGTAAAACCATCTCTGCTAAACATATTTGGGTGTTTTAGTCACTGCAGGACTACCCCACCCAAAGCCCTCTTCAATGTAATGCACCAAAAAGTACGGGCACTTTTTGGAGGCATACGTTGAAGAGTTTTTTTATTTCATCGCTTACAGATTTCAAACTTACCTTTAACAGATGCAGGTCCATATTACAGATATAGCGGCTTATATCCCTGGTATACACGCTTTTATTTTTGTATTTTTATAAAACTAAAATACTTGTACCCAATACACCTCCAATATGCTGCCTTTCGAAATGCTGCACCAGGAATTTGATCCTCCTGAAGAGTTACAGGATACCATAAAGTGCTTTTGGTACAACCGGAGGGAAGTGGGGGAACTGCAGACAGGTTTTGAGGTTATACCTGACGGCTACGCTGAGATTATTTTTTATTTCGGAAGTCTCAGCAGCGTCTCTCCCAATGGAGATTTACAGCCATTGCCATCACCGTTTATGATGGGGCTGCTCAATCAGCCTGTTACTTTTCACACGGAAAAACGCCTGGAAATTATTGCCATCAGGTGCTTTCCCTGGACGGTGTTTGATTTGCTCGGACTGCCCTCCGGGAAAGACAGCGTGCACATATTTGAACATCCTATCGCCCGGCTCCAATCGCCGCTGGCCAAGCTGGTAGAAGCGGGTAAAATAGACGAAGCAGTGGCGCTGGTGAAGCAGTATTTCCTGGATGCACGATCCAGGATTGCTATTGACAGTATGTTGTTCAAAGCAGGAATTGCTATGAGAAAGGCCAATGGCACTATCCCGGTAAGCCAGGTGGCTGCAGCGGCTCATGCAACCGTTCGTACCCTGGAAAGAAAATTCAAGCAATCTTCCGGCTACACCGTTAAAGACGTGTCTGGCCTGATGCGCTTTGAGCAGGTACGAAACAAATTATGGCATTCCCCGGACTCCAACCTTGCCGGCTTAGCGCTTGAACTGGGCTATACAGATCAAGCTCATTTAAGCAGGGAATTCAAACGCTATAGCGGGTCTACCCCGGCAGCCTTCGCACGGAAAGCAAAAAAAGGGAGAAAGGCTGTGACCAGCGATTTTGTCGCGTTTATACAAGCCTGACGAGCAAGTATGGCGGAATTTTGTGTTTCAATCATCAAATATGAAAGTAACACAAAGTCATACTATTTACGATGCAATCATTTCCGGCGCGGGCCCTGTGGGCCTGTTCCTTTCCTGTGAACTGGCCCTGGCCGGATGTTCTGTCCTGGTACTGGAAAAAGCAGAAAATCCTCAATCCCCGTTAAAACACCTTCCTTTCGGCATACGGGGCCTCTCAGCTCCTACTATTGAAGCGCTTTACCGTCGTGGGTTGCTAAATGAGCTTGAGATTCATAAACGGCTTAAAAATCCCCACCAGAACGCCGTACAGGGGCCTGACAGGCAGGCAGGGCACTTTGCCGGCATTCCGTTCCTTGAAGGCAATATTAATACCTCGCAGTGGACGTATCGCCTGCCCAGCTCTACAGACGCGAGTTTGATTTCTGAAATGGGAGAACTTGAATCCATACTAAGCCGACGTGCAACCATCCTGGGTGTTGAAATTAAGCGAGGGCTTGCCATCACCGGTTTTCATCAAACGCCTGAGGAGGTAATTGTATATTCAGGCGACCAGTCTTTTAAAAGTAAATGGCTGGTGGGTTGTGATGGCGCCCGCAGTGTTGTCCGCAAAACAGGAGGTTTTGAATTTGCCGGCACGGAGCCGGAATTTACCGGCTACTCTGTGCAGGTGGATATTGCAGATCCCGGGAAACTTAAACCAGGCAGGAACATTACACCAAGAGGTATGTACCTCCAATCCCAACCGGGCTATCTGGCCATACAGGATTTTGATGGCGGTGCATTTCACGGGTCCGATCAGCCCATCACCCTGGAACATGTACAGGAAGTATTACGCCGTATATCCGGCACCGATGTTACGCTCAATGCCCTGCATACTGCCACCACCTGGACCGACCGCGCGCGACAGGCAACCACCTATCGCAACGGACGGGTACTGCTGGCCGGAGATGCCGCACATATTCATTCTCCATTGGGAGGCCAGGGCCTTAATCTCGGATTAGGCGATGCCATGAACCTGGGCTGGAAACTCGCTGCAACCATCCGGGAGAAAGCTCCGGAAGGGCTGCTGGATAGCTATTTTACTGAACGGCATCCTATTGGCGCACAGGTGTTGGACTGGTCCCGTGCCCAGGTGGCCATCATGAAACCAGATCCATCCGCCCAGGCACTGTATGCCATTTTCCGCGACCTGATAAATACACGAGATGGCGCTACTTATATGGCTGCAAGGGTATGGGGTATTTTCACACATTACAACCTCAGTGGTGTGCATCCTCTGACAGGCCACAGCGTTCCCAACTTTGAATTCCCGGACGGCACAACAATCGGTGAATTGATGCACGATGGCCAGGGCATACTACTTGATTTTGACGGGAATAGTTCACTTAAAACCCTGGCTGGTGAATATGGCGACCAAATCAGGTATGTTTCTGGCCCGGCAAAAGACCAGTTAGGGGTGAGCGCTGCATTAATACGCCCTGATGGTATTATCGCCTGGGCGGCCGGCAACAACACAGATTATAACGAGCTACAAAAAGCCGCCGACCGCTGGTTTACCCGTAATTCAGTTATTAAAAAAGCAGAAGGACAACCCAGCTATTACAAGTAAAAAAGGACAAGCCAGGAATAAACCTGGCTTGTCCTTTAAACAGTTCACACAATGTAATGCTGTTTTAGTGCTTCGCTTTATCCTCCGGCATTAGCCATTGATTAAGCATATTGTCCGGCGCCTCCAGTACTATCTTGTAAAAACTGGAAGGATATCCTTTAATATCAATCCAGGCATGCTGATCTGCTACCGGCACTTCTCCCACCAGTTGATACTTATCTGCTGTACCTTCTTTAAAATCATTAGTAGCAGCCAGCCATACTTTTACCTTACCGGTTGGTTCCAGCGCTTTCCAGGTGATATCAAGATGTCCCTGCACATAGTTAACCGTAGCCTGGGCGATGGATACATTACCGATCAAAGGCGTTCCGTCCAGCTCACGCTGAACTTCCAGCGGGATCTTTACATCCATGAACCGGCTGATCATCGGCATGATGTCAACAATAGCCGGATAGTAACGTTTGGCGTAGGCATTCAGCGGCTTGTAATTGGTAACCATCCATGTGGTGCGCTGCCGTGTCGACTGACCGCCATGTCCCTTGCCAGACCTTTCATCTCTTCCATGATCAGTGGTGATCACCAGTAGCCAGTCTTCCTTAAACTTACTTTCCCTGTATTCAATCGCTGCATTCAGCCTGCCCATCTGATCGTCCAGCATTTTAACCGCCCTTTCAAGTTCGGGGCTATCACCATGCATGTGCCCCATATCGTCGGTATATTCCAGATAAACCCATGACAGGTCGGGCGCATTCTTCCTGATTGTTGCAGTAGCCTCATCTATAACTTTCTCATCGATCCTGTGCATGTACTCTTTCGCGCGGTCGTGCTTATAGTTAACGGTATCCAGCTCGTATCCATCGTAATACCAGTCAACTTTCAGGTTACCGGCGGCCGGCAGTTCATGTCCCAGCAGCTTTGTGCGGTTATCCTGCCAGCTTGAAAAAATGGCCGTCTTCTTTTCCGGGTACTGTGCCTTGAACAAACGGAATATATTCTGATAGTTGTAGTTGGGCGCTTTAATATCATTATCCGGCACATTATGCTTATTCACCCAGGTGCCTGTGAGCAGGCTATTGTATCCAACAGCCGAAATGGTTGGCGTTTCGTTATAGGTACCTTTATCACCGCCAACGTGCATGCGGGTATAACTACCTTTGTTTATGATCTTTTTAATGTTGGGAAGATCCAAACGCTCGATCACATCGGCAGGGATTCCATCAGCTATTACAAAAACAGTCTTTTTAATATGCTGGGCATAAACAGCCGACTGAAAAGAAAACAATAGCAATACAGATAGTTTCGTCAGTTTATTCATGTATTTCCGTTTGAATTTGCAAGATAAATTGTTTCATAATTGTTTCAAACCTGTCCGGCTATGTTAGCCGGACAGGGAGCAACTGATTATGGTTTGATCAGCCACATCACACCGTTAATGTTATCCCCTTCAGGATATTGCCGCCTTATGGCTTCTGTAATATGTTGCTCATTTAACCGTAACTCACTTTCCGGGTACATCCATCTTTTAGGAATTTTGCTATTGTTGAGCATACCCGCGCCTGAAACGTCGAATGCAGGAAACCCTGTTCTGCGTTGTTCATAAAATGGTTGCCAGCCACTGTTAAAAAAGGACGCAATGTACTTTTGTGTAATAATCTGCTGTAACGCAGTGGCATTGGAAAGCTTTACACTGCTCTGCGCCACGTAGGTATCTACCACTGTCTGGTCAATATGATAAAAAGACATGGATGCCCTGATCCCTTTTTCGTAGTAGTCGCTGGCACTACCGCCAATCCATCCTTTTAATACCCCTTCTGCCAGGATGAACTGCAATTCAGGATAGCCCAGTGCGATACTCGGCTCATTGACCGGGTTATTATAAAACCTCGGATTGATTTTGGAAATCTCTCCTGCAACAGTACGGGCATTGTTGTCGCTCACCGGCGCGCTACCTTTTGCACCTCCGTAGGCATTAAAATCATCGGCGGGCAAAGCAGCAAACTTAGGAGCCTTATCAGCAAAACTGAATAATCTCACATCCTTTAATGATTTTAAAAGATTCACGAAACTTTCTTCCATGTAATCAGCCGTCTGCAGGTCATTGTTATTGAAATATGGATAACGGTTGTCCTGCAGGTCATAAAATTTCAACGCCGCATTATCATTGTTGCCGGTAAAAACAGGGTATTCCACAGGATTGTTCACGATCTCCGCAAAACGTTTCTTAACATCAATCTTTGTGTCATTTACTTTCAGCGACAGGCTCATTAACACGCGCAGGGATAAGGAGTTGATAGCCCGTTTCCACTGCTGCATATTACCGTTGTAAATGATATCTCCCTGCACCTGCGCCGTACCTGAAGTGATCAGTCCATTAGCCGCTTTCAGATCTTCAAGGATGTTGAAATAAATATCCTGCTGGTTATCATATACCGGTGCGTTCACACCATCATCACCTTTCAGCGCATCGCTGTACGGAATATCGCCGAATGTTTGGGTAAGCTGCAGGAAATACCAGGCGCGGAAAAATTTTGCCAGCGGCAAATATTCCGGTTTGCCCTGCGTTGTTGCAGCCTGCTCCATTTTCAGCACCTGGCGTAAATTTTTATATCCATCAAAACCTGCCCTGGCCCATCCATAGTATTGCTGCAAACTTGCTGCATCTGTATACACCATCTGCCGGCAGGCTAGTGCAGCACCGATATCGGTAGACCGAAAAGCGCTTTGTGCTATAGCATTCAATAACAGATCGGGAGTAGAGATCGTGGACTTATTAGGATCCGTCTGGAACTCACTGAATTTCTTACACCCTGATTGTATAACAAGGATACTCAATAATATAAAAAGAACTTTTTTCATTGATCGGCGGATTAAAACTTAATGTTAAAATTTATACCCATAGAACGTGTAGAAGGCGTCTGAAGATTATCAGCAGCCGGATCAGGATCCACATTCGGCATCCTGGAGAACAACAGTAAGTTGCGGCCTACAAAAGAAACAGTGGCTCCTTTAATGAATGACCTGCTCAGCCATTGCCCTGGAAACTGCCAGGTCAATGTTACTTCGCGGAGCTTCAGGAAGGTTTGTGAAAAATAATTGTAGTTATTATTGGCTCCGTTGCTTGTGTTGGTCATATAATCTATGTAGTTAACCGCTTTGGTGTTGGGAGCAAAGGTGCGGGTATCCTTGGTGATGTTACCGTTTGCATCATAAACCACTTCACCGCCGGTTATAACAACGCCCTTTCCAACGTAAGTTGCCTTTCCTTCATTGGCGTCATCCCGGTACTGGTTCACGGTGCCAGTATTGGTTCCTCCCCACCACATTTTCTGGTTGGTGGTGGAATACATCATACCGCCAATACGGCCATCTACCAGGAACCTGAAAGAGAAATTCTTATAAGTGAAAATATTTTCCACGCCATAGGTCCAGTCCGGATCGCGGTTACCAATAAAACGGGAGAACACATCATTCAACGGAAAACCGTTGCTGCCATAAATTATATTACCATTAGGATCCTGCTGGTATACACTGCCAAATATTTTGTCGGTACGGTCGCCCACCCTTAAAAAATTAAAGGTTTCGGCATTACCATATATTTCCTTCAGGTAACGACGATACTTGCTAAGATTGATGGCAACATCCCAGTTGAATGCTTTACTACGCACCGGTGAACCGGTAAGTACCAGTTCCACTCCCTTCCGCTGGTAAACATTACCATTAGCTAGTTGGCTACCATATGCGCTGGCGATAGACGTAGGTACAGAAAGGATATTGTTGTAATCGCGGGTCTGGTAATAGGTGGCTTCCACTCCTATGCGGTTATTAAAAAATTTAACATCCACACCGGCTTCCCAACTGTCGGAGGTCTGGGGATGGAGATTACTGTTCAGTAAAGTATCACCAGAAATTAATGATGGTACATTGTTCCAGATAGTACCCTTGTTAAAAGATGGCAAATAACTGTAAGTATAATCATCATCCTTTAAGGTACCACTGGATACCCTTGACCAGGATGCCCTCGTTTTCAGGTAAGACACAAACTGAGGCATCTTTGCCAGCTGGGAAATGATCACGGAGGCTGTCACGGAAGGATAAAAGAAGCTGTTATTCTCGGTTGGCAAGGTAGATATAACGTCGTTCCTTCCGGTAGCAGACAGGTAAATGGCGTTCAGGAACTCCAGGTCAATAACGCCGTACACACTGCTCGTTCTTCTTTCTTCTAAAAAATTGTTGGACTGTACCGGGCTGGCAGAATTACTCAGGTTATAAAACCCCGGAATAGTGAGCCCATCTGTGTTAGAGGAACCATACTTGTAGTTGCGGTAATAATTCGATCCGCCAAGTTGTGCATGGATCTTAAATCTTTCGGTAAAGGTATGGTTATAGTCGCCAATGAGGTCGGAGGCAATGTCGAAGTAATTTTGTGTAGCCACCGTGAACTGACCTCTTGATTTATTACCGTATCCAATATAACTTTTAGGTTCCTTATAAGTACGGTTAAGACCAAAAGCATTAATACCGTTCCTGAATTGCAGTGAAAACTCCGGGCTGATCTGATACGTCAAATTCAGCGAGCCAAAGGTATTATCCTTGTTATAACTGCGCAGATATTCATAAGCCTGGAAATATGGATTGTTATAATAAGAAGTATTGTAATTCCGTTGCTGGATGCCTTCCTTACCCGGCACCCAATAGTTCCGCAGGTCTTTTACGCTGATATCGGCGCCGGTCCATAAAACCAGATTATAGAGATAGTTGGTAGGGCCATAACCGGTTTCGGGAAAGTTATCGGTGTATTGTTTGTTATAGGTCAGTCGTGCATCCATGGTAAGCGCGTCGGATAACTTATAGTTGCCCGCCACGGTAAATGAACTGTTGTTCAGATCCGTATTTGGTACAATGCCTTTCTGGTAAATATGCGATGCGGAAGCGCGGAAAGAACCTTTATCAGAGCTTTGCATGATACTGATATTATTGCTCGCCACTATACCCGTATTAAAGAAGTCCTTTACATTGTTCCTGCCTCTTGAGATAAACGGTATAGGAATGCGCTTTCCTGATGCATCGATCGGGCTGTTGAACTGAGGCGTCTCAAAATAGCCGCTGGGAGTAGATGGATCCCGCTGATCCAGTTTCGGTCCCCAAATCCAGCCGGAGCCTTCCGGCCCGCCGCCTGAACCATCCACATAAGTATATTTCCCTTTGAAACCGGCGCCATACTCGGTTTGCACTTTGGGGATACGGATAAAGCTCGGCTGCAGCTGGGTAGAGGAATTTACTTCCACGCTTAACGTTTTCCCTTTACCACGTTTGGTGGTGATCATGATCGCGCCATTCTGGCCAATGGATCCGTATAATGCAGACGCACTCGCCCCTTTCAGGACAGTCATGCTTTCTACGTCATCGGCATTCACTTTATAAAAGTCGGCGGTTTGATCCGGAACTCCATCAATAACAATCAGTGGCTTACGACCGCGCAGTGAGATACCGGGGTCCTGGAATAGATCGGTTGAGTTCTGGATATTTAAACCGGCGACCCTGCCTGTCAGCGAATTGACGAGGTTGGGCTCCCGCGCTTTAACAAGACTTTCTCCCTGCACTTCCTGTACGGCATAGCCAAGTTTGGCTTTCTCTTTTTTCACACCCAAAGCCGTTACCACCACTTCAGACAATCCTTTGGAGCTTTCCTCCAGTACAACGGCATACCTGTCTGCATCTCCTACCAGCACTTCCTTTGTCTGGTAACCAATAAAAGTGAAAACCAGTACATCGCCGGCATTGGCTTTGATCGAGAAATCGCCGTCCTGGCTGGTTACAGTGCCGGTATTGGTTCCCCTGATCAAAACTGATACGCCGGGAAGACTCCTCTTTTCTGCATCCGACACATGTCCTTTGATCAGCCGTGGCACTGCCGCCTGGATTACAGGTGCTGTTGAAGGCCGGATAATAATCTGCTGCCCGGCTTGCCGGTAAGTAAAGTTCAGGGCCCGTCCTATCGCATCCAGGATTGCTGAAAGACTCTTATCATGATCAATAAGATTAACTTTCTTTGCCAATAGCTGGTTGTTGTCGATACAGATAAAGGTGAACTCCGTTTGTTTCTGAAGAACGTCAAACACATCGCTCAATGGCATATTCGTGGCAGTCAGTGAGCATTTAATTTTTGACAGATCCTGTCTGTACTCATTTTTATATGCAGCCTCAACTTGTTGAGCACATAAAAAAAGTACAATAACTGTTAATAGTCTGTGAAGACGTGAATTTAGAGATACAGGGTAACTGTTTTTTTTCATAAATTAGCAAATTCGTTAATTAGATTCCAACAATTTAATAGCGATGCTACCGGCATTTCCCAGATGCCGGTTTTTTTAAGCTCCCACCAGGCAGGGCTTACATAATTTTCACTTCATTTGTTTTTTAGAATTTATATTTAGATAGATGGAACTTTCTTCCCGCTGCTAAGCGACATGCGTGAAGCCCTGATTGTTTCGTCGGCGAAAAAGAGTAATTTTTTTTCATAGTTCTGAATGTTCATTAATAGATTCCAACAATTTGATAGCAATACTACCGGCATTTCCCAGATGCCGGTATTTCTAAACTCATGTCTGGCAAGGCTTACATAATTTTCATTTCGTTTTTTCGTTTTTCAGATTTACATAAATAGTGTCGCCTTCCTGGTGATACGCCAGTACTCCGGAAGTACAGATCATTTCCATCACATCGGAAAGCGATTGGTCCCTGAATGTGGCATAAAGACGTGTGTTGGCAGCAGCCTGGTCTTTGAAGATGATCTTTACACCATACATTTTCTCGATCCTGTTTGCGGCGCTGCCAAATTGTTCATTTTTGAATTTCAATACATTGTTCTGCCACCCCAGTACGGCTGTGGAATCAAGCGCGTGTTGATACACCTGGTGTGTGTTGTGGTCTACAGACAGTTCCTGTCCGGGTTTGAGCAGGTATTCCTCATTTATCTTCTCTTTCAGTTTCACCTTAACAGCACCTTCCAGCAAGGCTACACTGCTTAATGGCTGGTTATCACGGGCATTTATGTTGAAGTGAGTGCCTAATACCTGTACGGTCAGAACGGGGGTTTGCACAATAAAGGGAAGATGAGGAGCTTTGCTCACTTCAAAATAGGCTTCCCCTTCAACCGTTACCGTTCTGCTGTCTTTATCAAATGATGCCGGGTAGGAAAGTGAGCTTTCCGGCCCCAGGATAACCTTTGTACCATCAGCAAGAGTTATTTTCTTCTTTTGCCCTGAAAGGGTTGCTTCTTTCAGGTAAGCTACCTGGTGAGACGACTGCCTGAAATAAAAGATGCGCCAGGTAGCAATTGCCACCACCAGTATGGCTGCGGCCGCAGCTAAACGATAAAGCTGTACATGCCGGGGGGGTGCCTGAACATAAGTATTGTCCTCCGCTGCGATCCTCGACCGCAACTTCGACAGGGCATGAATACTGCCGGGGTCGGCGATCCTTTGGGCCCCCAGCCAGATCCGCTTCACCTCTTCAAAAACCTGCCCGTTCTTCTTATCCGCGGCCATCCAGTCCATCAGCTGCTCATTTTCTTCTGCACTGGTCTGTTTGGACAGGTACCGTGTGATCAGCAGATAAAGTTCTTCTTCTTTCAATTTTTTGTCCTTTTACTAATAAGACGTAAAGCGCAAAAAATATCGTGACAAGAAAAATGATTTTTTTTTAACTGGCAGAGTTATCGAACCGGTAGGATTCTTTCAGGAATTTGATGGCCCGGTACATCTGGGTTTTGACCGAGTTTATAGAAATTTCCAGGAGATCCGCAATTTCCTGGTAGGTTAGCTGATCCTCCCTGTTCATACGAAAAATCAGCTGCATACGCTCCGGCAACAGCTTTATAAGTTTTTCCAGGTTTTCAGAGAGTTCTTTGTAGGTTAATGCCTGGTCGGGGCATTCACGATTGGCCACCAGCTCATCGTGGATTTCCTCTAACGGCATATTTGTTACCGGATGTTGTTTGCGGCGATAATCGTACACGCGATGCTTCACTGAGGCATATAAAAATGCCGACAATGAAGAATGAATATCCATCTTTTCGCGATGCCGCCAAACCTGCTGAAATACTTCCAGCACCACATCCTCGCCTTCATCGCTCGGATAAGGTAGCAGCGACCTGCAAAAATGCAATAAATTAGGATAATACTTAAGGAACAACTGATCAAACGCCCGCGATTCCCCGGCTTTAATGCGGGCAAGCAGTTGAAGATCATCGGTATGATTAGCAGTCATGTGCGCCCAAAAGTAACATCGGTTTATTAATTACATGTTAAGTGTAAATGTAATAAATTTCAATAATCCAAAATTTATTTGTATGGAAATGAAAAAGTTCCTTTAGAACCGGAATTTAGGGCATGCTGTAAAAGTAAAAAGGCCTTAAAACAAGCTATTGCATTCGTTTTAAAGCAGGCCAGGATGATTGGACGAATTTCGGACCGGTACATATAGGATTTAATAGGGCTATAGAAAATAAAAGGAATTGTGACAGGAAGATGATTAAGCACCAGGAGGCCATCTCAAAAAAATGAGGCGGTCTCTTTTCATTTATAGCGTCCGTATTGAAAGCGTGGTTATTTGTTGTGGGAAGGCCCGGGAAAGAGAAGTTTTGAGAGGAGAAGTTCGCTGCTTTTACTTTTCCAGGCAGCTTTTTTCCTTAAATGGTAGTATTCAGTCCTTTGTGTAAATAGTGAAACAACTATATCTGTGTTAATAACATTAGCACCTAATTAAGCCCTAAGACATTATTGAACCATTAAAGTGAAGCATATTGCTTACGGTATCGCCGGGAAAATCCGAAATTTTTATGTTCCCCGGGCCGGGCCCGGATAAACATTTTTCAATCAGCCATATGACTAAGCCTTTCCCCGGAGTTTTTTCTGATGGATTTTACCCCATTTTTCCAATGGAGCAGCTACTTCTTCCGTAGTTAAACAGTAATCCGTAATGGTATATTCGATCCTGACGGGATAATCATCTATCACAGTTCTGCTGATCAGCAAGTTTTCTTCCAGGTGCTTTAGCTCTTTGGACAATACACGGTTGGTAATGCCTGGAATAGAACCGGCAATATCATTAAACCGCTTGTTTCCACTATAAATGGAAAGGATGACTGGCAACTTCCATTTACCCCCAAGTACAAACATCGTATCCTGTATGGCTTTGATCTTCTCTTTAAAACGCCGTTCGTTGTGCTTGTTTTTCATAGTAGTACTAAAAGAGAATTAAGTATCCTTTAGGATACAAGTATCAAATGTATACTATTTACCCAATACTTTTGAATCATAAAAAGTATCGGGATATGAAAACAATTTTTATTACGGGGGCTTCATCAGGCATCGGCAAGGCAACAGCCAAATTATTCCAGGCCAAGGGCTGGAAAGTAATAGCCACTATGAGGACACCCGAAAACGAAACGGAATTAACCGCACTTGAAAATGTATCGATCCTTCCTTTAGATGTTACAAATGATGCACAAATTCAATCAACGGCTCAATCGGCAATTGCATCAGGCAACATTGATGTGGTACTGAACAATGCCGGTCATGGGTTGTTTGGCCCGTTGGAAGCTGTTAGCGGGGAGCAAATATTAAAGCAGGTTAACACAAATTTCCTGGGCCCGTTGAAAGTCATCCAGGCCTTTATACCCTATTTCAGGGAAAAGAAAAGTGGATTGTTTATCAACACCACTTCCATGGCCGGGCTTACAGGCTTTCCGCTAAGCAGTGTCTATAATTCAACCAAGTGGGCGTTAGAAGGTTTAAGCGAATGCTTATCCATCGAATTATCAATGTTTGGCATAGGTGTTAAAACTGTTTCACCGGATGCAACAAAAACCAATTTATTCTCCTCCGCCGATGTAGTTGCACACCCTTTATATGATGATGTGATAAAAAAGATGATTGGCCGCATACAGCAAACCGGAGAAGCCATAAATATTGCGGAAGTTATTTTTGAGGCCGCAACCGACGGAAAGGATCAACTACGCTATCCTGCCGGTGGTGCAGCAAAACAGATCTACGCAAGACGCCTGGACATCGGGCCGGAAGCTTCAAGGATCGAAACTACTAAATGGTTCCTGGGCTTGTAAGGATAAGAACGCGATTTGCGGGGATATAAAAAAAGACAGGATAGCATTGAAGCTATCCTGTCCTGTCGGGACAACTGGACAAATTTCGAACCTGTTTATTGACGCTCTGATTCAAATTCAACGACTTAAATAGCAATGATAAAATAATATTTATCAATGTCTACGTGTGACGGAATGCGCGCGCCTTTAAGATGAGCAGCCAGCACCACGTGATAAATATATTTATACTTTTGTACTATGAAAGTATTCAATGATCTGGCAACCTATAACCAGTATTTAAACCTAAAAGAGCCTTTGCATCCAATGATGGATAGTCGTGTTTGCAAGGAAGCCATACCGAATTTTCCACTGGCCAGTGGTGAGATACAGGTTAACCTGTTTAAAATCGCGTTAAAAAAGAATTTCTCCGGAGATATCAAATACGGTAAAAACAGGTATAAAACTGATAATGGGCTGATGCTGTTTAGTGAACCAGGTCAAGTAGTATCCTGGGATACCCTTACGTTCTGGGATGGATACGCCCTTGTGTTTCATCCAGACATATTGAAATTACATCCGGTAGCCAGCAAGATCAGCCGGTACAAGTATTTTAGTTATGAGGTCGACGATGCACTGTTTATGACTCATGAAGAAGCAGAAACAATTACCTGGCTTTTTACAAAGATTCACCTTGAATTAACTGAGAAAAGAGGCAACTCCAACCTGGAAGTAGTACTTTCTTTGTTGGGTGTGGTACTGAGCTATGCCGAAGTGTACTACGAAAGACAATATGGCCTTGACCAACATCCAAACACCACGATCTCTTCCAGAATCAAACTCTACCTGCAAGATTATTACAGCAACCTTTCCCGCCCGGTAAAGGAAGTTCCCACTGTTTCTTCCATCGCCACAGGCCTTAATCTGTCGCCTAACTACCTGACTGATCTTCTCAGGGCCGAAACTGGTAAAAGCACCGTCAGCCTTATTCATGAATTCATAACTGAACAAGCGCAGATTCTTCTTCTGCAAACCGGAATGAATGTCAGCGATGTAGCCTATCATTTGGGGTTTAGCAATTTTGCCTACTTTTCCCGGCTGTTTAAGAAAGTAAAAGGAGTATCGCCTCTCGAATTCCGAAATCAGGGAAAAGGATAAGCAATTCCCCGAATCGTACTAACCTTCAGTGATGTGCAATTCTAATTTTGGTCACTAATTAACCGCACATCATATGAATGTATCCTTCTCAGATTCCCAAACACAGTTTTTAACGGTAAACGGCCTGTCAGTTGCCTACAGGCATTTCGGAACCGGCTTTCCGATATTATTCTATAACCGTTTCCGGGGCATCCTCGACAGTTGGGACCCGCTCTTTTTGGATACCCTCGCCACTAATTACAGTATTATTCTTTTTGACTATCCGGGGATCGGGGATTCGCAAGGTGAACTTTCCACAGAAATTACGGATGTTGCTGCCACAGGAGTGAAACTCATGGAGCAGCTTGGTTTTGGACATTACCATGTTGCCGGATGGTCTTATGGTGGACTGGCAGCGCAGGCGGCTCTCTTCCAAAACAAGGAATTTATCTCAAAAGCAGTGTTGATTGGCACCAATCCGCCGGGACTGAACGAGACGCCATTTGAGCAGCTTTTCTTCGAGAGGGCGCTGAAACCCGTCAACAATTCTGATGATGAAATTATCACCTTCTTCGAACCTTCATCTCAAAAAAGCCTAGCGGCAGCAAAAGCATCTTTTGACCGAATAGCTCTAAGGTTAGACCGGTCGAAGATTCCTTCTTCGCAGGAAATCTTCAAGCGATACTTTGCCGGTTCAGCTTCCATGAAGAAGGACACCAAAAATTTCAGGGAACAATACAAAACGCTGAGTAACCCGGTGCTGGTGATTTCAGCAGATCATGATATCAGCTTTGCAGTCCAAAACTGGTTTCCGCTGCTCAGGAATGCACCTTCCATGCAGCACATCATCATCAATGACACCGGTCATGGACTACAACACCAGCATCCGGTTCTCATTGCCGGATACATCCATCTATTTCTTCAATACTAATCATTTCACTCAAAAATATGCAATATGATTTTTTCTGTTGATAAAATAAGCAACGCTTATTGGAGGGTCAGCTTCAATAACCCTCCCATCAATATGTTCGACACCGAGTTCTCCAAGCAGTTGATCGTCCTGATGGACGAATTGGAGGCTAATGAACATCTGCAGGTGGTCGTGTTCGAAAGTGCTAACCCGGATTTTTTCGTTGCGCATGTCGAACTACTCAATGTCAATGACTTCCCGAAAGGTGCCGGTAAAACCGGTCTGTCCAAATCCTGGCCCGACATCGCAAAACGGCTCGAACAAGCGCCCTTTGTGAGTATTGCCTCCATTCGTGGAAGGGCAAGGGGCTTGGGCAGCGAGTTCGCACAAGCCTTTGACATCCGGTTTGCCAGCAAAGAGAAAGCATTTCTGGCCCAGGTGGAAATTGGCATTGGATCATTCCCCGGTGGTGGTGGTATGGAACGATTGCACTTACTGACCGGCAAGGCCAGGGCGCTGGAGATCATTCTCAGTGGCAATGATTATGACGCCGAGACAGCTGCCTTCTACGGCTGGATAAATCGTGCTGTACCTGACGCTGAGCTTGACAATTTCGTTGACCAATTCGCCAGGCGTATCGCGTCCTTCGATAAAAAGGCCATCGCTTCGATCAAACAGATTATGAACAACAGGGCTGCATTGCCTAAAAACGAGGACATTACCGATACGCAGACACAGTTCTTTGCTTCACTGGCATGGCCAGAGGCCAGGCAGCGTATCAAAAACCTGTTTGAACGGGGACTGCAACAGCATGGTGATTTGGAACTGCACCTTGGCAAAAATGTCTTCGTGGAAAATGTCAATCTAACTAAATAATGACGAAATGAAAGCAGTTGTTTTAATTGCACCGGGAGGGGTGGATAAATTAGAATACCGGCAACTTGAAATACCAGAAATCGGCGCCGGAGAGGTGCTTGTAAAGGTCAAGGCTATCAGCATTAATCCTGTCGACGTAAAGGTCCGGCAAGGCAAAGGAGTGTATGAAGCGCTGAAAATGGCAAACCCGATTATCCTGGGTTGGGATATTTCAGGTATTGTGGAAAGAAGCAATAGTGAGCTGTTCAAAGCGGGCGATGAGGTATTTGGCATGGTAAACTTTCCGGGCCATGGGAAGGCGTATGCGGAGTATGTGGCGGCGCCTGCAGCCCATCTCCAACTCAAACCTTCCAACACTTCTTTCGAAGCTGCCGCTGCAGCGACACTGGTAGCGCTAACTGCCTGGCAGGCCCTGGTGAGTAATGCGAAGGTGCAAAAAGGGCAGAAAGTTCTCATACATGCAGCAGCAGGTGGAGTTGGCCATATCGCCGTGCAGCTTGCCAGGAACCTGGGGGCTGAAGTAACGGGAACATCATCGGCAGTGAACCGCGATTTTGTACTCAGCTTGGGTGCGGACAAGCATATTGATTACAAAGACTATAATTGGGCCGGTCAGCAAAAAGAGTATGATTTTGTTTTGGACACGGTTGGCGGCAACAATATTGACAATTCGATAGCTGTCACAAAACCTGGAGGAACAATCATCAGCATACCAACTGGCCTAAATGATGATGTATCTTCAAAGGCTAAACAGGCTGGTGTGAACGGATACTTTATCCTTGTTAAATCCAGTGGAGAAGATATGAGTCATATTGCGAACCTGGTGGAGCAGCAAGCATTAAAGCCTTTTGTCTCACAAACATTATCTTTTGAGCAGATCGCAAAAGCACATACTCAGATAGAAACAGGAAAAACTGTCGGAAAAATTGTGATCACGCTTTGACACTTCGCCTGACGGCGTTGCGTACCAGATTATACTGCGGAGTCGTACCGCTGTTAGTGATACAGCGGTACTTTTTTCATGTTGTATACAGTTTGGACTCAATACCCACAGGTCGGCTTACACCGTTACCCAAGATAATACTTGAAATCCTTTCGCATTTTGCTTAACACATTTCACCCAAAGCACTGTAAATTAATATGTACCACATACAAGCACTTAACAAAATAGTCCGGCAATGACCCCTGAAATATCCGTACAACATATTTTACCCGATGTCAGTGCTTCTTATGACGGGAATAATTAAGACCTGGATGATATTAAGAACATCAGGTGTTTCCCCTACCAGCCATTCCATGCAAAACAATGTAAACATATCAACAATAAAAAAGCCCTGAAACTCTTATCTGTAAAGAATTTCAAGGCTTTTATCTTTCGTCGGGGCGGCAGGATTCGAACCTGCGACCTCCTGCTCCCAAAGCAGGCGCGATACCGGGCTACGCTACGCCCCGTGTAGCGGGATGCAAATGTAGGAAATAAATATCCACAAAAACAAATACTTATAAAAAAATATGGTAGCGTATCTACCTGTTAACAGGCGCGCCGGAAAGTATATCCCTCACCGTTAGGCCGGGCAATAAACGGAATACGGGTATGCTGATGCCGTACTTATCACACAATGCTTTAATACTACGATCAATCAGCTCAGCACTGTATCTCGATGAAAAATGCCCCAGCACCAGTTGTTCTATCCGGATATGACTTACCATATCCATCACTTCTTCCAGCTTACTGTGCTTATTTTTATGAGCAATCATTTTTACATTTCCTTCACTGCCCAGGAAAGTGGCTTCATGGATCAGGATACCAGTATTGTTCCAGCGTTCGGGATCCTGTACAGGCGTATCCCCGGAATAGCCTACCAGGTTGGTCCTTACCTCCATGGTAGTGCTTTCTTTTCCCTGATCCATAATGATCTGCCGGATGACTTCCGGCGGAAGTGAGGCCAATTCCGGTTTTACCTTCTGTTTTACCTGCATAACCTTATAACTCAGGCTCCGGATGATGTGCTCACTGGCCGTTACATGCTCATTACGAACAGGAATCACCACGATGTCGTCTTTCACCCATATCTCTTCACCTGGCGCTACAGGCCTCCATTGCACACCTGAAATGTGAGGGTCAAATTTTTTTGAAAATTCCTCCAGCGCCGGGAAAGAACTACTGTCTCCCGGATAACAGATCACCGGAAAACCATCCCTTGCATTCAGCTGGTTCAATTGCAACAGGCCCGTGAGGTGATCCCTGTCGGCATGAGAAATAAACACGTAATTGATCTTCCTGCTCTTCTGTAAAAGCGCAGCCGTTAACCCATCTCCTGCATCCATCAAAATCCCCAGTTCTTCCAGGAAGTACCAGGTGGAAAACAAGGCAGTAGAATAGCCCGATATCGTTAGTTTCATTATTAATCCCCAATTATTCTATAAAGATAGAACTAATTCAAAGATGCTTCACTGATAAGCATAACAACAAATCTGATATGGTTAAAATAAACAAAACTGAATCTGTTTTATTCACAGGAAATAATTGAATTTTACGGTCTCAATATGTATGTTATGTTACAGATAATTAACAGTACGCAGGAAGATATTGATATCATTTTTAGTCTTTATGAAGCCGGTACCCAATACCAGAAGAAAGTAGCAGGGAAACACTGGAAAGGGTTTGACCGGGTATTAATTGAAACAGATATCAGTGAACAGCGGTTATTTAAAATAGTGGAAGATGAGCGTATTGCCTGCATCTTTTCCATTACCCTGCAAGACCCTTTCATCTGGAAAGAAAAGGATAAGGATCCGGCCGTGTACATTCACCGTATTGCCACCCATCCTGATTTCAGGGGGAACGGGTATGTAAGGCATATTGTACAGTGGGCAAGGGAATATGCAGTTCGCACGGGTAAAAGCTATATCAGGATGGATACGGGCAGCGGCAATGATAAGCTGAACAATTATTATATCAGTTGTGGCTTTAATTATCTTGGTGTTACAGCGCCTGTTGCCACCGATGAGCTGCCTGCACATTATAAAGATGGCGCTTCCAGCCTGTTTGAGATAGCGCTGTAAAACCCCGTACTGCTGTCTTAATCCTGGCGGGAAGCACCTGCTACAGTTATCTTAATCTTTCTCTCCAAGCGTGATCCGAAGCCGGTTTAGCGCATTCATGAGGGAGATACTTGCAGTAAGCTCCACTACTTCTTTTTGGGTAAATTGTTTTCCCAGCATCTCCCGAATTGGCTGCAGATCATCCTGCATTAAGGTTATTGCTTCTGCCCATAACAAAACCAGTTGCTGGAGATGGTCAAAGGCTTTTGAATGTTTCCAGCCCGGCAGCCGGTCGAGGGTATCCTGGCTAAGCCCCATTTGCCTGAGCTCTGCATTATGAAAGCTGCAGCAATATGCACACCCGTTTAATTGAGACACCCGCAGCTCTGCCAGTGCGATCAGTTTGTTGTCCAGTCCGGATTTCCTGATGCTGGCGTGTGATTGATACAGGAAACCAATTGTTTCTTTTGAAATTGCTTTATAATCCATATAATTTTATTACTTCACAAAATTGCTGATCCTACGTCTCAATCAGCGGTAACAGCCTCTGAAAAAACAGTAACCTGATTGGAAAGCGTTTTCACCGGGTCTGAATTTGTATATTTGGAATATGGAACAACTGGACGACACATTTGCTATTGAGATTGCTGAATATCACGAATGGAAAGAAAGAAACAGGAAGAATAATTTCTTTGAACTGGTATATATTCTCCGTGGAACAGGGTTGCAAAGTGTGAATCACTTCAAACGGAGATATGCTAAAAACGGTATCTTTCTTCTCCCGGCGGCTAAGTGTCATATGTATATGATAGAAAAGCCGACCCGCTTCCTTTTTGTCCGTTTTACCGGAAGTTATTTTGCTTCTCATGGAAATTCCCAGGTTGATTACAGCTCCTGGTTCAGCCGGCTGAATTTCATTCTCAGTCATCATGACCGTTACCCGGGAGAGCTCATCAGTGAGCCCGGCGAGAAAAACCAGGTGAAAAGATTACTGGACGTTGTACTTTTTGAATACCAGTTAAAGAGCACCTGTTCTGCTTTTATTATCCAAAATACCCTGGTATCTATTCTTGGTATTCTTTCACGTAACATTCAGAAAAAGGTATTGGAAGGACGTACTTTTAAAGACGGCAGGTTTACGGAATTGATTAATTTTATCTCTTTCAATATTTTGGACCGGGAGAAAATATCTCCCGCATATCTGTCTGCCAAATTTAATATTGCAGAAAGTTACTTCAGCGAATATTTTCAAAGAAATGCTTCCGAACGTTTCCAGGATTTTGTTTTGAAAGCCCGTTTACAAATTGCATCATCCCGTGCATTGTATACCAGCGCGCCTATAACCGAAATTGCCTGGGAACTGGGATTTACTGATAGCAGTCATTTGAACAGGATGATGAAAAAACACTTTGGTAAAGGGATGAGAGAAATAAGAAAAGGAGAGGCCCTTTTGAAATAATTGCTTATATTTAGGGTACATATTTTTTACTACCCCATTGACTACCCATAAACGCCAGAACCTGCGAAAACCCCAATAACAAGCCAGATCTAACAGTCATAGGATAAAATTAAAATTTAAAGTTATGCCTAAGTATGTTATTGAACGCGAAATCCCTGGTGCAGGTAAATTATCAGGAGAACAATTAAGAGCAATTTCACAAACTTCCTGTGGTGTCTTAAGCAATATGGGCCCACAAATTCAATGGATCCATAGCTATGTGACAGGCGATAAAATTTATTGTGTGTATATCGCTCCTGACGAGGCAATGATCAGAGAGCATGCAAAACAGGGCGGGTTTCCTGCCAACGCTGTCAGTAAGATAACTGCTATTATTGATCCTGCAACTGCGGAATAAACCCTTTTTAAACACTATTGCTCCTTCAAGGGAAAATCCCTGTAAATACCAATACTTACAGGCGTTAGTACTTTTGATTTATACTGCCTGTACAATTCAACTTATGCACAGGGGATAATAATTATCAAACGGGATTAAAGGCCAACCAGTGAGTCGGTCCCGTTAAAACTGGCAATAGTATTACCATCATAACGATACCATTCAAAGCGCCAGCCAAATTTTTCCTTTTCTATCTTCCCAAACAGAAAAAAAACGGGCCGGACTTACTTTTTGTGTAATATTGGTAAAGGATCTTCCGTCGAAAAATACCATCAAATGCAGCCATCCAAATGTTACCCTTTCTGTCTTGTATGATATTCCGGGTTATCCATTTAGGTCCATGGGAGGTATTCACACAAAGCATATAGGTGTATGGATTTCATCATTTATTTATTTAATATTGGCAATAACTGAACGGTTCCAAAAGGGCATTGTAAACTTTATAAATAAAAGCCTGACTCTATGTATCTTAGTCAACATCTCCTCTCCGGGAAACGCAAATACCTGTTGGGATTGATACTCTTCCTGTTTATCGCTGTCATCTGCGTGGCTTTCAGTATGGAGGACAGTGATGATTTTAATATCTCCAGGAGGGAAGTTTTACTTCGCAGGATCGGACATGAACTGCTTTTACAGTCGGGCGACAGCACATCAAGGGTGCTGCCGGTAAAAAAGATCGCTGAAAATGAATACCAGATCAGGTTTGAGAATGACCTTACATTCCAGCCGGGCTCCCTGGTGAATATTACCAGGCGTTGGTTGGAGAAAGATCCGCTCGCAAGTGATTATGTTGTTAACGTCCTGAACTGTAGCAACTCCAGTGTAGCCTATGGATACGCCGTATCCAAAAACAGAAAAGATGATATTATAACCTGTTTAGGAAGAAAGCAGCCCAGGGGATGTTACATGATTAATGTAAAATTTAAATCGATGGGCATAAATACTGCAAAAAGCGTGTATTTTTTGGGCAGCCTGTCATTTTTAGTATTTATTGGTTTTCTTTTTTTAAGACCTGGTAAACCTCAAAAGGTTTTACCTGATAATAGTCAGCATACAAGCATGATTACTTTAGGCTCCGTTTCGTTTGACGCGGAGCATCATCAGCTCATAATAAATGGAAATGCGATAGACTTAACCGGAACAGAAACCCGTGTACTGAAAATTTTCGCATTGTCGCCCAACGAAACCATTGAGAGAAGCCGGCTGCAAAAAGAAATATGGGAAGATGAAGGTGTTATTGTGGGTCGTAGTCTGGATATGTTTATATCAAAACTTAGAAAGAAACTGGAACCTGATCCGAATATCAAAATTGTGGTGATACGAGGAAAAGGATATAAGCTTGAAATCAGCGCTTAAATGGTTCCTGTCATTCTCCGGAAGAACGGATTTTGTTTTGGAAAGCAACACTACAAACATTAAGCTGGCAGAAAGATGCAAGAAATATATTGTCGCAGACAGCCCTCTAATTGTCGTTTTTAGCACCCCGGATTTTTAAAAACAAGGTCAATATTTGTACTGAGAAATAAAAATCAGAAAATGAGAAAATTAATTTTAGAAGTGCAAATGTCTATTGACGGATTTATTGCCGATGCAAATGGGAACACAGACTGGATGCTTTGGAATTGGGGACCCGATTGGAAATGGGATTACGAATTGCGGCAATATCACACCAACCTGACAAAATCTGTTGATTGTATACTTCTTAGCAGACAAATGGCAGAAGAAGGTTTTATCGCCCATTGGGCAAATACCTCTGAAAATCCTGAAGACCCCCGATTCGAATTTGCCAAACATATAACTGATACTCACAAAATTGTTTTTACCAGAACACTTGATAAATCAGCCTCAATTCCTGGTGGATGGGATAAGACTGATATTGCTGAAGGAGACTTTGTAGACGCAATTAATAAATTGAAGAAAAAGAACGGCAAAGATATTATCGTTTATGGTGGTGCTACTTTTGTTTCTTCATTAATCAGAGAGGGGCTTATTGACGAATTTCATTTACTTATAAACCCTGTTGCCATAGGCGGTGGGCTGCCTATTTTCAATACCCTTACCAGCAAACAAAATATGACTTTGGTAAAATCTAAAGCTTTTGACTGCGGAATGATCTTACTTCATTATAAATTATAAGCAGACAAAAGCCAACATGGCGTTTGCCGATATACCGGCTGAAGAGTAAGTGTTAAGTAAATGAATGGATTCATAATTACTAAAATCAAAAAGCCCTTCAGATCCAACGATCTGAAGGGCTTCTTTTTTCTAAGTCGGGGCGGCAGGATTCGAACCTGCGACCTCCTGCTCCCAAAGCAGGCGCGATACCGGGCTACGCTACGCCCCGAAATCCCTTCTTAGTCCACATTTCAGCATAAACAGCAGCCCTTGTGGCAATACCTTTGCTTCAATTGCGGAGTGCAAATGTAGGGAAATGTTTAACATAAAAACAAATTTTTTTTAGCAAAAAGATATAATTACGCCCAAACCCGCCACAGCAGGACATTACACTGCGCAGCATTTTCTCCGGAGGATAAATGTTCAGCGGAAAATACGTTGCTGATAGTTGCCGGTAAGCTGCCCTTTTATTCTGAACGCAGGCTTTTTACGGGATTGGACCGGGCTGCTTTTATTGACTGGTAACTAACCGTGATGAAGGAAATTACAATAGCGATAACGCCTGCCAGCCCAAAAAACCACCAGCGGATATGAATGTGATAGGCAAAATTCTGTAACCATTTGTTCATCACCCACCAGGCTATAGGGAAAGCAATGAGCAATGCAAATACCACCAGTTTAATAAAATCTTTTGACAACATGCCTACGATCCCCGCTACACTGGCGCCCAGCACCTTCCTTACGCCGATTTCCTTGATCCTTCTCTGGGTGGCAAAAGTGGTGAGCCCGAAAAGACCAAGACAGGAAACAATGACAGAAAGCACAGAAAAAACATTGAATAGTTTCCCCATACGCTGCTCCGCCAGGTATAAGCGCGATAGATCTTCATTCACAAAACCAAAGGAAAAAGGGAAATCTGTATATACCTGTTGAAATACTTTTTTCATCACTTCCAGGTTCCGCTGCATATTGACGGGAGTAGTGCGCTGTACAATATAGCCTGTATTCCCGTTAAAATTGCCTGAACTGCCATTTCTCACAATCAGCGGCTGTATAGGCTGTTGCACCGGTTTGAAGTTAAAGTCCTTCACTATCCCTATGATAACGCCCGTGCGGCTATCCATGGTAATTCTGGTACCCAGTGCAGTTTCCATATTCAGCTTCATTGCTTTTATGGCTGTTTCATTGAGCACATAATTATTTTCATCTCCCTTAAAATCTTTGGAAAAAAATCTGCCGGACTTCATATTCATCCGGAAAGTATTCACAAAATGATCATCTACCCACATTTGGGGGAAAATCAGATTTGACTGCGGATCTTTCCCTTCCCATTCCACTGACCGTGTACCGGTAGGAAGATCAGTAGGCAGATGGCTGATAAAAGTATAATCATCTATTTCTGGATACTGGCTGATAGCGGCTTTCAAAGCTAACTGGTTCCGCTGCAGATCGCCCAAACGGGGAATTGGTACATACAGGAGGTTTTCCTTATTATAACCGATATCCATGGTACGGATAAACTGCAGCTGCCTGTACACCACGATGGTGCCCACTATCAGGATAACGGCAATAGAGAATTGCACCACGATAAGGCTGTTCCTGAAAAAGGTTTTTCGTCCATGGAGCATTTTTACGCCTTTCAATACTTTTACCGGGTTGAAAGAAGAAAGGAATAACGCGGGATAGCTCCCGGCCAGTAGGCCCACGCCTGTTGCGATCCCTAACAGGCATCCGATAAATTTTAAGCTCAGCAGGTTAATGGAGATGGATTTTGCTGCCAACTCGTTGAACAATGGGATCAGCGCCCATGCCATAGCCAGGCCTAAAAGCAGGGAAATAAAAGATAAGAGAAGCGCTTCACTTAAAAACTGTATCACCAGCTGCGAACGCAAAGCGCCCACTGTTTTTCGTAAACCCACTTCTTTAGCCCGTTCCCCGGATAAAGCCGTGGAAAGGTTCATGAAATTGATCCCGGCAATCAGTAAAATAAAAATGGCGATCAGTGAAAAGATTTTTACCTGCTGGTAATTGCCTTGCCCGGGTACATCCAGCATAAGGCGGGAGCGCAGGTGTACGTCTGTAAGCGGCTGCAGATAAAGGAAACCATTGGTTTTAGATACATCCAGGCGGCGGTAAAGCGCCATAATGCGCTGCTCCAGCGATGCCTGCGCCGAAGGCGTAGCTTCAAAGTGATCATCCATCCGGAGGTAGGTGTATACATCGAAATTGCCCCAGCCCTGCTCCAGGTTGATTGTTTTCTCATAGAGCTGGATGGGAAGCAGCATATTGAATTGCAGGTGCGAATTATGGGGAGGATCTTTCAATATCCCTGCTACTGTTACATCATTGCCATTGTAATCATTGTCGATATGCAGGGTTTTGCCCATGGCGTTTTCCGGGCTGCCAAAATATTTCTTTGCACCGCTTACAGTGAGCACTATGCCGTTTGGCCCCGACAGCACCCGGCTCGCATCTCCCAGCAGCAGAGGGTAATTGAAGATGCGGAGAAAATTACTATCGGCATAATAGATGTTCTTTTCTTCGTACTTCTGCGCACCCACTGTTACCATACTTTGCAGGGCCGACAGCCGCGTAACGTTCTTCACCAGCGGTATATTGTCCCTGATGGCCATTGCCACCGGAACAGGCACTACAGCCGCTTCAATATCCCCTATACGGGCCGTGAGACGGTAAATATGCGCTGCATTATTGTTAAACCGGTCGTAACTCAACTCATCCTGGACCCACAGGAAAATAAGGATACTGCAGGTCATCCCTGTAGCCAGTCCGAAAATATTGAGACTGGAAAATAATTTATTCCGGAAAAGATTCCTGATAGCTGTTTTCAGATAACTTCTGAACATATTGGGCCGGATTGATCTTTGTGACAGGCACTAACAGGATGCCAGATACACGGTCTTTTTTATACCAATCAACTATACTTTAAATTAATTATAATATGTCCGGTTTTAAAACAGATCCTGTCCGGTTTCAATCGTGGTCGTAAACAGGTACAAAGATCCTGGAAAAGTGATCCGGTAAGTCCGTACAAAAATCCTTAACTTAATTTCTTCAGTATTGTCCAATTGTACGGATGTCAGTCGTCATAAGGTCGTAAACAACATCATTCCATCTCAAAATTCAAAAAAAATGAAAGAATTCATGATGATTTTCAGACATGCACCGGATCCTAACAGGGAAGTAAGTCCGGAACAAATGCAGGCGGCCATCCGGCAATGGCAGGACTGGATCGGTGGCATCGCCGCACAGGGAAAGTTCCTGAGCACCGCCCAGCTGGGCAAGGAAGCCAAAACCCTCCGGGCCGGTAACGTAATCACCGACGGGCCTTATGCAGAAGTGAAAGAAATTATAGGCGGATATCTTATTGTAAAGGCGGCTTCGCTGGACGAAGCGTTCGCACTGGCAGAAGGTTGCCCTATCCTTTTTATGGGAGGCCATGTAGAAGTAAGGGACATGATAAAAATGAATTAACCACCCAGTAATGAGGACCGGTGAATAACGATCTCCTTCCGCAGTTATTTAAAACAGAGTACAGCAAAATTATTGCTGTGCTCTGTAAATTATTCGGGTTACCGCATATTGAAACAGCAGAAGATATTACCAACGATACTTTCCTGCTGGCAGCTGAAACATGGGGACTAAAAGGCGTCCCGGAAAACCCGGCCGCCTGGTTGTATACAGTGGCAAAAAACAAAACAAAAGATTATCTCAAAAGAGATAAAATATTCGTCGAAAAAGTAAGTGCAGGATTAAAGCGGGAGCCACTGCCACCGGATGAAATTGATATTGACCTGTCCGCCGCCAACATCCAGGACAGCCAGTTGAAAATGATGTTTGCTATCTGCCATCCGTCCATTCCCCCGGAAGCCAGGGTAGGCTTATCTCTCCGCATCCTGTGCGGTTTCGGTATTGAAGAAATAGCAGCCACTTTTTTAACCAGTAAGGAAACAATCAATAAACGGCTGTTCAGGGCCAAAGAGAAACTCAGAACAGAAAAGATAACTATTGCCTTACCTGGAGAAGCAGACATTGCCCAACGGCTGGATGATGTACTCACCACTATTTACCTGTTGTTTAATGAAGGATACTACTCCACCACGCAGCACCAGGTGATGCGTAGGGAGCTGTGCCTGGAAGCCATGCGGTTAAATTATTTCCTGCTGGAAAATGCAGCTACCAATATCCCGGCCGTAAACGCCCTGATGTCGCTGATGTGTTTTCATGCCTCCCGCTTTGAGGCAAGGACCAACGATGCCGGTGCGTATATTTTATACGAAGAACAGGACCGTAGCCTGTGGAACGACGAACTGATCAGCCGTGGTAATTACTACCTCATTGAAAGCGCCCGGGGAAACACGCTTTCCAGATACCATCTTGAGGCTTCTATTGCTTACTGGCACTGCACTCCAACCACTGTAAAAAACAAATGGGACAATATCCTTCAGTTATATAACCAGCTGCTGCAATTGTCTTATTCTCCTGTAACCGCGTTAAACCGTACCTATGCCTTATCGAAAGTAAGCGGCAAAACAACGGCCATCAAAGAGGCAGAGAAACTAAACCTCTCCGGCAACCATTTATATCATTCACTGTTAGGTTATCTGTACACCGGCGTTGATGATGCAAAAGCGCTACACCACTTTACCAGTGCATTACAGCTGGCTAAAACAGTTACCGATAAAAATATCATTTCCCAATACCTGCATAAGATACAATCCGGATCATAACGGTATACCGGTTTGCATTCAATCAGCTGACTTTAACCGGTGAGTTGTTTACAGCTGGCAGAACATAAGTAATCCATTTATCAGCGGGTGTTTTCCCCGGCAAAAAAACAAGCCTTTTTTGAAGCAAAACACGCCCTGAAACCTTGCATAAGCGGGCGCATTTTTGTATCTTCGTGCAGCTTACCGGAAGCCATCAAACAGTCTTTTTTTAAATCGTAAATACTACTTTTTTTGTCATCCGGCCTGGCTGAATTTCCAGGTTGTTTCCAACTATTCTTATATCCTTCCGTAAATGGATAGCAGCAGGTTATAGACCTGTTACTGCAGGGAGTTGTATGTCTGGAAACCGGATGCCGAAATGAATGATCATATGGAAGAACAGATTTTCACAGAAAAGCCGGCGTTTAATGAAGCGCTTAAATTCTGGTTTAAATTGGGATGGATAAGTTTCGGAGGTACTGCGGGGCATATTGCGATTATGCACGATAACCTGGTGGGCCGGAAAAAGTGGATCAGCAGCAGTAAGTTCCTGCATGCACTGAACCATTGTATGATACTACCCGGACCAGAGGCGCAGCAATTAGCTATTTATATCGGGTGGTTGCTGCATGGCAAAAAGGGCGGGCTTGCAGCAGGTATCCTCTTTGTTTTACCATCCATGTTCATCTTACTTGGGCTCAGTATTATCTATGTACTTTTTGGCAACATCCCCTGGGTCACCGCCATGTTCAGCGGGTTGAAACCTGCGGTGATTGCCCTCATCTTTATTGCCATGTTCAGGATCGGGCAAAAAGCCCTGCACGGGCCACTTCACTACCTGGTAGCCGCTGTTGCATTTGTTTGCATCTTCTTCTTCAACATTTCCCTGCTGGCCATCATCGGCGGCGCTATTGTTACGGGCGTTATTGCCCGTATAATATGGCCCGCCGCTTTACGGCGCCATTCAGCCAATACGGCAACAGCCGGCGATGAGGAGCATACCTTTGTGCTGAACAGGCATACCGTTTCACCCGGGGAAGGATTCCGGACGGGCCGGTTGCTCAGGTTACTTGGCATTGCAGTGCTTCTCTGGCTGCTTCCCTTTGGGTTGTTCCTGCTGTTCTTCAGCGATTTTACTTTCTGGAAAAACCTGGGATTGTTTTTTACGCAAACCGCATTCGTAACCATTGGCGGCTCATATACCGTATTGCCGTATGTGGCGCAATACAGCGTTACAAAGCTGCACTGGCTCAGCAAACTGCAGATGATCGATGGTTTTGCGCTGGCCGAAACAACTCCCGGCCCGCTGATCATTGTGTTATCATTTGTAGGTTTTATGGCCGGTTACAACCATTTTGGCGGCTCTTTATGGATGGGAGCTGCCGGACTACTTGCCACCACTTATTTTACGTTTTTACCCTGTTTCCTGATGATTTTTGCGGGCGCCCCGGTTATTGAGAAAACACACGGCATTGAAATGATAGAAGGTATTCTTGGATTGATTACCGCTGCTGTAGTGGGAGTGATACTGAATCTTACTTTATATCTTGGGAAAGATGTGATTTTCCCCGGTAACATTTTATTCAGCAAACCGGATATCCTGGCCATCATATGGATCATTGTTTCGCTGGTGCTGATGCTGAAATTCAGAATGAATATTCTTTACCTGATAGGTTTAAGCGTGTTGTATGGGTTGTTACATTACCTGTTGAATCCTTAGGTAATTGACAGGCAGGATTACGCCGGATCAGTATTGTTACCTTACCCGTTGTATCCTTAAGCCGGTGTAAAAAACCGGGCGCCGGGTTTCTGTTGTGCAGGTTTCCCTGCGCTACTGAAATCCGGCCTCCTACTAAAGCGCCCTGGAACAGGCCGCACAGTAACCGGAAATAAAGCCATTGAAATTTACAGACCGGTATCCTTTCGGAAGTTTGATATCCACTTCATTCGGCAGGCACTCTATTTTCCCGCATTCCAGGCAGCGGAAATGAAAATGATTATGATGATGCTTCTTTTCCGTGCAGTTTACACAAAAGGCAAAGTAATATTTCCCATCATCTCCCAATATCTTATGAACAATCCCATCATCACAAAAACTGTTCAGCACCCTGTAAATGGTTGCCCTATCCACCGCATCTCCCAGCTCTTCCTGCAAAATATCCTGGCTTACGGCAGTCTCCGCATTTTTCAATGTCTCTAAAATCAGCTGTTTTGTTTTTGTATTCCGCTTATTCATATGCAAAGGTAAAAATATTATTGCGATTTTGTCGCAATAATGAAATTATTATCTACTTTTGTAAAAAATAATGACCGGGACGTTACATCGCAGAAAGTTTATACAGCAAAGCAGTATGGCCATTCCTGCATTAATGATACCTGGTTCATTGGTTTCTCCCGCAAAATTAAATAAGATGGCAGACAGTAAGAATTTTGATGTAATTATAATAGGAGGAAGTTACGCAGGACTTTCCGCAGCAATGGCGCTGGGCCGGTCGTTACGGCATGTATTGATCATCGACAGCGGTCTTCCCTGTAACCGGCAAACCCCGCATTCACATAATTTCATCACACAGGACGGTAAAACTCCCAGCGAGATTTCAGCCCTTGCCAAACAACAGGTGGAAAAATATACGACTGTCAGGTTTCATAACGGGCTTGCGGAAACAGCAGTAAAAACGAAAAATGGTTTTGAAATAACCACGAAGCTGAATGAAAAATTTTATGCAAAGAAGCTGATCTTCGCAACAGGCATCAAAGACATCATGCCCGCCATTAAAGGTTTTGAACAATGCTGGGGCATTTCGGTGATACATTGCCCGTATTGCCATGGCTATGAGGTAAAGAACGAAGTAACAGGCATTTTGGCAAACGGAGAAGTAGCTATGCATGTTGCTCCACTGGTGCATAACCTCACTAAAAAACTAACCATTTATACCAACGGCGCATCCACATTCACTGAGGAGCAAACAGCACAATTAAAAAAACAGGGCATCCCTGTCATTGAAGCAGAGATAGAGGAGCTGCGGCATCATAACGGCAGGATTGAACAGATCGTTTTCAGGAACGGCGATGTTCAACCCACAAAAGCGCTTTATGCCAAACCAGCTTTCGTACAACATTCAGACATCCCGGAAAAACTCGGTTGTGAGCTTACTGAGCAGGGCTTTATAAAAGTTGATGCGTTTCAAAAAACGAATGTGCCGGGCGTTTTTGCATGCGGCGATAATACATCTATGATGCGCTCTGTAGCCAACGCGGTGGCTGCCGGCAATTTTGCAGGCGCTATGGCAAATAAGGAGATGGCAGATGAGTTGTGGGGATGATACTGACCGAACAATTTCCATTATTATCTTTCCCTATTTATCAACAATATGATGATCGCTAACAGGCAGCTAACACCTCCGAACAGGTACACAGCGTGGTAATTATACCAACCGGCAATAATACCCGCTACCGGGGCTGCAAGCCCTAAAGAAAGATCAAAAAAAGCAGCATATCCTCCTAAGGCCGTTCCCCTCATCCGGGGATCTATCTTTTTAATAGCTAAAACGCCCAATGCAGGGAATATAAGAGAAAACCCTACACCAGTAAGAGCGCATCCGGTTATCGCCATTTCCCTGGAAACAGCTAACCCGATAAAAAGCTGGCCAATTATTTCAATAACAAGGGAAACCAGCGCCACACGATAACCGCCAAACCGGTCGGGGAAAGAAGAGAAGAATATTCTTGTAAGTACATAGCACGATCCAAAGGCAATAAAAGCAATAGACGCATCTCCCCAGTTTTCAGATATAAAAAGTAAAGCAATAAAAGAGGAGATACAGGCAAAACCGATAGACGAAAATGCCAGACCCAAACCTTGTTCCGCAATTTGTCTTATTACTTTATAAAAGGGAGTCCTGATATGGGCCGGATCTGGCGCAGGCACCGGGAGCCCGATAGTGCTCAGCCACGCCGCCACCGACAACAATATAATAGCTGCAAAAGCGCTTTGTATGCCGAATGTACGCTGTAACCAGATCCCCAATGGCGCACCTATGGCAATACCCGCATACATCGCAATTCCGTTCCAGGTCATTACTTTGCCTGACTTGCCGGTACCTGTCAAACCAATTCCCCAGGTTAATGCACCGGTCACCAACATACTCTCCGATATACCATGCACTACTCTCGAAAACAGTATGAGCGCCAATGCCAGGAAAGGATGATGGCTAAAAGCAGTGGCCACTATGTAAAATATCCCTGTTACGATCACTAATATTATCCCCAGGTTGCTGCTTCTTTTTGCACCTTTTGTATCTGTAACCCTGCCGGCATAAGCCCTTGTTAGCAGCGTGGCTAATGATTGCAAACCAATTACTGCACCTACTGCAATACTGCCGGACCTCAATTCGTTCTCTATGAAATTGGGGAGGATACCAAGGGACATTCCAATGGTAAGATATACGGCAAAAACGGATAGAATGATAGGAACAACTATTTTATAAAAAGTACTGTTATTATTTTCCTGAAGAATTGCTTCCATAATTATTTAAAAATTTCAAAGTTTATAAATTCATTTATCTGAGGCTCCACGTCGGGGCGCAGCATTATCGGGCACCACCGGTTCTTTACCTGGCAAAGGTGCGGTGCTTCAATAGCGCTTTCATGAAACCAACTGTTATTAAGGCAATTTTTCTTCTGCCCGGCGTTGCATCGTATTCATTTATTAAATTTTACGATTACAAAATTAAAGCGGGAAGTGTGGGCATGGGGTAGCCATTTAATGGCAATAATTGGACAAACTATGGTTTTTTACGCCTGAATAAAGAGGCGGTCATCCCTGTGTTCTTTTTAAAAAAACGGGAAAAATAAGCGTGGTCTTCATAACCAAGTTCAAAGGCTATTTCTTTTATATCAAGACCTGTATAATAAAGCAGGCGCTTCGCTTCCAGGATCACCTCCTGGTGTATCCAGTAGCTTGCGGCAAATCCGCTTATTTCTTTCATCACCTCATTCAGGTATAAAGGTGTGATATTGAGCAGGGCAGCATAGTCTTTTACCAGCTTGTAATCTTTATATTGCTCCTTAACCAATTGCCTGAACTTCGTTGCAATGGTATATTTCTGGCTGCCAATACCGCCTGTTGAATGCCGGAATTGTACGATTTCAGAGGCGATCATCCCTGTAACGGTATCCAGCAATGAGCTAACTACCGCTTTTTTCAATGGCATCTCCTCATTCCTCAAAAGTTTTTCAAGCACAGATATCATTATAAAAATGTCTGCATTCTTTTGAATGTCAACCACCTGGCGGTTATGTAAAAATGTATCGAATATTTCCCTGTACGGTTTGGCGGTTAATGCTGTATCTGCAAAAACCAACCAACCCTCGCTGTTTTTATTATTTAAATAACGATGCACCTGTCCGGGTGTTATAAAGCATAATGAAGCCCCATTCAAAGTAACTGCACTGAAATCCAGTTCCCAGGCAGACATCCCCTTTTGTTGGATAATAAACATATAATGGTCATCCCTGTGAGGTGTCTGTACCTTTTGTGCTAATCCTTTTATCGGTACAATATCAACTCCGATAGACATCAGCTCATTCTGGTGCAACAAAATTTTAGGCTTTCTCATTATCGTCAGTTAAATCAGCATAAAAGTACAATATTACTTATCGTGAATTTTGCAGGCAGCATCCATCACTTCAAATGATGGCATTCATAGTATATAAATGGATTAATTATACTATCTATATCGATTGCTGCCTGGTGGCCGTCAGTAGGAGATTATCCATATAATAGTAGCTACAACTTGTTAGAACTTCCAGCGCCTTTCGTGTTAATCGCAAAACATCCATTCAAACGGGAAAGCCACTATCTATCATTAAGGGCTGCCATTCCCCTGTTCTGTTTAATTCCCGCGGAATCTCATGGAAAACCCTGAGAAAAAAACCAACGTTTTCTCCCATTGCCCGGCTGTGCAATTCTACATTTTTTTGTATAGCCATCTGCAGCCCTTCCTTTAAAGCAGGACAGTCCGGGTGCGCAGCATAGTATTAATTTAAAACTTTTTTCAACCCTTGTAAACAATAATGAAAAATCTACGATCCATTGCCCGTGTAACCACACTTTTGCTGGTGATCATGAGTGCCTGCAAAAAGGATGATATAAAACCCCGGGAAGTCATCCTGTATGAAACGGATTTTAGTCGGAATAATGACACGGCGCAATGGAAGACCGGCGCAATGGGAACGGGTTTGTCAGGTACGTTACAAGGAGGATATTATGAATTCAGGAACGCAAGTGCAAAACATTATATAGTGGGCCCCCTGAATCTTTTTGATGGTCTTAGTGGCAGCAATATGGCGGTGGAAGCGAGTGTTAAAATAAGCTATGTTTTATCCACTCAGCCATCCGAAGCCTGGGGCGGGCTCGTCTGGAATAATAACCTGGATAATAATACGGCTTTTTATTTCGAGATCACAACGGCCGGTGGCTATGTTATCTGGGGCCATCCTGACGCAAGTGGAGATTATGTTTTGTATAAGGATCACACCAAAAGCACTACCATACGCCCGGGGCAATTCAATGTACTGCGCATTGAGCTGCGCAATCGCCAGCTTCATTTTTTCATCAATGGAACGGAAGTGTATAGCATGGAAGTAGTGAATGAAAATACATTGAAGCATGCTGGCCTGGGCGCTTATCCACAGAGCAATTTGCAGGCAGACTATTTTAAGACTGTTCAATTGCCCTGATTATTTTATCACAAAAAGCTGCCGCATAATTTATGAAAAAGCTGCATTGGTTAATACTCATACTGTACCTCTCAGGCACAAATGAAGGATATGGGCAATATGATCCGGGAGCGACCATGATGATCGCCCAGAACAATATGCTGTATAACAACACCATCCAGTCTTTCGTGAATCAGAACATTATTAACAACCTTGCTTACGCAAACACAAAAAACAAACCATCAGGAAGTAAAGGCAGGAAAATCGCGCTACCTGCAAATGCCGATGTATTCCGGATTACACCTGACAACGCAACATCCATCCAGGTAAAGCAGGCTATTATTAACAATTTGAAAAAGAAAGACCCGGTTTCCGGGCAAAACCTTGAAAGGGCCCTGAACCAGCATACCCCGTTTGCTGCTTATATAAAACTATTAACATCCCTGGGGCTTGATGTACAGCATAATTATGCCGATGCATTCACGGCATACATGCTGGGCATGTGGCGTATTGCCAATAGACAGGGCACTAATCCTTCAGCTCCCATGATTCAGGCGGTACGCCGGCAGATAGCCCTGACCGTTCGTCCCGATGGCTGGAACAACCGGCAGAAACAGGAGGCAATGGAATATATGATCTACGAGCTGATTTTTGCAAATGAACCCTATGAAAGTTCCCGCAAATCCGGGGATAAAAAGCAAATGATGCTCGACTCCGATGCCGTTCAGCAACGCTTCTTAAGCAGGAACAACATGGACCTGAGAAATATGATCATTACAAACGAAGGAATGATAAAGAAAAAATAATGGCTTCATCAAAAAGATAACGGGTAAGGACTTTCATTGTTCGCTAATAGTCGCTCTTTCCCTGGGCACAACGCCTGAATCTTCACTCGTATTTCGATACATTGTTGCATAGTCTACAATACTGATAAGTGGATGTTCAGGATTGGGCAAACCATTATACCGATGAAATTCGCTGATTGTTTTTATCCTATGAGGTTTTTGATTTGCCATACTGAAAAAATAATCTTAATTGCAAGAATTACCTACCCGAAACATCAATGCGTTTTGCGTTTATCCATTTTACGTATTCGATGCAAAGAAATGAGACTTTTTGTTTCATAATTCATATTATTTTGTTGATGCAAGAGTCAGCAACAACTCAAGAACAAATGAAGCCAAATCTACTTTTGTTGTAGGCAAAAATAAGGTCGGGCGCTGTTTGTTGGTTGTAAATCCTAGTGACTGTCTGCCCATAATAATTTTTCCCAAAGCCGCCGGAGGACTATCCCGGGAATTGTTGCCGGATAACGGTATATTGCTGAAATGTAGCTGTTGTAAGGTAAATTGTGAACATTCTGCGAACAGTCCACTGATGACTTTACACCTGTCTGGTTGTGCGGTCGTTTAGCTTCGCCGCCACGGAAACCTGTTTCCGCTGGGCGCACAAAGGGTAGCTACGTATTTGGCAGGCGTCTTGTGCGATAAGGGGTTATACGAATGGTCAGAAACTTAGTCTTGTTGTGCTCAGACTGCGAATATATAAGTTCACTCCGATGCGTACAAGAATCAGGTCATTAAAAAAAGCCGCTGTGTTACAGCGGCTTGTAGTGAAATTTGCGGGGAGTCAAGGGGCTCAATCGAACACTTAATCCCCTTGCTTGCTTTCTTTAATGGTTTAAATTTAATGTAATTACTTTGGTGCTCTTTATGTTAAAAATATACTTTTTCCGAATGTCTTATTTATTAGCAGAACTTATTAAAAATCATGAATAAATAAAATTATTTATCTGAAGCAACCTTCCTGAATCCAGCCTAATAAAGTTTAAGCCACGAAAATGTAGCTAAAAATGATTACCCATACATTGTATTGTTTTTATGATTAATATCTTAATATCTGATTATATTAGTTTTATATCGGTCTTTCAGATGATGAATTTGTAGATTTGATTTTTCCGGCATATATTGTACTAACTAAAAATAAACGCGATGAAACTTGTTAACGCCACTATACATAAATATAAAAGTTTCGAATCAGATCAATCGTTCAAAGTTGAGGATGATATTACCATCCTTGTGGGTATGAATGAATCTGGCAAGACTTCAATATTGGAATCTATTGCCAAAACAAATTATTTTCAAGATGACGACCATTTTGAATTTTCACTTACCCATGATTATCCACGGAGAGAAAAAAAGGCCATTGACAAAGCTGAGAAAACCCCGTTGGCGATTACATGCGAATACGCATTTACAGACGAAGTAAAATCCGAAATAGAAGA
>NZ_DATCRD010000211.1:0-4065 GCF_036569185.1 Chitinophaga sp.
CAGCATTTGTGCAGTAGCTGCCAGCGAGAAAGGCTGCGGCTCCGGTTCTTTTCCTTCTTCCACAGGCGGTGGTGGCGGTGGTGGTGGCACTACACTGGCAATGGCTGCCATAATAGCTCCTATGATATCGAACACCATACCGATATGAGGTACCGGTAATAAGGGTGAAGGGGGAAATACGGAATCATGAAAATCGATTCCTATACCGAGGTCAAAATATTTTGCGGCGGGCATTCCCGGGAAAGCGGGTAATATACTGGCCATTCCTTTCTGGAGATGGTCCAGTGAGTTTTTCTTTTCTGCAAATAATGCCCCGAAGCCTTTATTTTCTACAGCCATGATATGATTACTTTATTCCCTTGCGGGATATGTTTTTTTAGTGATCATCTTCTCCTGCTATCCGGGTTTTACCCCACTTAATACCTGGTGAAACATTGCATGTATTTTCTTTGAAAATTCAGATTCCTCAATAAAATCAGGTACTGTCAGCACGTAATAATAAATCCTGCTGAATACCAGGTTAATATCATAGGGTTCGAAATCCGAAGCTCCTTCAAACTCAAACAAGGTAGCGATGCCATCCAGTTTAACGGTCTTCGCTTCCAGGGAAAAACATCCCTCTCCATTCAGTTCCGTGTTATAACCGTTTTCCAGATGATATTCCAACATGGCTTCATCTTTATAAAACAACAGCGTTTCCTCGATATCAGTTTTATTATAGTCAAATTTGTAAGGCATTTCCAGTGCCTTATTCTTTACTGCTTCAAATACTTCCTGTATTGGCTTTTCTGAATAAAAACCATATAGTTCTCCTGTCCAGTTCATAGTTTATAAATTTTAGCCGACGCATCCCGTCTTAACATCTTCTTTTAGTCTGTACTTTTTCCCCTTTAATTCTCTTAATTCAATATCTTCTTCAATATAAAGCCGTTTTACGCCATCCTGCCGGTCTACTCTCTTCACTTTATTTTTATCGATTTCAAAGGAAATATAACGCTGGCTCTTTTCATTGGTTAAGCCCATCTGGCCCCGGGCTTTAGAGGCTTTCAGCTCTTCGGGTGACATTGTTGTCACATACACGGCTTTGGGTTTTCCTGATATCGCTCCTTTTCCTCTTTTTCCGGGGTCGCTCATGTTAATTTTCCCGCTTCCCATAATGCCATTGTAACCATCCACACTCGTATAGTGGTATACCCTTATCATTTCTGCGCCTTCCAATCCCCATGCGTCTACCCATGTATTGGGATCACGCACATAAGCATAAAGATTGAATTCGCCGGAAGCTAACCTGATCGGGTCCTGGGAAATAAACATTCCGCTGTCTGGTTCGTAGTATCTGAACCTGTTATAGCGCAATCCAGTTTCCCTGTCTTCATACTGCCCCTGATAAAGATAATTACAAAAAGTTCTATCACCATGCAGTTGCCGCACTTTCCCATAGCAATCCAGTTCCCGCTCCCATACTTTGTTTCCTGAAGCGTCGAAGGCATACGTGGGTGTGCCCAGGTGATCAGTTATAATACTATAGGCACCATTGGCGGTGAGTTTAGCGCAGGGCACAAAAGAATTCTCTTCAAATATCCAGGTCACCAGGTTTTCTACGGGTTCCTGCTCCAGCTCTAATGCGCCATCTGCCACGGCCTGCAAATGCGGGGGATAATCGCCGGTATACTGCCATTCATGCAAGGGTACATTGCCATCCCAGAGCCAGCGGGTTACCTGCTGCTTCCGTTTATTTACCCTGGCAATACGGCGGCCTAAGGGATCATAACTAAAAACAATTTCGGCGCCATTGGGAATAATCACTTTTCCCAGCAATCCATTTGCCTTCCATTCATATGCCCAGCCGGTATGACTGCCATTGAGCGCTATTTTATTTGCTTTTGCCCAGGGGCGTTTATCTTCTGCAGTACTATTACTATTGCGCCGGAATTCCTTGAAAATAAGATTTCCTTCACCGTCGTAGTAATAAAAATAATCAGGACATTCCAGCAGCCGTCCGCCTTTGCCGTATACGCGGTCTTTCCGTGCGGGCGTTTTAAAAAGGTGCCCCAGCTTATCGGGTACCCGGTAAATTGTTTCGGCTGCGGTTCCTCCTGTTTGGCCGTAGCTGGCGCTCACCAGGTTATCAAATTCATCATAGGCGAACTGCGTATGCGTACCGCTCATCTCATTAACAATACGCCGCAGCTGTGTATTTCTATCCCAATCATACCGTATACGGCTTTGTTCTGTTTTACGTACGCCAATAGATTGCCGGAATATCTTTCCTTCTTTATCCCGTTGCGTTTCTACAGTTACCCCGCCTGAAAGCTGCCGCAATACCTCCAGCCCGCTTTCGTTATGTTTCCACTGCGCCTGCCAGCTATCCGCATGTCCGTTGGATGCCTGCATTTTTTCTACCAGTCCCGCTCCATTATGCTCTAACGTGATAGCAGCTCCCAGGCTACTTTCCAGAAGCACCGGGTCGCCCCATTCATTATACTGCCGGGTTACAGTATAGGCTCCCTGCATCTCGCCAATTACACGGCCATAATGATCCCGTTGAATGGTAATAGCGCCATCTTCATTAAAAGCGCCTGTAAGCAGCCCGTCTTTGTTATATCCATAAGCCGTTACACTTCCATCATAATGCTCTTCCCGCACCAATAAACCCGTGCCATCATAATCGCAAACGGTCCAGCGGTTATCAGGACGGATCACTTTTTTCATCCTTCCGGCAATGTCCCGCTCGTAGTGGTAATGCACGCCATCAAAGCCCCATTCATTGATCACATTGCCATTGGCATCCTGTTCCAGCCGGTACAATTCACCTCCTTCATTGGCGATACTGCGCAGCTGCAACTCCTTATCATAATTAAACCGGATATTCACGCCCTGCTGGCTTCTTCCCGTTAATACGCCCAGCGGCCCATAACTAAATTTAACCTCGCGCTGCCCATCTGCCGCCTGCACCAGGTTATCAGCAGCATCATAACTAAAATGCTGAATGGTACCATTGGCTTCTTCCATACGGATCATATTCCCGCAGGCGTCGTAATTATATTCGTACCAGTAACCTGTTTCGGTGATCTCTTTTACTAACTGGCCCAGTTCATCGTACTTCCAGTGCAATTCCGCATTTTCCGGTGAAATGAGCCGGGTAAGATTATGCTGCTCATCATATGCCAGCCTGAATATGCGTCCATTGTTGTAAGTGATCTTTGTAAGATGAGTACCTGTATACCCATACCGGATAATATTTCCGTCAATAGTCTTTCTTCTTTCCAGTAATCCCTGTTCGTTGTAGTCCCATTGCTGCTTCCTGCCAGCGGGTGTTTTAATCCCTTCCAGCCGTTGCGCTTCATCATAGTAGAACGTGGTGGATTCTCCATTTTCATTGGTTTCCTTTACTTTATTTCCATACGCGTCATATTCAAACTTCATGGTATTCCCTGCAGGATCTGTAATTACTTCCAGTTCTTCATAAAGATTATATTGTTGCAGCACAACGCCGCCGTTGCCATCTACGATTTTGCTGATCAGGTTACGATCATCGTAACAGTAAATGGTGGTATGCCCAAGACCGTTAGTAACGATTGTTTTTCCTTTCTCATACTTTGCATGATATTCCAGTACGCCTTCATCTCCCCAGGTATGTGTACAACGGGCATCTTCCCCTTTGCCGTCGTATTCCCAGTAAAAGTTCATTCCCGTTTGACTGGTGAGGCGTACCAGTAGATGTCCCTTGTAAAAAAAGTATTTGCTTACATCCCGTGCATTGGTGGTACTTGCCAGGTTACCCGCTTCATCATAGGCGTAACGCACCAGGTTAATACGGGTGGCTGCTTTGTGGGTATGAATGCATTCAATGCGGCCCTGCTCATCTGTAGTTACATGCAGCACGCGGTTGCTGCTGTCGATGATCTGTTGCAGATAGCCGTGACCGTTATACCGGAACTGTATATGGAACCCTGCGGGGTTGCGGATCTCAGCAAGCATACAACTTCCGTCCGGCGCCGGCTTCGCATTAAACCGGTAAATAAGCTGCTGCCTGTTTTCCAGGTAATAACCGCTGCTGTCGCG
>NZ_DATCRD010000212.1:0-11560 GCF_036569185.1 Chitinophaga sp.
TTACTGACCTCATGAAAAAGTATGGTGGCTCCTATGGCTTAGGTATTCACTATGCCCATCACATGCTTAAACACTGATTTCTTTTGTAAAATCCTCTACCAGCTTTGAGAGTTCCCAATTTCTGTTTATTGCAAAAGTCAGCGATGCTGATCATGCTCCTGCTGATCAGTTATGCAGGTTACACCCAGTCATTTAAACTAATGCGTTTTGATGAGAATTACCGTTACCTGCGTGATTCTGCTCCAACGTTTTATCATAAGATAAAATATACTTCACTCTCCGCTGAAAATAACATATACGTTTCTTTTGGAGGATCGGCGAGGTGGGAATATGTTGATTTTCATAATGAGGATTGGGGACGGCTGGGAACAGGCCATAACAATTTCTTATTGCAGCGCTACGACCTTCATGCGGATGTTCACTTCGGAGAAAGGATCCGGGTGTTCACGCAGCTGCGGAGTGCCTGGGAAGGAGGTCGTAAAAACGGTCCCAGGCCTATTGATGAAGATCATCTGAATATTCAGAACCTCTTTATTGATGCGCAGCTGTATAAACAGGGTGCACAAAGTTTCACTGTCCGCGCCGGCCGCCAGGAACTGGATTATGGCAGCGGGCGACTGATCTCCGTGCGGGAAGGGCCTAACCTGCGGCTTTACTTTGATGGTCTTAAGTTAATGTATGCCGCGGAAGGTTTTACCGCAGATGCATTTGCTATGGCAGCGGATACCGTGAACACAGGGGCATTCGACAATAAGATCAGTAAACAGGCGAACCTGTGGGGCCTGTATGCCAGGCGCATTTTTCAACGGGCCGGTAACCTCGATATTTATTACCTGGGCATCCGGCGCGATCAGGCCATTTTCGAAGAAGGAACAGCAAAGGAAGTAAGGCATACACTTGGTACGAGGCTTTGGAAATACGGTGGTGGCTTCATCTATAATTTCGAGGCGGCATGGCAGTTTGGAAAGTTTGGCGCTGCTGATATCAACGCCTGGACCGCTTCTGCAGATATCGGCTACATGTTTGAATCCGTAAAAGCACGGCCAACGATCAATTTACGTAACGATTACATCTCCGGCGACCGTAACAAAAATGATGGTAAGCTGGGAACCTTTAACCCGCTGTATCCCAAAGGAGGATATTTTGGATTCAGTCCGCAGATAGGCCCGGTAAACCTTATTGATATTCATCCCTATGCGACGGTGAATCCGAGTTCCAAACTGATGTTACAGGCCGACGTGGTGCTCAATTGGCGTTACTCCCTGCAGGATGGCGTATATCGCCCCAGTGGCAATTTTAACCTGGCAGGCGCTTCCTCCGGGAAAAGATACATCGGTACCGCTTATCTCGCAAGCGCGGTATATACGCTGAACAGGTTTGTTTCGCTGAATGCCGGTATCCAATATTTTAAGACAGGCGCTTTTATAGATGATCTGATCAAAGATCATAAGGACGGTCTATTCATTAACACGAGAGTCGCATTCAAATTTTAACAGGAAAAGTAAATTATTTATTATGAGAAATTATAAGAACAATCGCGGTTGGCGGATAGCAAAGATAAGTCTATTGCCACTGCTGTTTATATTGCTGCTGGAAACAACAGGTTATGCGCAGCAGACAGTAACTGCAGATACCACCGTGAAAACAACGCCGGTAGGCACTTCGAAAATATGGGGCAAGGTAGATGGGATCTCCATCGAAGGACTGGTACAGGGGCCTTCGGCCGCCGTATCCCCTTTACAGGTGGCTTGCGTGTTCGAATATACGGAAGGCGATATTTTTAATCCGCCTGCATTGCCCGCAGCGCTGAACGGTATGGTTCACCTGGATGAAGCCCTGCACGGACAAATTACGGCACTGCGCAAAAACGGGAAGTTTGCAGGGCATGCGTTGGAAACAATACTGATCACTCCAGCCAAAGGAGCCCTGAAAGCGCCCCGTTTATTATTGATCGGCCTGGGCAACCGTAATAACTTCACCCCGGATCTTATGACCTCGGTGGCAAGTGTGGCCATGCGTGAAGCATTAAATTTAGGGGTAAATAGTTTTTCTTTCGCCAGCGATATCAAAGACGCCGGTATCGATTCTCCTACCGCACTCGTTGCAGGCAATGTTACCAGGGGCATTATTGAAGCATATCGCACCCAGCTTTATCTCCGCAAAAATAATTTAGCTGCCCCTCCAAAAATAAACAGGGTAATACTGCTTGCCGGCCCCGCATTTTTCCTCACAGCCGGCGAAGGGATCAAAGAAGCGATTGCTTCGTTTCAAAACTAAAACAGACCAGGATGAAAAAGGCCGATTTAATTCTTTACAACGGTAAGGTACATACCGTAGACCGGCGCCAGCCTGCGGCAACTGCAGTGGCAATTAAAGAAGGTAAATTCATAGCTGTTGGAGATGATGCCACAGTACTGAATGGATTTCAGGGCCCCGGCACGGTGCTGATCAACCTGGAAAACAAAAGAGTGATACCGGGATTAAATGATTCACACATCCATTTAATCCGGGGCGGATTAAACTATAATCTTGAATTAAGATGGGATGGAGTTCCTTCCCTGGCAGATGCATTGCGGATGCTGAAAGTGCAGGTGGCGCTAACGCCATCGCCGCAGTGGGTGCGGGTGGTAGGCGGATGGACGGAATTTCAGTTCGCAGAAAAAAGAATGCCTACCCTGGATGAGATCAATGACATTGCGCCGGATACGCCGGTATTTATCATGCACCTGTACGACAGGGCACTGCTGAACCGTGCTGCATTGCAGGCAGTTGGCTTTACAAAGGATACGCCTGCACCGCCGGGAAGCCGGTTGGAGAAAGATGCCAAAGGCAATCCCACCGGGCTGTTGATAGCAACGCCCAATGCCCTCATCCTGTATGCCACACTTGCCAAAGGACCAAAGTTGCCATACGAGCACCAGGTAAATTCTACCCGGCACTTCATGACCGAGTTAAACCGCTTTGGCATCACCAGCGTTATTGACGCCGGTGGAGGCTTTCAGAATTTTCCTGATGACTATAAAGTGATCAGTGAACTGAATGAAAAAAAGCAACTGACGGTTCGTATTGCCTACAACCTGTTCACACAACGGCCTAAGCAGGAATACGAGGATTTTGAAAACTGGACCAGCTCCGTTACCCTTCACCAGGGAGACGACATGTACCGCCACAACGGCGCAGGTGAAATGCTGGTGTTTTCTGCCGCCGATTTTGAAGACTTCCTTCAGCCACGGCCGGAGCTGCCTGGCGCCATGGAAGAGGAGTTAGAACGGGTAGTAAGGTTACTGGTGGAGAAACGCTGGCCTTTCCGTTTGCACGCCACGTATAACGAAAGCATCACCCGGTTTTTAAATGTATTTGAGAAAATAAACAGGGAGATCCCTTTTAACGGGCTTCCCTGGATCTTCGATCATGCGGAAACCATTGATGAACGGAATATAGACCGCGTAAAGGCGCTTGGCGGCGGCATCGCCATTCAAAGCCGGATGGCTTTCCAGGGCGAATATTTTACCGATCGTTACGGAGCTGCTGCAGCTGCACATACCCCACCGGTGAAACAAATGCTTCAATCGGGAGTACCGGTGGGCGCAGGAACAGACGCCACCAGGGTGAGCAGTTATAATCCCTGGGTAGCGCTGTATTGGCTCACCGCCGGTAAAACCGTTGGCGGCCTGCAACTCTATGGCGACGCCAATAAGCTGAGCCGGGAAACCGCACTGGAACTGTATACCAGGGGAAGCGCGTGGTTTTCCGGGGAGCAGGAGAAGAAAGGCAGTATCAGTGTAGGACAATTGGCCGACCTCGCGGTATTGAACAGCGACTTTTTTGAAATAGAGGATGAAAAGATCAAGGCGATTGAATCCATCCTTACCATTGTTGGCGGAAAGATTGTATACGCCAAAGATGATTTCGCCACTCATGCTCCGCCATCCGTACCCGTTCTGCCTGACTGGTCGCCTGTGAAAAGCTACCCGGGATACTATAGGGATACTACCATTGCCGCCAGGATACCGGGCGCTGAAACAGCCACTGCTACCGGGATACATAGCTGCAAAGGTAGTTGTGATGTTCACGGGCATCATCATGATATTGCCCGTAAGAGCAATATCCCGGTCAATAATTACACCGCATTCTGGGGCGCATTTGGTTGCTCCTGCTTTGCCTTTTAACATGCATATTATGAACGATATTATCATATCCATTCTTTACTCTGACCTGGGCAGCACCTGGAACAATGCGGCCATGCTGTTGTTCCGCTGCCTGCTGGCCCTGGAGCTGTTCAGGGTACATGGCATGAAAAAGTTCCGTGTGGTGAACGGACAGAAGGAGCATGTGCCCAACCCGCTTCATTTACCGGAAAAGCTCAACGCATTGGTAGCTACGTTTTCAGATACAGTGGTGCCGTTCCTGGTGATACTCGGCATTGGGACCCGGCTGGTGATCCTGCCTACGATCGGGGTTACCGCCATCGGTTACTTTGTAGTACACGCGAAAGACGACCTGGAAGTGCGTGATGTACCTTACATGTACACGCTCTCCTTACTTTTTTTACTGGCGCTGGGCGCCGGTACCTATTCTTTGGATACCTTTTTATTGCTTCAACTATTTAATTAAAAAAAATGATCACACGCATTGGTATTAAACCGGAACACCTTTCCAGCGTAGCCCATTCGCTGGGAAAAATAATGGCAGATGAATTTGTGCTCTACACCAAAACCCTCAAAGCGCATTGGTGCGTAACAGGCCCGGATTTTCACAGCAAGCATTTATTTTTTGAATCCCAGTACGGGCAGATGGAAGAAATTGTGGATGATATAGCAGAAAGGATCAGGTCTTTGGGACATTTTCCCCCGGCATCATTAAAGGAATTTTTAAGTCTGACCCATCTTACAGAACAGTCCAGGGAAAAAAATGATGCGATAGGCCATATCAAAGAACTGCTGTCGGACCATGAGAGCATATTGATCCATTTGCGGGAAAATATAGATGGATACGTAACCGCCTTTCACGATGCCGGCACCAGCGACTACATCACCGGGCTGATGGAAAAGCATGAGAAAATGGCCTGGATGCTCAGGGCTCACCTGGAATAGGAGGGGACAGATAAAAAAGGATTTACACACTATAAAATTGAAACATGACAGAGGCTACGCACAATATCAATTGGGTAACATTTTTACTGGCATGGGTGGCGGGCTTTTGTGATACAGCCACCTTTGTATCAGGAGATGGTATTTTTTCTGCGCATGTAACAGGCAATTTTATTGTATTCGCAGCGCAGGTGGCGAAAGGTGGCGGCAACATTGAATCCTGGATGAAACTGGTCACCTTTCCGGTGTTTGTACTCGCTGTAATGGCCGGTGGATGGGCGGTTGAGAAAACGCAAAAAAAGTATAAGATACTCCTGGCAGAGGGTATAGTACTGATAATATGCGGAATTGGCGCTATTTTGCTGCCCATGTTAGCGGGAGGAGAAGAGAAAGTAATGATCTATTCAATTGTAATGATCACCGTGGTAGCGATGGGACTGCAGAATGCTTTTGGAAAATTATTTGCCAAAGAAACACACGGGCCCACCACCATGATGACCGGAAATGTTACCCAGGCCTCGCTGGATCTGGGAAACCTGATGCGGAAGGGCCGGAGTGGCGATGCTGTGGCATGGAAGGATTTTCAGGGCCAGGTATTCACCATCGGGGGATTTTTAGCCGGTTGCCTGATCGGCGCCATAATGGCTAAATGGCTGGGCCTTAGCGCTATCCTGCTGCCGGGAGTGGCTGTTGTTGTATGTTATTTGCAGGGAGAAGTTATGGCGCGTAAATTTGCGCCATGAGGAAAATTGTTCTGGTGAGAATATTGATAGGGGTGGCAATCGGATTGACGGTAATACTCCCGGTAACTACCGGTAAAGTGTACGGGCAACCGGTTGCCGGACCGGAAACAATAGGCCGGTTGGTTCAAAGCAGAAAAGCAGATACGGCTACCATCACCGCATGGATGAAATTGGGAGAGTCGTTCCTGGATAAACCAGGATCATTGGAACGGGATATGCAAAAGGCTTTCCAGATCGCCCGCCAGATGGAGAAATTAAGTATTGAACTGAAATACCCGGCAGGGCTTGGGCTGAGTAAACTGTTACTGGCAAAAGCCTACCGGGAATCCGGGCATGCCGCCGATGGCAGAAAAGTAAGTGAAGAAGCGGTTCGCCTTTTAAATGCTTATGGAACACCCAGGCTGAAAGCAGAAGGAATAGTGGAATTGGGTGGTACCTATTCCAATTCACCGGAAGATCTTCCGGCAAAGATCAGCTTATACAAGCAGGGAGCCGATATTTATCAAAGTTTGGGCGACAGCCTTTCTGTGGCTAAACTTAATGAGTTCAGGGGAGAACTGTTACAGCTGAACGGACAGTATACACAAGCGCTGGAGGTGCTGACCGAAGCTTTATCCGTTTACCGGCAAATGGGTTATCCGCGTTTACAGGGAATTTATTCGATTATGGGAGAAACCCATCACGAGTTAAATAATTTTACCCAGTCGCTCCGGTATAATTTACTCGCGGTGGAAGCAGGGGAAAAGACGGGCGACACCGGACCATTGATGACTACCGTATATAACCGTGTTGGGCTGAATTATTACAGCATTCAATACTATAACGAGGCCATTAATTATTTCAATAAAGCGTTAGCGCTTGCCCGGAACAATGAAGACACGGAAAGCATTAAAACCATGCTGGTAAATATTGCAGATGCCTGTCGCAATAAGGGCGAATACAGGCGAAGTCTGGATACCTTGTTTGTCAGATCGCAATATGGGCCCGATGCCATTGAATCGGAACGGATGCTGGAACCAATTATCTACATGAAGAACTATGTGGCGCTAAAAGAGTTCAACAAAGCAGAGCAGTACTTCAGAAGCCTTGTAAACTCCTACCAGCACAGCAATCCCTCCAACAGGACCAGCCAGCTGCTGCGCCTGGCGATTATCTATTATTTGCAGGCGGCAGGCCGTTTTCCCGGAACTATTCCCTACCTGAAAAGTTATGCTTACTATAAAGACAGTATACAATTAGCACTGGTACGCCGGGCCGAAGCGGAATACCTGTTTTACAGAACTGATTCGGCAATGGGTAATCTCTCTTCAGCTATCAGCCATTTGAGGCAGTATAAAGTGCTTTCGGATTCTTTAACCAGTGTGGCCCAGGCCAAACAACTGGGGATGCTGCAATTGCAGTTTGAAACCAGGCAAAAAGATAAAAATATAGAGCTGCTTACCCAGAAAAGTGAGCTCCAGGAGGTGTTGCTGCAAAATGAGAAAGTGTTCCGGAATGCGTTTGCCGCAGGCGTTGCGATGCTGTTCCTTTTTTCTGCATTGATGTATAACCGCTACAGGTTGAAGAAACGTTCCAACCTGGAACTGGAAAGCAAACAACGGGAAATAAACGATCAGAATGAAGTGCTGAAAAAGGTAGTGGAAGAAAAGGAGTGGTTATTGAAAGAAGTACATCACCGCGTTAAAAATAATTTACAGATTGTGATCAGCCTGCTCAATACGCAGTCTGAATACCTTGATAACGTAGATGCGATAACCGCCATCCGCAACAGTCAGCACCGTATGTACGCGATGTCGCTCATTCATCAGCGGCTTTACCAGGTTGATAATCTTGGAAAAATTGATATGAAATGGTACATCGGGGAATTGATTGGTTATATGAGAGAATCGTTTGAGAGAACGGATAAAATTTCGTTCACAAGAGAAGCCGATCCATTATTGCTGGATGTTGTTCAGGCAGTGCCTATTGGGCTGATCATTAATGAGGCTGTGAGCAATTCGATCAAATATGCCTTCCCGGCCGGTAAGGGAGGCAATATTTATGTTTCACTGAAACGTGTTAACGAAGATGATTGTTTACTGCTGATTTCCGACGATGGTGTTGGTTTTGCACCGGAGCTGGACCCACAGCATACCCAGTCGCTGGGAATGAGCCTGATGCATGGGCTTTCCGGCCAGCTGGATGGTCGGTTCAGGGTCTCTTCGGTTGCCGGGACCGGCGTTGAGATCAGGTTGTATTTCCAATGCAGGATCTTTAGTGCCATTACAGTTAAAACGTCTGAAGGATGAGCGTAAAAGAAAAGATATTGATCGTGGAAGACGAGTTTATCGTTGCCAATGATCTGCGTATTATGCTGGCGAAGGCTGGTTATACCATGTGTGGTATTGCTACTTCTGTTGAACAGGCCCGCGAGTTAATTGCGATCAAAGATCCCGACTGGGTGCTGCTCGATATTACTTTGAAGACGCCGGTGTCGGGAATTGAACTGGCCAAAGAGTTGTTTCTGCAGAAAAAGCCTTTTTTATTTATCTCCGCAAATACTAACCAGGCTACATTGGAAGCAGCAAAAACAACGCAGCCATATGGATTCCTTGTAAAGCCCTTCCGTGAGCGCGATCTGCTGGTAATGCTGGACATTGCCCGGTACCGTTACCGTGCGGAGCATGGCGCTGTTGAAAATAATACGGCGGTGGTAAATGATCATGAGAACAGCTTTCCGGATATTATTGGTAAGGGCGCTGCATTGAAAAAAGCCCTGGAGAAAATTCGCGCCGTGGCCTGCAGCAACAGCTCCGTATTGTTGCTGGGAGAAAGCGGAACAGGGAAGGAAAGATTTGCACAGGCTGTTCACAGGGCGTCCAACAGGAAAAATAAACCCCTGGTAACGGTTAATTGTGCGGCATTGCCATTATCTCTCCTGGAGTCGGAATTATTTGGCCACGAGCGGGGAGCCTTTACAGGCGCTAATCAGAAGCGGGTGGGTAAATTTGAACAGGCCAGCGGAGGAACTATCTTCCTGGATGAGATCGGGGAATTGTCTTTAGAGGCGCAGGTTAAGTTGCTGCGCGTATTACAGGAAAAGGAAGTGCATCGTCTGGGTGGCGATATGCCCATACCGGTGGATGTGCGGGTAATTGCGGCAACGAATCGTCATCTTGAAAAAGAAGTGGCCGAAGGAAGATTCAGGCTGGATCTGTATTACCGGCTGAATGTTTTTCCGGTGGAGTTACCGCCTTTGCGTGAAAGGAAGGAGGATATCCCGCCGCTGGTTGCTTTTTTTCTCAAAAAATTTGCATCCGCATTGGGAAAGCCGGTACCTGAAGTCAGTAAGGAAGCCATGCAATCGCTGTTGGAATACCGCTGGCCGGGCAATATCAGGGAATTGGAGCATATTATTGAACGGCAGGTTATTCTGACAACGGGTAACGAAATTGCGGATATTGATCTGCCGGTGCACCTGGAACAAAAAGCGGGGCCCACATCTTTTGAAACGATGGAACAGATGGAGCGGAACCATATCATGAATGCGTTAAAGCTATGCAGGGGCAAGGTGTCGGGTGCAAATGGCGCTGCCGCAATACTTGGATTGCCTGCGCAGACAGTATACTCCAAAATGAAAAAACACGGCATTGAATCAGGTTACAAATAGCATTCGTTACACGATTATTTTTTGAAATCCCGCTATATGGAAAAAGAAACAAGCAGGATAGAAGCCTTCAGCGATGGCGTTTTTGCCATTGCCATCACTTTGCTGGTCCTGGAACTGCATGTACCCCTGGAAGGAACAGGGAAAGAAGATTCGCTTTTAAAAAATCTGACCGCAGAATGGCCTTCTTTCATGGCTTTCAGCCTGTCTTTTTTCAGTATTTTCATTATGTGGGTCAATCACCACAAGATCTTCAAACAGATCTACCGGCGTAATACCCCGCTGATGTTTGCCAACGGGCTTATCTTATTCCTTGCCACCTGCGTTTCCTATCCTACAGCATTACTCGCCAGCTACTATCATACTTCATCAGCTCCTATTGCAGTGGCGATCTATACTGCCTTGTTTGTATGCATTAACCTGGCATTTAACCTGCTTTGGTGGATTGCCAGCCAGGACAGGCAACTATTAAGACCAGACATCACTGAGGAAGGCATTAAGCGCATAAAAAGAAATTATTTATACGGTATTCCGGTACATACCCTGGCTTTTATCCTGTCCTTTGTGGCGCCCACAACGGCTTTGATCCTCTGTGTTGCTTTGTGGATCTACTGGGCCTGCACCTCTGGTAAGCTTTCACTTAAAAGCAAATAGTTTCAATCATCTTTACTGGTAACGAAATGTTCTTTTTTGATCCCTAACCTTTGCATTTTTGAGATCAGGGTGGTAGCTGGCATCTTTAATTTTGTAGCAGCGCCATTGGGCCCTGAAATCCTTCCCCGGCATATTTTAAGCACCTTCAGAATGTATTCCCGCTCTATATCTTCCAACGGACGGATCTGAAAATTTTTGTCGCCTGAGCTGTTTTCCGCGCCAATTTGTTCAGGGAGCTGGATCATTTTAATGATACTTTTATTAGTCAGCAACACCGCACGTTCAATGAGGTGCTCAAGCTCACGGATATTACCTGGCCAGGCATAGGAAATTAATTTTGTCATTGCTTTTTGAGAGATGCCTGAAATTTTTTTCCCGGAATTTCTTGCGAACCTGTCTATAAAATAAGAGGTAAGCGGGGGGATATCTTCTTTACGTTTCCGCAAAGGAGGTAAGGTGATGGGGAATACATTTAACCTGTAGTACAAGTCGCTCCGGAAGCGATTTTGCGACACTTCCTTTTCCAGGTTCCTGTTGGTTGCTGCGATGATCCTTACATTCACCCTGATCGTTTTTCCACCGCCAACCCGCTCTATTTCTTTTTCCTGCAGTGCTCTTAATAATTTCACCTGTAGCTCAGGCGGTAATTCCCCGATCTCATCGAGGAACAGGGTGCTGTTATTAGCCAGTTCAAATTTTCCTATACGGCGGTCGGATGCGCCGGTAAAACTTCCTTTCTCATGTCCGAATAATTCACTTTCTATCAGGTTGGCCGGCAGCGCGGCGCAATTCACTTTGATCATGAGCTTTCCCCGGCGGGGAGATGCCTCATGTATGGCACGGGCCACCAATTCCTTGCCGGTACCGGTTTCCCCGAGTATAAGCACGGTGGCATCGGAAGGCGCTACTTGTGAAATTAAACGAAAGATCTTTTGAATTTCGGGCGACTGCCCAATGAAACCTGAAAAGCGGTTACCCGATTGTTCCTCTATCAGGTAAGCCTTTTCTTCTTCCAGCTGTTGCCTGTACCGGTTGATCTCTTCTATCTGTTGTTCTATCCTTTCATTTGCCAGCACATTGCACATGCCTGTTCCTACAAGGTCTGCCACACCTGAGAGCAGGTTGAATTTTTCAGGCGAGTATGCGCCTTCCCTGTTTGAATAAAGAAATAATACGCCCCTGTCCTGGTTGGCATTGGTGATCTTCACCAACATCATTTCTTTAATGCCAAGTTTGAACCAATAGTGAACATAAGGGGCTATATTTTCCTGTTGAGTAAGGGTAGCAAGTTGAAAGATCACCGGCTGGCCGGCCGACAGCGCGAGGTTGAAAACACCGTCGTTCACAGGGTGCTGACGGTGAATAATGGGACTATCTACTTTATCATTTTCCAGTTTTTTATCCCGGCTATGTAAAAATGGATAATG
>NZ_DATCRD010000213.1:0-6172 GCF_036569185.1 Chitinophaga sp.
AGTACCGGGTGCCTTTTAACCCAACGGTTACGCCGGGCGCCGGTTTGCCATCGGCCGACAGCACCTTCCCTTTTAAGCCGGAACCTGTATCTTCCGCGAATAAAAACAGGGGCAACAGGAATAAAAGAGCCGTTGAAATATAGGAAATAATATAAGGTTGGTAGCGATGTTTCATATGCAAAATTTAGTAGTGCAAAATGAATACATGCGTAGCGAAGATGTTTACGAGATCGGGAATTTTATAGCAGGTAAGAAAATGTTGAACATACAGGCGTAACTGTTGCTGTGCGGGCATTGCAAACCGGTTAATGATATTTGTGAATACTCAAATCGGAAAAAACTGCTATGGATCAGGTCTTCTCTTTATAATATCAGGCAATACTTCTTTGGTAAGAAATTTAAGAAAGATGTTAACGGGTCACTCGTTTCAGTTGCTTAAAATTTTTATTCCCCCACTCGATCACTGTCATCACCACGGGTAAAAGCGACAAGCCGAATGCAGTTAACCGGTACTCCACTTTAGCGACCGCTTCATCGTACACCGTTTTGCTGATAATTTCATGTTTCACCAGTTGATTCAGCTGTACATCCAGCACTCTCCTGCTGGCCTGCGGAATTTTCCGTTGCAGTTCACCGGGGCGGCTCACGCCGTTGGCAATATAATAGATCAGGGTAATCTTCCAGCGACCGTATAATATTTCCCGGACATATTCATGCCCGCATTCCAGTATCGGTATTTTTCGTTGGTATGTCATAAAAATGATTCAAAGGTAGATGATCAGACCGGGATGAAAGGTACGGATAAATTTATCCGTACTTGTTGATTTAACTGTTCCTGTTGAATTTTGTGCAGACAAAAAAAACAGGATATGAAATATAAGATCTTTGGCGCCAACACCGGATTATATGCAAGCGAACTGATTCTGGGAGGCGCTATGTTTGGGGCTACCGGCTATGGCGCCAGTAAGGAAGAAGCCAAAAGCATCCTGGCAGGTTATGCTGATGCCGGGGGAAATTTTATTGATACCGCAGATGCTTATAAATATGGCGCATCGGAAGAGGTAATCGGTGAATTTATAGCTGGCAACCGGAACGATTATATCATCTCCTCAAAATTTACCAGGAGCGCAAGTGCAGCGCCTCCCATCAGTGCACTGGGCAATAACCGCAAGGCCATGGTCCGGTCGGTGGAAGATAGCCTGAAACGGTTGAAAACAGACAGGATCGATATTTACATCGCGCATTTTGACGACAACATTACACCTGCAGAAGAGCTGGTGCGTGGGTTCGATGAACTGGTGCGGGCGGGGAAGATCCTGTATGGCGGCTTATCGAACTTCCCGGCATGGAAAGTAGCTACCGCCGTTACCATTGCCAACATCCGCTTTAAGGCGCCGGTAATAGCATTGCAAACGGAATACAGTCTTGTGCAGCGTGTACCGGAAAAAGAACTGCTGCCTATGGCAAATAATTTTGGTCTTGGTATTATGGCTTACTCGCCGCTGGCCGGCGGCTTATTAACCGGCAAATACAGGAACAATGATGCCGGCCGGATTACGCTTGCTAAAAATGATACGCTGATACAGGACCGGCGTAACAACGCCATACTGGATGCCCTCATTACTATTGCCAGTGAAACCGGTAGTACTCCTGCCCATGTAGCCGTAGCGTGGATTTGCGGAAAAGGCATCTTCCCTGTGATTGGTCCCAGAACGAGAGTGCAGCTCGATGAGTACCTTGCTTCGCAGCAGCTCTATCTTAACAAAGAGCAAACTGCATTGCTGGACCAGGCCAGTGACATACCAATGGAGTATCCGCACGACCTTACCAAAACCCAGCGGGAGCTGATGATGCAGCACCTGGTTCAGTAAGGTTCCCTCTTTACAGGCAACCCTTTTCCTGCAGGCCTGCAATAGCCGGCGGACGTTAACCTCAAAATAAACACTTTGAAATCGCCGGCAACACGGATGCAGGATTTCTTACCATACAGGGTAAAAAAGCATTTCTTTTCCTGAAGAAAAATCAATACTTTTAATGTTACCACCCAGGTAAAAATCAAAGACGCTCCGGCAGCACAAAAGCATTGCTTTTACCAGTGAAATTCCTGATGGAACTTTCACCCTGCGGTAAAGGCACTGCATGACAAAAGGACGTAATAAAGCACAAGACTATTTCCATCAAAGGCGGCATGGCGGAGGGCCTGGGATACCCCGTAAAAAAGATCTCCCTGCATTTTTTACCCCACCATAAAAAGATATAAATCATCAATATCATGAAAACAAAACCCGGCCGTTACTATCTTCTTCCTGCCATTCTATTGGCCATAGGTATTGGCAGTTGCGGTAAAAGCAATAACAATCCCGCTCCCCCTCCGGACCCTGAGCTGAAAATCACCCACACCGGCACTATGCAGCTATCAAAAGGCAGGAGCGGGCTGGTGGCGGCTGCCGCAGGTAATAAGATCCTGTTTGCCGGCGGCATCTATAGTACCGGCAAATCTGCTGCAGTGGATATTTATGATGTAGCCGCCAACAAGTGGGAAACCACTGACCTGGCCGAAGCAAAAAGTAATCATGCCGCCGCTGCTGCCGGTACTTTTATCCTGGTAGGTGGCGGCGTAAGTGATATGGGATTATCCGCACGGGTAGACATTTACAACACGGCCAACGGCCAGTGGTCCAATAACCTGCTCAGCGAGGCCAGGTATGACCTGGCTGCAGCCGCTTCGGGGAACAAAGTGGTATTTGCCGGCGGGTTCGCCGCCAATGCCCAGCCTTCTGCCACTGTAGATATTTATGATATCACCACAAAAGCATGGACTAAAACCACGCTCAGCCAGGCCCGCGGCAAACTGTCGGCAGCAGTGGCAGGGAATAAAATCATCTTTGCTGGTGGTTACACAGGGCCGGGTAATTCCAATGTGGTAGATATTTACGATGTTGGCAGCGGCAGCTGGAGCGTGGGTCAGCTGAACGAGGCTAAGTTTCTCATGGCTGCTGCCGGTGCGGGCAATAAGGCGTTGTTTGCCGGTGGCGTTATCTCCAATATAGCCAATTCGGAAAAAGTGGATATTTACGATGCTGCAGCCAATGCCTGGTCGTCCGTGCAGATCAGTAAAACAAGAAGGGCCATCACTGCAGGCGCCATTGAAAACAAGATTGTGCTGGCAGGCGGTTATGTTATGGGATTTGCTACCGTTAATGATGTAGATGTATACGATGTTAAAACCGGCAAGTGGGAAAAGCTGGCGCTCAGCGAAGCAAGGGCAGATGCAGCTGCCGCGGCGACGGGCAATACGCTTCTTATAGGAGGCGGTGGCGGCGGCGCCAGTGGGTATTCTGCGGTGGTAGATGTTTTTAAACTTTCTCAATAAATACAAAGAGGGGGATCAGCAATATTGCTGATCCCCCTCTTTTATATTAATCCTGTTTGTTAATAAGCATTTTTAACCGTCAGCGTGTAGTTATCCGGCGCGCCGGGAATCCCATTTCCTACTACCACTGTTTTAACCAGCGTTACCGGGTTGCTGATAGTAATATGGTATTGGCCATTAGCATCTATCGTTACATCGGCAGTACCTCCGGAGGTGGCAGTGGCTGAATAATCAACCGCGCCGGTGGTCACCGCAGTACCTGCTGTGCAGGAAAGCGTCATATAACGCGCAGTTGGATGGGCCACCAGCACTTCAGTAGATGTTAATGTATATTTTCCTGCTCCCAGGGCCTTATAAAAAACGGCGGTTAAGGCACTGCCGGAATATGCGCCATGATTGCCTCCGTCGCCGGAGGTAGTAACAGCTATGCCTACGGTGTTACCGCTTGTATTCTGGGAAGAGGCTCCCCGCGTGTATGTATAGTTACCCAGCTTCCAGGTAGATTCGCCTCCGGACGGATCAGGCGTTGGATCATTTTTTTTACCTCCACAGGAAAACAACATAATGGAGAAAGATAGTAAGGCGATGAACGTAAGTGATTTTTTCATTCTCTTCATTTTTATTCGAAGGATAAAAATAGTCAAAGAATATGCCTTCTTTACAATTCCGGCTAAAAATACTGGTTTGCGGTTGGCCTCTATACCTGGAAACAAGGAGTATATGGGGTAGGTAAGAAAAAAGCGTTTAAAGCAGTGGATACTTCTATCCGGGTCCTGAAATTGTGGGGCGATATTTATGAATTATTTATTGTCTACATGACATGTATTCGCATCACTTATAATTAGTTAGGCAGAGAATAAAACGTTATTTTACTATAAAAAAATATTATGGGAGAAGAAGTCTATAAAATAGCCGGCAATGACGCTGCCAACTACGAGGAGCACCTGGGCCCCCTGGTTTTTGAACCGGCCGCCCAGGCGTTGTTGTCGCACATCAGCGCGTTCCCGGTGCATACGATCCTGGAAACAGCCTCCGGAACCGGCAGGCTCACCAAACATCTCCGGAAAAGTTTTCCTGCAGCTGAAAGTCTTGTTGCCACAGACATCAACCCTGATATGCTGGAAATAGCGCAGCAGCAATTGAATGATCCGTCAATCACATTCCAGCTGGCCGATGCGCAGCAATTACCTTTCCCTGATCAGTCGTTTGACCTGGTGGTAAACCAGTTCGGGTTAATGTTCCTTCCGGATAAAGAAGCCGGTCTGAAAGAAGCGGCCCGCGTATTAAAACCCGGTGGTCATTTTGTGTTCACCACCTGGGATAAAATTCCCAGCATGCCGTTGTTTACGCTGCTGATTGAGGAGGTGATCCTGCCCTTGTTTAAAGACGAAGATACAACGCGGTTTTACACGCCATTCTCTTTACATGATCCTCAACTGTTAAACACTTTCCTTGAACAGGCGGGTTTCAGGAACCACAAGGTGGTGTTCCTGAAATTTAGCGGTCGCGCTGATTCGCCTCAGCATATTGTGAACAGTTATTTCCTGCAACATCCGCTGGGCAGGCAGGTAAAAGAAAAGGCGCCGGATGCTTTTGACAAGGTGGCAAAGGAGCTGGAACACCGCCTTACTAAAGAATTTGGCGCCGGAGCGTTTGATTTTGAGCTCAGGGCGCTGGCGGGGATGGGGAGGAGATAAATATCATCACTCCAATACCCTCATCCTGTACGCATTCATCGCCGTTTTTCCCAGCTTCGTCACCAAACGGTAATTCACCACCACCCCTACCGCGGCCCCTACTACAGGGAGTAGCTGCCCCATTTTCGCCAGGTCTATATGATCGCGGTACTCGATCTGGAATTGCTGCCAGTCGAAGCGATGAATATCCTCCGGCAGCTGGCTGCTTTTTTCTTTCCAGTCCACTATCTGCTCAAATACATTTCTCCGGTGCTCCTGGCTGCTGAAGGCCAGCTGGAAAATATAAAGAATGTATAGGCGCTCCTTGTAATCCTTTACATCAAAACCATAAAAGGTAGCGATATCAAAAAGCAGTTTCAGCTTCATGCCCAGCAATATCGGGAAATCTGCAAGGCCCAGCAGGATACCGCCTGCTCCTGTGATACCGCCCTCAGCTGCTGCCGTTTTCCGGTACACATCCACCCGGCGCAGCACGGCTTCTTCCATATCATACATGGATGCGAAAACTGGCTGTTCAGGAATCGTATAGGCAGCACCGAACAATACGCCCCTTACCATTTGCTTGATGGTAACAGTAACCACGTCATGCACCTTCTGTGGAATAATACGATTGATACGCGATTGCATTGATTTCGACACCCGGTCGAACATAGACGGCCGGGCACGCATTTTGTGCTGCCATAGCTCCAGTTCCACCTTCATTCGCTGTTCATATAACATAACGGGAAATTACATAAAATCCCGGGGGCTTTTATCAATAGATCAGGTCGGAATTGGTATTTATCAAGGCAATAGCGTCCAGGAAAGATGCAGCAATAAAAACGTATTCTTCGCCGCCATATCTCTTAAAAACGCCGGGCTGGGTTTTAACAAACCCAATATCATGACTATGAATTAAGAAATCTGAGAACCCTATAAACTCATGATCTGTGCTACCACTATACTCTTCCAGGATCTTTTCAAGCGGCCAGATTGAAAACATATTTTCTCTCCAGTCTCCATCGGGAAAACCATTTACCTCGGTATATAATTCTTTAAATCCTGCGGGAAATGTAAAGCCTATGCTGGCTTCCACGGCTGAAATCAAATCAGGAGCCGCACC
>NZ_DATCRD010000214.1:0-18804 GCF_036569185.1 Chitinophaga sp.
GCGCTCATAATGCCCTGTAAGAAATTTAAATGTTGGCGTTGTATCATTCACTAAACGCAAAAGGCTACCGGAAACATGCTTTTCATCCGGGAAAACAATAGGATCCTGGTAGGTTCTCAGGAACGTTTTTTTCCCTTTATACTCCAGCTGCATCAATAAGCCTTTTGTTTCCTGTTCCAGGTCGATGAGGCGCCTGATCTCTGCCGGTTTTTTATAGATAGAAAGATCAGTTTTGTACATCTCTGCATACTTCTCTGCTATTTCATCCAGCGATTTACCCGGGTACGCCTGGAATACCGAACTATCCCCTTTGTTCACATCATAATAATAAACATACTCAAACTCCATATTGTTATAGAAGCGGCGATACCTGGCCCAGAAGTCCCACAGGTATTTATTGCGCGCATTAGGCAAGCCATTGAGCAGGTTATACCCAAACAGGTTAGTATACAGCGTTACCTTCAGTGGTGATCCGTCCAGCCGTTTGAATACCGCCTGGGTATTCTCATGCAGTGTATTTACTTTGCTCCTGGTTACATCCCAATAACCGATCAAACCATGCCGGGAGCTTACTACAAGTATAACCACCGTTATCATGAACGCTCCCAGGTATCTGCCTGCTGAAACCCGCCATGATTTCGACTCGGTAACCGATTTTGTTTTAATGATGGTGAATACAATAAAAAGGGAAGTAATGCTGAACAGGTAGATGAGATCCTTTGTTGTAAGCAGCCCCCCCAGCAGGCTCTCTACCCTTCCCGAGCTGGAAAGGAAATAGGTGATATCCCGCACATAATCTGTTCCCTGGAACAACAGGTGTAAAGTGGAGAACAGGATCAGCACCACGAATGTGCCGATCCCGGCAACAATCGGGTATGAAGTTAAACTGGAGATAAACATACCCACTGCTACATACATGGCCGCCAGTAAAAAGAAACCCAGCACCATGGCAATGATATGCAGAACTTCTGCATTCCTGATAGAAAAGGTGAGTATGGTCAGCTCCACCAGGAAGATCAGGATCATCAGGCATACAAAACTGTATACCCCCAGGAACTTACCGAGGATAACCTGGCGTGTTTTCACCGGCGATGAATGCAGCAACTTAATGGTACCAGCGGAATATTCGCGGTTGATAACGCCCATGGTCAGCAGCGGGATGAACAAAAAGAAGATCATCAGTACCGTATCCAGCGCTTTGCCAACCACATTTTTGGTCAGCGGCGTATTGAGAAAACCCTTGAAAAGCGCTCCCTGCAACTCCAGCAAAGTGTCTTGCTGCAATGCCGTATCCGACAGGTTTCCCATAATGATGCCCGCACTGGACATCAGGAATAAGATCAATACAAACCATGCGATCGGCGAAAAGAAAAAATACCGTAATTCCGCCCGCGCTATATTAAAAACTACTCTCATTAATGTAAGGTTGAAGAAGCATTTGATGATAATTGTTTGAATACATTGTCTATACCGGAAGATTCCGTGTGAATGGAAGTGAGCCGCCAGTTCTTTTCTGCGCTCTTTTTCACGATCCTTTCCGCGAGGTCATCGTTAGGATGGAAATAGATCCGGCATTTGTTATCCGGCAGCAACTCTACTTTCTGTACATCTTCCATCGCCATCAATTCTTCGGGCGGGGGCATATGGAGCATCCTGGCTATCAGGGTATTGGGTTGGAGGATGTTATTAAAAGCATCCAGTGTATCAGAAAACACCACCCGCCCGGATTCAATCATGATGATCTCTTTGGCAAGCAGGTTAATTTCGGACAATACATGCGACGACAACAATACGGCGCGGTCCTGCGCTATTTCTTTTATCAGCTTCCTTGCTTCAATGATCTGGTTGGGATCAAGGCCATTGGTGGGCTCATCAAGGATCACCACTTTAGGCCGGTTGATGATGGATTGCGCGATACCTACCCGTTGCCGGTATCCGCCGGATAAGTTCTTTATAAGACGTGACCGCATCTGCGTGATGGACGTTTTCTCCAGCACCTCTTCCACGGCGCTTTTTATCAGGCGCCTATCCATCAATCTTAGCTGTGCAGAATACTCCAGGTATTCCTGCACGGTAAAATCCATATACAGGGGCGCCTGCTGCGGCAAAAAGCCGATCTGTTTTTTATATTCAATGGGATCTTCTTTTATGTTCAGCCCATTAATGGAAATATTCCCTTCTGTTTGCAGCAGGGTACCACAAATAATATTCATTGTGGTAGACTTGCCCGCTCCGTTGGAACCCAGCAGTCCTACAACCCCGGTATCATTGATCTCAAAATTTATTTCGCGTATGGCCCAGGAACTGCCATACCTATGCGACAGGTTCTCCACCTTTAATATAGGCTGCATATAATGTTACTTATGATTAAAAACTTGGATTAAAAATGACCAATGCTTTTTGCAACGGCCGAAAAAGCGCTCCCGGAAGTCCATGTCCCGGTTACTAACATGGTACGTGCTTTAAACAGCCATTGGGCGTTTTGCGTAGTTGAGCCCGGATAAATATTTACTTCAGACATAGTTGTCAGCGTAACACCTGTTGCATGGTCTTTCACTTCGAAACGGAAGTTCTTAACGGATGCGTTGACAGGAACTTTTATAAAACCGGAGAGCTCTTCATAGGCCAGGTTAGACACCATGGTTCCAGGCACCGGCTCCAGCTGCAACACATCAATTGGCCTGTTATCAAAGAGATTAATGATCCGTAGATTGACCACACTATCGCTCAGGCTGCGGGCAGGAAGATTTTCCTTTACGGTTTTTTGCTTCACTTTTGCCGGGCTGCCGTACACAAAATGCGTATAAATTCCGCCAGGCTCCAGTTGCAGGTTGGTTTTCAGGAAAGGATTATTAGGCTGAAGCGTGTCATTGTTCCTGAACAATGTAACCGGCTGATTTATTTTATCAGTGGCGTAATCAAAAGAGGTACCATTGTAAATATAAGATAGCCTGCCATAGATTTTGGGCTGTGAATTTCCAAAATAGACGGTCAGGAAAGAGGTATTGTCGTTAATTCCGTTCACAATCGACAAAGACGCCGGAAATATCTCTTCCCTTAATTCCTTCTTACAGGATGTACCGGATATCAGTATGCCTGCAACTAATATCCCTGCTTTAAAATATTTTTTGTAGCTGAATTGAAACATCTTTCCTGATTTAATGGTGATCACTTTTAGTTGTAACCGATGTTCTGGGAGAGTTGGTTGTCCCAGAGGATTTCGTCCGGAGGAACCGGGTATAACAACTGGTATGGATTCCACGGCTGTTTATAAGATACCGCCGAAAGCACCCCGGTAGCCTTGTTCGTCCTTTTCAGATCCAGCCAACGGTGCCCCCATTCCGCGAATAACTCTATCCGCCTTTCGTGGGCAATGGCATCCGTTACCTGCTGATCGGTTAAAGTATAGGACAGATCATTCAATCCGGCCCGCCTCCTGATGGCGTTCAGATCATCGATCACAGCATTTTTATTGGCCGCGCCCCGCAACATATTCGCTTCCGCCCTTACCAGGTACATTTCCGCGAGCCGCATTACTACATAATATTCAGACCTGTATCCGTTTACTACATGGTTGGTGGAATTGATCTTATACTTGGCAGGGTAAAAACCGGCAGGAGTAAATGGGCCGCCGGGTACCTCCTGCGTCCATTCGGTTTTCCTGTTATCGCCCGCTTCGAAAGCATTCACCAGCATGGGGGTAAGATACCGGCCTGTCATCGCAAATTGTTCGGGCGTGGCATTGCCCCGGACTGCCGAAATATTACTCTGCTTCAACTGGAAAATAACTTCCCGGCTGGATATGCTGAACACCTTGTTCAGACTTTCCAGTTGAAACAAACCTGTTTCGCTGATCACATCGTTAGCATGCTGCCAGGCTTTTTCATAATTCCCGGTAAACAGGTAAACCCTTGCCAGCAATGCCTTAACGTACCATTTATTAATCCGTATGCGCTCCACATTATTTCCATCGTAATTTCCGGAAAGATACCCCGACGCTTCTTCCAGGTCATTGATGATCTGCTGGTATACCACGTCGGGGCTGGCGGAAGGGAGTTTTTGTGTATCATTATAATCGATGGATAAGGCGAGGGGAACTTTTCCAAACAGGTTTACCAGGTAGAAATATCCCATGGCCCTTACTGCAAGCGCCTCGCCCAGCACCCGTTTCCGGTAGGCCTGGGTAAAATCTTTTGACGTAGCTGTTTTTGCCCCCTCTATCAGCGCATTGGCATTGAAAATCCCTTTATAAGCCGATTTCCACATTTTGGGAGAATAGCCCAGGCTCTGCAATGTGATCTTGTTGGCTGTTTCCACGAAGTACTGGTCGTCTCCGCTGAGCGAGGGGTGATATAATTCATCCGCCGAATGACCAGCTGCCAGCGTAACACCTCCTGCGCTGAATAACTCGTTGCCCAGCGTCGCGAACGAATTGAGCTCGTTCTCTCCCCCGTTGATCAGGTAAGAATACAAACCATTCAGCGCAATGGATGCCTGATCGTCGGTCTGGAAAACCTGGTTGGTAGTGATTGAATTTATTGGGTCCTTTATATCCAGCATTTTATTGCAACCCGTTACCAACAGTCCTGACAATAAAACACCGGCTATAGCTATACTGAAAGTATTTTTTTTCATACGATTAATTTTAGAAGCTTAATCTCAGGTTAGCGGCAATTCTTCTGATCTGTGGCGTAGTGCCCAATTCAACATCCGACATTCTGTATTGCGAGAGTTTGAAAATCTTTGATGAATTCAAGGAAACCGTTCCCTGTTTCATGCCTACCTTTTTTAACCATGATACAGGCAGCATATACGACAGGCTCAGATTGTCCAGGCTGAGATAAGCGCCTTTGGCATAGTACGCATCCGATCCGAAAAACACGCCGCTGTTCCTGGTAGAATACTTTGCATACAGCGCTTTGTCGCCCGGCTGCTGCCAGTGCCTTTTTTGAATTTCGTCGTACAACACCATGTTCATCATGCCTCCGTATCCGAGGTTATTCAACTTGTCTTCTACCAGGGCATTTTCGAAGCTGAATTGTGCATCCAATGAAAGTACCCGCTTAAAGTCGACCCGGAAGCCCATCCCGCCCATATATTTAGGGTTCAGGTCAATCATCTTGTAATGATCATCCAGCTCCGTGTCCGGGAAGTTGGTAGAGGTCATTCCGGCAGGCCGGACCCCATCCCCGTTATAATCTTCGAACTCGGGCGTTCCTTTCATAGGGTTGATGCCAATATAATGTGAGTAGGATTTTGTGGTTACAGAAGCCCCGATCCTGTACATATCTTTATAAGGAGAATCTTCCAGCCCTTCGAAAGCTACCAGTGTGTTACTATTCTTACTTATCTGGAAACGCGCAGTGAGGCCCCAGGTGCTCGTGTTCAGGATTGTTCCATCCAGCATCAGCTCTACCCCCCTGTTCCGGATAACAGCGGGCCAGTTGCCCACCACAGCGGGAAAGCCCGTGAACGCCGGCGTAGTGATGTTTGTCAGTTGCTTTCCGTCCCGGTTGATATAGAAGTTACCTTCAAGATTCCACCTGCTGTCGAAAAATCCCAGCCGTGCGCCCACTTCAAACTTGCTGGCGCTGGACCAGCTGTATTTCTGGTTAACGGGTTGTATGAGCATATAGATGGGCTGATCATCATAGTCAGGAAATCTATCCAGGGAACCGGCCGGGATATCGGACCAGCGGGAGAGATACTGGTAATCGCCTACATTAGCATTTCCCATAACGCCATAGGTAGATCTTATTTTGGCAAAGCTCAGCCAATTCATGTTAGCCTGCTTAAACCATTCTTCATTCGATAAAACCCAGGAAGCCCCTGCAGATCCGAAGTTCCCGAAACGGGCGCCGCTCCCGAAGCGCGAAGAGCCATCCCTCCTGCCATTTAAACTGATGAGGTACTTATTTTGCCAGTCGAAAGTAACCGTTGCCAGCAGGGATACCACTTTCAGCTCGGCATAACTATTCATGGCCTGTATAATCTGGGCGTTCGAGTAGCTTTTAATAAGGTTATCGTTGGAAAACATCATCCCCAACAGCGTTACCGCATCCTGGTCGGCATAACTGTAATCAGCTGCCAGCGAAGCAGACACCCTGGCGCCGCCAAACAGTTTAAGATAGTTGATATTCGGCCTTACCAGCAGGCTCTTTCCGGAACCGGTTCCAAAAAATGCCATACTTATGGGAGAGAACAAAGGATCTTTCCCTGCTTTAGGCATAAAGCTGCCTGATTTATTGGAGAAAAATTCCCCGCTAAGGCGAACGCCTGCTGTCAGGTCTTTAAATATCTCGTAAGTAAACCCGACATTGGTCTGACTTTTCAGCGTTTGATTCTCGCCCCAGTTTTTAATATCCTTGAATGGATAAACGGACCCATACTGGTTCCTGTACGGGGCAAAATTATATTCCCCGTTCTCATCATAAATACCCGGGGCATTGGGCGGCAGTGAAAAAAAGTCTAACGTAGCTGCCGTTTCATTGTTGGAATAAGTATTATTGGTAGACAGCTCCACCTGCAGCTTACCGTTCGGGCTGCGGTGGTTGAAAGATATACCTACTGTTAAACGCTTGTTCCCCCTGCCCTGGTTGTACATTTCCGCTGTGGAAGTATATCCTACGCTCACGCGGTATGTATTGAGCAGCAGCCCTCCTTCCACACTCAGTTGCACATCGTTTGACTGCTCATTTTTAAAGAAGGCGCGTTGCCAGTCGGTATAAGCCTTCTGGTCCCAGATGGTAAGATCCGGGGCATTATCCCGGGTAGGAAAAGCTGCATCATTCAGCATGGCTTCCTTTCTCACGGCCAGGTATTGTTCCGTGTTCATCATATTCATATACCGCTGCACACCTGAGAATACTTTGGAGTAGCTTACATTAAACCGGGTAGGTCCAGGTTTTCCTTTTTTGGTAGTGATGATGATCACGCCGTTAGCCCCCCTGGAGCCGTACAACGCGGTGGCATCCGCATCTTTCAGCACATCCACGCTTTCAATATCAAGGGGATTGATCATATACAGCGGGCTTTCGGAAGTGGAATAGCCGCCCTGGACAGGTGTGTTTCCTCCAAACGGATTAACAGACAAAGTAGCAATCGGCAACCCGTCTACCACGTAAAGCGGGTCTGTATACATATTTTGGTTCAGTACATTACGTCCGCGTAACTCTACTTTCCTGGCGCCTGCCGTGTTGGCCGATTGGCTGATCCTGAGACCGGGAACGCGGCCTGCGATCGCATCCAGTATATTTACAACGGGTTGTCTTTCGATATCACTGGCTTTCACCGTGGCGATATTAGCTGTGCCGGTCCTTTTATTGGTAGTGCCCAGAACAGTGACCTGTACCTCATCCAGTTTATTTTCGGAAAGCGCCAGCTCTATATTGTACGATTTGGCAGCAACAACCTGCTCCGTTATTTTAAACAGGTGGTCCACATACCCGATATAGCTGATCCGCACCTGGTCGCCCAACCTTACCGGCACCTGAACAGTGCCGCTTCCTGCGGTCAGGTAGTTCCGTTTATCGGTAAGATTGCTGACAGTAGCGCTGATCAGCGGTGTATAACCGGAAGAATAAACAAAGACATTGATCATTTCCGGTTTTGCCGGCGTTGAATCTGCAGGTGGACTGGTTACAGCCACCATGGTTTCTTTCCGGGACACCAGGATGTTTTTGTCGATGATCCTGTAGGTCAGTGACTGGTTTTCGAATACCTTGTTAAGAAAGGTGGCCAGGTCGGTTCCCCTGGCAGTGATGGTAACCGGTTTTGCCATTGACAGGGCCGTAGCCTTATACAGGAAAACATAATCGGTTTGCGATTCTACCGCGGCAAAAACTTTTTCCAGTGAAACGTTTTTACCGTTAAAGTTGATACTCTGTGAAAGGCCTCTGGCAGATACCTGTAACAGGGCGGCAGTAAGGAGAAAGAATGTTAGTTTCATGACTAACAGAGATTTGGTTGAGCTACGTTTCCATTCATCAGGAATCCGCATGCAATAAAAAATAATTGGCATACCTTTGCATGATCCGTCCCTTCTTATAAGGGACGGAGTGTTTAAGTGAATAAATAAGCAGTCTTTTACCTGATTGTGATTATTACATTACTTGAACATCTACCGGGAGTGTCGCGAGCACTTCCGGTTTTATTTAAGCAACATCTTCTATTACCTTGCTATCTTACATACAAAATATTCCCCTTCAGTTCAAAATTAACATCCATCGTTTCCAATACTTCTAATACGTCGGACAAATTGGTATTGCGGTGCATTTTGCCTTTGAAGATCACATTATCCGGCTTTCCAACGTATTGTACCTCTATATTATACCATCTTTCCAGCTGGCGCATTACACTGTATAAATCCATACCGTCAAAATTAAACAGGCCATTTTTCCAGGCGATAATTTTATCCGGATCAGGCGTTTCCGTTACTGTCAGTGTAGCCGCTTCCGAGGCATCCGGCCTGCTTAAAACCGCTGTCTGGCCCGGCACCAGCACTTTGTGCCGGGTAGCAGGCAGCATGCCAGGCAACGGCGTTACTTTCACGGCGCCGGTCAGGAGCGTTGTACGGATTGTTTTTTCGTCATTGTATGTATTTACATTAAATGAAGTGCCCAGTACTTCCAGTTTTATCTGGTCTGTTTCCACTACGAAGGGCTGCCAGCTCTTGCTGGCCACTTCAAAATAAACCTCCCCGCTGATCTTCACCCTTCGCTCCTGTCCCTTGAAAGCAACCGGGTATCGTATAGAAGACGCTGCATTCAGCCATACTTCCGTTCCATCAGGAAGAATAACATGGTATTGGCGACCTTTAGGCGTGGTAATGGTATTAAGGGCCGCCTCTCCTGTTGCAGCGGAGGCATCGTATTTAAGCTCGTTATTGTTCAGCGAAATTTGCGTACCGTTCTGCGTGGCGATTTTTCCTTCACCTAAACTGTCTAACACCAGTTGCGTACCATCGGCCAGTGTCAGGATAGCGCCGTTTTTACCGGGTGCGATGTCATGGGCTAATTTGCCGCCAAACCGCTCCCCATTTTGCCCACGATGCGCCAGCAGGAAATAAGCAGATACGCCTAACGCCACTACAAGCGCGGCGGCGGCCCATTTCCATTTGTGAAGGAACTGCATCCGGCGTATGTTTGATGTTGCAGGCTTGTTGGATAGAAAACGCTCCAGCGCAGCGGTTTCATCAAACCGGGCCATGGCGCGCACGTGCTGCTGTTGTATATCGGGATTGTTCAATTTGACCCACAACTGCCGGTTTTCGTTACTGGCAGAAATCCATGCGTCCAACTTTTCCTGTTCGCCGGCTGTAAGCCTGCCCTGTTGCGAACGGAAAATAAGCGTTGCAATGATAAATGGATCGTTTGAAGAAGACGCCATGTCTGATGTGTTTATATTAACACAACATGGTATTCCAATCGTACTAAAAGAACCGAAAAAAAATTATGAATGGTGGGAATATAACAGGAACAGGGCAACTATCACCGGCGACAGGCGCATTCTCAGCAGCTTCATGCCCCTGGTTTTCTGATTTTTAACCGTTTGGAGGGAAATGGAAAGGATTTCGGCGATCTGTTCGTTTTTCAGCCCATCAATATAGCTCATACGGACAATCTTCCCGCATTGCTCGGGCAGGCCGCTGATCTCGCGGTAAACCATCCTGAAAACCTCCATGCGAATGATGTCCAGGTCCTCTGATGTGGCCTCTTCCTCCTGTTCGTGGAGAAATTTAGCCTGGCGTTCCTTACTATGCTGCGCCCCTTTCAAAAAATTGAGGGCTGCATTACGGGTAGCTTTGTACAGGAAATCCTTCAGATGCCGGAGGTCTTCGAAGGCATATGGCTTCTGCCATAACCTTTCAAAAACATCCTGCACAATATCTTCTGCATGCCCGGGCTCACCGATGATCGTTTCTGCGTAGTGGGAAAGCGCGCTATAATACTCTTTAAAGATATAAGAGTAATGTAAGGTATCCCCCGAAGTTAAACCCCTCAAAAGCTGAGACTCATTATAAGAAGATTTCCGCGACAAATTTGCAACCCGATTTTAGCTGAAATGTAAAAGTAATTAAAAAATTAAGCTATTAAAATGCAATTGACAAACGGAATTCTGATTTCAGGATAGCCTTTCTGAAGATCCTGACCTCAAGATCAGAACTGCGGCTCTAATGGGGTTATTTTACCATGTAAGAGCAGCTTGTGCTTACTCCCCCATTTATGTAACTCGATGCAAACTGGGATCAGCTCTCTTCCAAGGGGTGTTACCGTGTACGTCAATTCAATTTTACCGATCAATCCATCTCTTTCCAGTTCTTTCAATTGAAGTGTCAGCATTCTCTCCGTTATGTTGGGGATGCTTTTTTTTAATTCGCCGAATCGTTTTATTCCTTTATGAACATGCATTAGGATGGGCAGCTTCCATCTGCCACCCATTAATTGAATGGCATAAGTCAAATTACATTCTGTAAGGAATTGACGATTAATATTATTTGTCGAACTTTCTTTTATAGCCATACTTACAAAATTGTCTGTTCTGTGTTTCCTTTGTTCTGTTGTAACATTGCAATGTGAATTTAAACATAATAGGATGAACAAAAAAAAAATCAGGATCGGCTTTATAGGATTAAACCCGGATAGTCATTGGGCATCGAGATCACATATACCGGCATTGAAAACCCTTACAGATGTTTTTGAGGTCAAAGGTGTGGCTAACTCTACTTACGAAAGTGCGCAGCGTACGGCCAAGGCATTGCAGATACCGTATGCATTTGAAAATGTGCAGGAGTTAATACATTCCGGTGAAATAGACCTGGTAGTAGTGACCGTGAAAGTTCCCTATCATTATGACCTGGTATATACTGCATTAATGGCCGGCAAACATGTGTATTGCGAACATCCGTTGGGTAATGGGTTAGAAGAGGTGGAACGGCTGGCTGCACTGGCAGTCAGCAAAGGTGTAGTGGCAGTTGCAGGAACACAGATGGCGGTTTCCTCACAGGTCATTTATTTACAGCAGCTGGTGAACGATGGTTTTATAGGGAAAGTGTTGTCTACCACATTGATCGGCTCCGGTGGTCAATGGAGGGACGAAACCGTTGCGGATCTCTATTATATATATGAGAAGAACAAAGGCGCTACTATGCTGACGATCCCGTTGGGACATACATTAGCCGGCTTGCTCAAAGTGCTCGGTGGGTTTGATGAACTCCATTCACATATGTTCAGTAACTATTCAACTGTTTCCCTAAAAGATACCGGAGAAATAAAGCCTAAAACTACTGAAGACCAAATCATGGTAATGGGCAGGTTGAAAAGTGGTGCGGCCATTTCCATTCATTATCGCGGCGGAATATCCAAAGGCACTAATTTTCTCTGGGAGATCAATGGCTCCGAGGGAGACCTGCAAGTGACAGGAACTATTGGACATGGACAATTGGCGCCCCTTACAATTTATGGCGCCGGGCGTGAGGATAAAGCGCTGAAATTATTGAGCTCTCATGCGGAAAACCCGATAATGGAGAATGTTGCGCGGATGTATGCGTTGATAGGGGGCGATATAAGAAATGGTACCCGTAGTGCACCAACATTTGACGACGCAGTGGCGTTACATAGGGTATTGCAGGCAATTGAAGCGAATGCATCCCGGGTTTCCAGTCCTTTAGATCTTTCGGCGTAAGTGGCTCTTGCTTGGGATCAATTAACATATTCGGCGGCAGAAAAGAAAGGAATGTCCCGCAGGGAGTTTATTAATTAGCTATTTCTCTAAGATGGAAATCTTAAATCTACTCCGGAAACTTTAATACCGGAAAGTTGTGTCGTCGGGATAGACGGTCTGGCGGTCGCCTATCCTGTGATTTCCTGAGCTTTTTATGTTCGATTTACGTAAATTAGCTGAATAGTATCACCAGTTGCCATAATTAAACAAAAGTATTGCTGGTGAAATGAGGGCAAATGGCGATACCCTGTAACCTTTTAGCAATGAATATGCAAAAACAAAAAGGGAAAAACGAGGAATTACAGCATGATGGACTGGGAATAAAGATCCGCTCAAGCGACAATCCTTATCTTTCAGCTGATATTCAAAATAAATTATTGCAACCTCGCAGGTTATCTTCTTACTTTATTGTATTAATTGAAAGCGGCTCAATTACATATAATATAGACTCGCAAGACTTTACACTTACTGATGGGCACCTACTTTTTGCAATGCCCAACCAATTTTTTACGCCACCGGCTAAACCTGACGATCTAAAATATTTCAAACTGCTATTTGACGAAAACACATTGGCATTGTTGCCACAACAATTCCCCTTTCTGGTCAACCCGTTAAACGCACCAACCATAATTCTTGACAGCGTAGCAAAAGAAAGAGTAATAAAGGTTTTCGGAATTTTAGACCAGATACTTTATATAGATAAACAGGAAACCGACACTGAAATAATATTAGCTTATCTGAACTCATTGCTATCAGAATTAAACAGCGCTTATTTCAAAAATAAAGAACCTGTCAATATCTTAAACACTAACCTTTCAAAGTTTATCGAGTTCAAATTAGTTGTGGAAACATCTCTTACAGAGCAACCTTCCATCAATGCAATTGCTGATAAATTAGCTTTATCTACCACCAGCTTATACCGGATTGTAAAAGAATATACCGGAACATCGCCAAAAGATTATTTTACTAACCGTTTAATAGCAGAAGCCCAGAGAAGATTGCGTTATTCCAATACTTCTATCAAAGAGCTGGCCTACGAACTGGGCTTTAATGACCCTGATTATTTTTCAAGGCTCTTCAAAAAAAGCACAGGGAAAAGCGCGAGTGATTTTTTGCCCGGGCAGGATTTGTCGGGGAAATAAAATGATTTGTCCATTTCCGCTGTTTTGGGGGCCGTTACTTTTGCTTCATAAAATTCACACAAAAAATGAAATTTGCATTAGTAACAGGGGCCAGTAAAAGCATTGGCTTTGAAGTTGTACAGCAACTTGCTCAAAAAGGAATGTATGTTTACCTGGGTAGTCGTAACCTGGAAAGCGGCATTGAAGCCGTTGATAAATTAAAAGCGAAGGGATTAAACAATGTAGAAGTTATTCAGCTGGACGTTACAGACAACGAATCAGTACTTAAAGCCCGTAAAGAAATAGGTAAAAAAACAAAAGTCCTGGACATACTTATTAATAATGCGGGGGTTTATGGTGGTCACCCACAAACGGCACTTGACTCCACGATTGACCAGTTTAAAGCAACTTATGATACAAATGTTTACGGCGTGGTGCGGGTTACACAGGCATTTATTGATTTACTGAACAAGTCGTCCGAGCCCCGTATTGTAAATGTAAGCTCAAGCCAGGGCTCAATTACCCTGCACAGCGATCCAACATATAAATACTATGATTACAAAGGCGCAGTATATCTTTCCTCAAAATCAGCCCTGAATATGTACACGGTTGTTCTGGCATACGAATTAAAAAATACCAGCTTCAGGATAAATGCGGTTTGCCCGGGATTCACAAAAACAGATTTCAATGGACATCGTGGGACTGGATCCGTTGCTGATGCCGGGAAACGGGTAGTAAAATATGCGCTGATTGGCAATGATGGCCCAACGGGGAAATTTTTTAGTGAGGAAAATAATCCTGAAACAGGAGAAATACCCTGGTAGTTTAATGGTAGTACAAAGCATAGTTTATTATTGTAACGTAAACGTACAGTTTACTGTTCGTTTGCGAACAGCAAGCCATGGGTAACGATTTTTAACTTGTTGAAAATAAACATATTGGCAGATTGGGCATATTTTTGACAGTGTATGAAAATAACCTGCAGTTATGATCGCTAATCACCTGAAAATTGCCCTGAAGCATTTTAAACGGCATAAGCTGTTTACGCTGATCAATATCACCGGCCTATCCATAGGCATCAGTGCGTCGCTGATCATCTTCCTGATTGTAAACCACGATTTCAGCTTTGACCGTTTTCACCCTGATCAGAAGCGCATTTACCGCGTGGTTACGAATTACGATTTTTCCGGCGAAAAGGTGTATAATATGGGGGTTAGCGCCCCATTGCCCCAGGCTATCCGGCAGGAAGCGACCGGTGTTGAAAAAGTGGCTCCTTTTATCACCCTATACGAAATGGATGTGAAGGTGCCTTTCAAAGGCATTGCAAAGACATTTAAACGGCAACAGCAGATTATTCTTGCGGATAACAACTATTTTGATGTATTTAGATACGAATGGCTTGCAGGATCCGTTAAGGACGCCTTAATGCAACCCAATACGGTGGTGGTTACTTCAGATAAAGCCACACGATACTTTCCCGGGCTTTCTTACGCTGATATGATAGGCAGGACGCTCATATATGACGATTCCATCAATTTGCAGATTACCGGGGTAGTAGCTCCTTTCAGGGAAAATACAGATTTGAAGTTCAGCGATTTTATTTCATTGAGCACGCTTACCGTCACAAAAAAGATAAGCGACAACCTCGGATTTGAACTTACCAACTGGGGTGGTACTTCGTCTGCATCGCAGTGTTATGTAAAACTTTCGACAGGCGCAGACCCTACGGCAGTTGAAAAGGCCATTACGGCAATAGCGCTTAAATACAATCCACCCAAGCCAGACGACGTGGGCAATACACGCGAATTCGGGTTGCAGCCGCTGAGCGATGTTCACTTTAATGCCCTATACGGAAACTACCAGGGCAACCACATCGCTAACAGGAAAACGCTCTATAGCCTGCTGACCATAGCAGCATTCCTGCTTATTCTGGGCTGTATCAATTTTATCAATCTCAGTACCGCCCAATCGTCGCAACGGGCCAAAGAGATAGGCATCCGCAAAACAATAGGAAGCACTCGTGGGCAACTGATTGGACAATTACTGACAGAAACGTTCCTGGTTACATTGATTGCGGTTGTTATTTCCGTTAGTTTGGTTCCCTCCCTGCTAAAGATATTTTCTGATTTCATCGCTCCGGAGATCCGGTTTAACCCGCTTCAACAGCCCGGATTCCTGCTCTTTCTTGTGGCGCTGATAGCGGTAGTGAGTCTTTTAGCCGGATTTTACCCTTCCATGGTATTATCGGCATTTAAGCCTGTAACTATGCTGAAGAACCATACTGAAAACGGCAACACGCGAAGTATGTGGCTGCGCAAATCGCTCACTGTAAGCCAGTTCGTCATTGCCCAGTTCTTTATCATTGCCACGATCATGGTCAGCAAGCAGACCCGCTATGCCCTCAACAGGGATCTTGGGTTTAAGAAGGATGCCATTGTGTTCATGAACACTCCCTGGAAAAACAATACAGAAAGCAAGAAACAGGTGCTTGCCGATAAGCTTCGCCAAATACCGCAGATCAGCATGATCAGTCGAGGAGGAGTACCTCCCTCATCATACCAAACCAGTTCAACGGATGCCGAGTTTTACGATGGCAGGCAAAACATAAAGCTGCAACTTTATTTGAAATTTGCGGACGCGGATTACATCAATCTGTACGGCATAAAATTGTTAGCAGGGCGTAATATCAGGAAATCGGATTCTTCTGCCTTTGTAATCAACCAGACCTATAGCAGGCTGCTGGGTTTTAAAAATCCCATTGATGCACTCGGAAAATACATAGAGAAATTTAATGGTGATAAGCGCATGCAGATCGTGGGCGTAGTGGCCGACTTCAGGCAGGAATCACTGCATAATGCAGTCAAGCCGATGGCAATCATGATATCCACCGAAGCCTGGAATAACAGTGTGTTCCATATTGCCCTGAGGCCGCAAACGCCTGGAGGGGAAGAATGGAAAACTGCCATTTCCGCAATTGGCAAGGCATGGAAGGAGGTTTATCCCGATGATGAATTCAATTACAATTTCTACGACGAGAGTATCGCCCGGTTTTACGAGAGTGAACAGCGTAGCTCCCGCCTGCTCGCATGGGCATCGGGTTTGTCTATCCTGATCAGTTGCCTGGGCCTGTTGGGCCTGGCCATCTATACTACCAGCCTACGCACCAAGGAAGTTGGAGTACGAAAAGTGCTTGGCGCCACAGTAATGCAGATCGTAACGCTGCTTTCAATGGAAATGATTAACCTGGTACTGCTATCGTTTATTATTGTAACTCCCGTTGCATGGTGGGCTATGAATAGTTGGATACAAAGCTTTGCAGACCGTACATCTATAAGCTGGTGGATCTTTGTGTTAAGTGGTATGGGTATGTTGTTTACAGCTTTGCTTACATTAAGTTCCCAAACAATCCGGATAGCGCTTAATAACCCCATTAAGAGCCTGCGGTCTGAATAGGTATTTAGCTGTAAGGGTATTTTTTCTTCGGGTTGGATATTGTGGGGATCTGTCAATTCCGGTAATCGAAACTACTGCGGTGTACCTGGTAGCCACGTGAATAAACCTAAGCCTCTCTATCCATAAAAATGGTTGGTCAAGGACGCAACTTGAGATTAATATTAAAAGCAATTATCATTTAAGACAAGGAAAAGCGGATCACAACTTCGAATCAACCCTACCCAAACCGCAATCTGATCTGGCAGCTGAAAGCATTAAAGATCTCTATCATTTTGATTTCCCTGGATTAGAAGATAATGCCCAGGAACGAGAAATTGAGCTTGCCCTTACACAGAAAATAACTCATTTTATGCTGGAACCTGGGAAAGGTTTTGCCTTTGTTGGCCGTCAATATAAATTAGAAATCAGTGAGTCAGACTATTTCCTGGATTTATTATTCTACCACTTACACCTTCGTTGTTTTGTAGTTATAGATTTAAAGGCAGGTAAATTTCAACCGGAATATGCAGGTAAATTGAACTTCTACTTATCCGCAGTGGATAGCCAGTTAAAACATGCTACTGATAGATAAGATCATTATAAAGCAAAAATTAAGGTAAAAAGAAAAACCTCGCGCATAGCGCGAGGTCTATATCTTCCTTGAACCTTATTGTAAATAACTAGAGCCTTCTTACTTTTTTATCTCCGAAAACTGGCACAAGTCAACTAAATTCAACTACTTACCATAGAAATGGCATTAAAATGAGATATCAAAAAAATCGCTTAAAGATAGTTTCTTGCTCAGTGTCTGAGTATTCTGCTATAACTTGCTTAGACCAGTCAAATTCAATTTTTCCAAATTTACTTTCATCATGGTGTAAGTCAATTTCATCTTCATTGAACGTAAGGATGTATTGAAAATTATGCAATTCGTTGGACTTGTGATACATATAGTTCAAAACATTGGATATAGTTTTGTTGGAAATGGCATGAAACACTCCATCATGAACTAGAAAATCTGGAATATTTCGTTTATCAATTCGGCTTTTTAAGAATACCATTAAGTCATAAGCCACAATTTTTAAGCGTTCTTGACCTAAAGCATCAGCTTTAGGTATTTCCAAGTTGAATTTAAAGGGTAACTGATTTCTTGGAGATGTTGGATTTGGAGTAATATTAAAATAAGAATTATCAAACTCTTCATCCAGATAAATCGCATTTTCAAGTATTTGCTGAAACAACAATCTTAATTCGTCAAGATATGCTTGATGTTTATTTAATTCACTAACAATATCTCTCTTCAATTCAGCAATAACAATATTTGAATTTCCTAATATCTCCTCAATTTCATCAATTTCCCTTACTATTGCAGTATTCCTTTCCAAAAGTGTCTTTTCGTTCACCAATTTCTCATATGTGCTTTCAATTCTATCCAGCGCTCCTTTCTCTTTTAACAAAGAAAATAACTCACTTCTGTTTTTTTCGAGTTTTTCAAGTTGATGTAAGCTTTCGTCAATAGAAGATTGTAGTTTTTTCTCTTCCTCTAATAAGTATTTATTTCTATTAGCAAGAAGTTGTTTTTTAAACTCGATAACTTCATCTAGACTTTTTTTGACAAAATTTCCGAATGTCGATACAGTTTCATTATATAGTTTTTGGATTTTATCCAAATCAATAGAAGCGACCTCGTTATATGAAGATTTGAGCTTTTCTAATTTTCGATTGGTATTATGGTAAATTATCGACCGTGCATTAATCTCCGAGATAACCTGGTTGATTTTCTGTTCGATTTCTTTATGATTAGCAAGAAAATTATACTCTTTTAGGCTGTTCTCAAGTATCGCAATTTCTTTTTCAATCTTTAAACGCTCGGTTCTAAACTCTTGTATATCTTTTCCAGTGTCAATCTTAATCTTCTCCGTTAAAGATTTTACGGTATTGTTATATTTTTCATATTCAGTAGATATCTCGTTATACTTTAAAAGTATCTTAGTCGGTAGATTAAGTAAGTAAAAATTGTATAAGGCCTTCTCCCTAATATTAGCAGTGTACGAAACAAAATTTAACGGGTCAACTCTTTGTTGATTTTGTAAATCATCCTTGACAAAAAATTCCATTAGCGTTCCATATCGCTTTCCTTCAAAAAACACCTCGCTATTCTCAGTAGGAAAAAATATCCCTTCCAGGATCTTGGGCATATCTGATTTTTCATATTCATCAAGCTTATCAGGACGTTTGCCGAAATAAATCTTCTTTGAGTCCGCAAAAGTCCTTTTGATAAAGTACACTTCACTTTTTACAACAAACTCCAAAGTAATAGTATGCTCATCATCTCTTAGAAAATCATACTTCTTTTGGCTAAATCTTTTCTCTGCCTTACCACTTAACAATGCAAAGTCTATTAATCTGACCAACGTAGATTTACCAATGCCATTAATACCTCTAGCCTCCTTATCTTCCGAATACTTACCCAAAATAATATTTATTCCATTGTGAAATGAAACTGTATCTATTAAGTTAGTATCTGAAT
>NZ_DATCRD010000215.1:0-12342 GCF_036569185.1 Chitinophaga sp.
AATCAGCGTAATCAGTTTAATCCTGAGTCAGACAAAATTCGCATCGCCGAAGGCGATTACTTCTTTTTCTTCTTCACCTTGCTGTCTTTTGTTTCACGGCAGCATTTTTCCTGGGCGTCTACCACGGCAATGTTCACCATGTTCACAATTTGTCTTACTGTACTTCCCAGCTGGAGAATGTGCACCGGCTTTTTCATTCCCAACAGGATGGGGCCAATGGCATCAAATCCGGCTACTTCCTGCAGCAGGTTATAAGCGATATTACCAGCGGCCAGGTTAGGGAAGATGAGTGTATTTACTTCTTCTTCCAGTAATTCCGTAAACGGGTAATTATCTCTCAGTATTTCTTTATTAAAAGCCATGGCGGCCTGGATTTCACCATCTACAATGAGGGATGGGTCGCGTTGCTTCACAATTTCACGGGCCTTGCTCATTATTTGCGCTTCGGGCGTCTGGCTGCTGCCAAAGTTGGAATAGGAAAGCATGGCAATGCGCGGCGTCAGGTTAAAATGCTTTACTTCCTTTGCCACCATCATGGTGATATCGGCAATCTCTTCGGCTGTAGGGTTAAAGTTTACAGTGGTATCTGCAAGGAATAAAGGCCCGCGTTTGGTTTGGATGATATACATACCGGCTACACGCTTTGCCCCATCTTCCATACCTATTACCTGCAGCGCCGGGCGGATGGTATCAGGGTATTTGCGGGTTAACCCGGAAATCAATGCATCTGCTTCTCCTGTTTCCACCATCATACAACCGAAGTAGTTACGTTCCCGCATAATTTTGCGCGCTTCATAAAGATTCAGTCCCTTACGCTGGCGTTTCTTGAAGAACAGGTCTCCAAAGCGATGACGCATTTCCTTCATCTCTTCGCTCTTCGGGTCTATGATCACTACGTTATCGATCTCGATGGCATTTTCCAGCATCAGCTCACGGATACGCGCTTCGTTACCCAGCAGGATCGGGTAGGCAATACCTTCGTCGTTCACTACCTGTGCTGCTTTCAGTACTTTCAGGTTATCGGCCTCCGCAAACACCACCTTCCTCGGATCACGACGGGCTTTGGTACCAATGATCCTGAAGAGCTGATTATCCAGTCCCAGGCGGTGATTCAGTTCATTCCTGTAGGCTTCCCAATCGGTGATAGGTTTATGTGCCACACCACTTTCCATGGCCGCCCTGGCTACTGCAGGGGCTACCGTGCTAAGCAGGCGGGGATCCAGGGGCTTGGGAATAATATATTTAGGTCCGAAAAAGAGATTCCTTTCATTATAGGCAAGGTTCACAATATCTGGTACCGGCGATTTTGCCATATCGGCCAGGGCCCGCACTGCAGCCAGCTTCATGGCCTCGTTGATCTGCGTAGCCCTCACGTCAAGCGCACCGCGAAAGATGTAAGGGAAACCCAGTACATTGTTCACCTGGTTGGGATAATCGGAGCGGCCGGTAGCCATAATAATATCCGGGCGTGCTGAAATAGCCGTTTCGTAAGCGATTTCCGGGTCCGGGTTCGCCATCGCAAACACGATGGGGCTTTTAGCCATGCTCTTGATCATTTCCGCCGTTACCACGTTGCCAACAGACAGCCCCAGGAACACATCCGCACCTTTCAGGGCTTCTGCCAGGGTTTTAATTTTGGTATTGGTGGTGAATTGTTTATGCCTGTCGGACAGATCCTGGCGGTCTTTGTTCAACACCCCGTCTTTATCAAACATGATAAAGTTTTCCGGTTTGGCGCCCAGCGCTACATACAGTTTCACACAAGCCATGGCAGCGGCTCCCGCGCCATTCACCACTATCTTTACTTTCTCTATTTTCTTTTTTACCAGCTCCAGCGCATTCAGCAATGCTGCGGAAGAAATAATAGCCGTACCATGCTGGTCGTCATGCATGATCGGGATTTTCAGTTCTTTCCTGAGCCTGTCTTCAATTTCAAAGCACTCAGGGCTTTTGATATCTTCCAGGTTGATCCCACCGAAAGTAGGTTCCAGCGCCTTTACAGCAGCCACAAAGGTATCCGGGTCCTTTGCATCCAGTTCTATATCAAATACGTCAATATCAGCAAATATTTTGAACAACACCGCTTTCCCTTCCATTACCGGTTTGCCGGCCTCAGGGCCTATATCTCCCAGGCCCAATACAGCGGTACCATTACTGATAACACCCACCAGGTTGCCTTTCGCGGTATATTTGTAAACGTTTTCTACATCATTGAAAATTTCTTTACACGGTTCTGCCACTCCGGGGGAGTAAGCAAGGGAGAGATCCCATTGTGATTTTGTGTCTTTCGTAGGTATGACTTCTATTTTGCCCGGCCTGCCCTTTGCATGATAATCCAACGCATCCTGCTTATTCAGTTTCTTTGCCATATAAATATAAGATTGTTATTGGGCGTGCAATATACGAAGTATTGAATTAAGGCCATCCACCCAAATAGTGGGATATACCTTCATTATTAAGCATGCTAACCATTAAATTTACTTACTTTTACAGTGTTAAACATTCGTAAATATCATGATACAACGCATCCAGAGTCTCTATCTGCTATTGGCTGCCGCCGCAGGCGCTGCTGCTCTCTCATTCGATCTGTGGAGAGCCACCCTTTCCAATGGCGTAAAACAATCTGTAAACGCCTCCAGCAACTATCTCCTGTTTGTACTGTACGTCGTTATCATCCTGCTGGCCCTGGTCACTATCTTCCTTTTTAAGAAACGTAAACTTCAGTTCAGGTTAACCATATTTAACATTCTTTTTGGTTTCGGAGCGCTGGCATATCAATATTACGTGGTGCAGCAAACAGCGAATAAATTGAATAGCGGCGGTGTTTCCATTACCACAGCCTCTTATTTGCCGGCATCTTTTTTACCTATTGTTATCATTATACTCTTATTCCTTGCTGCAAGAGGTATTTATAAAGATGAGAAACTGATTAAATCCCTCGACAGGCTGCGATAAGGCCGGAATATCAACTGTATTAAAAAAGCCATTGCCTGCTGCAAATGCAACAGGCAATGGCTTTTAAGTTTCATCACTTATTTAAGGAATTTCCCGGTATAACTTTCCTTTACTTTTTTCAACCCCTCTGGTACTCCTGCATACAGAAGATTACCGCCACCGGCGCCTCCTTCAGGCCCAAGGTCAATTACCCAGTCGGCACTCCTGATCACATCCAGGTTATGTTCAATCACCAGTACTGTGTGGCCTTGTTCGATAAGGGCGTTAAATGAGTCCAGCAACTTCTTGATATCATGAAAATGCAGACCGGTTGTGGGCTCATCGAAAATAAACAGGATATGCCCCTGTGCTTTTCCCTTACCCAGGAAAGAAGCCAGCTTTACACGCTGTGCCTCGCCACCACTCAGTGTATCACTGCTTTGGCCAAGTTTTACATAACCTAACCCCACGCTGCTCAAAGGACGTATTTTGTTGCATACATCTTTTTCATCTTTGAAAAAGTCCAGTGCCTCATCTACCCCCATTTCCAGTACTTCGTAAATATTTTTCCCTTTATAGGTCACTTCCAGTACTTCATCTTTAAAACGTTTGCCGCCACAGCTTTCGCAGGTGAGATGTACATCGGCCAGGAACTGCATTTCCACGATCACTTCCCCTTCTCCTTTACATGCATCGCAGCGACCGCCATCCACGTTAAAGGAAAAATGCTTTGGCTGGAAGCCGCGCATCTTACTCAATGGCTGCCGGGCATAAAGATCCCGGATCTCATCGTATGCTTTGATGTAGGTAACGGGGTTGGAGCGCGACGATTTACCGATGGGGTTCTGGTCAATCATTTCCACCTGTGTAACGTCGTCCAGCGCGCCTTTAAGCGCTTTGTGATTACCCACTCTTTCTGCAAACTCGCCTTTCAGCTTCATCAGTGCCGGATACAGGATTTGTTTTACCAGCGTGGTTTTACCGGATCCGCTCACGCCACTGATCACGGTTAATACCTGTAGTGGAAAATCAACGGTAATATCTTTCAGGTTATGCTGCCGGGCGCCTTCAACGGTAATGGCTTTTTTCCATTTACGGACCTTTGCCGGTGGGTCGATGGTGTATTGGCCGCTGAGGTATTTGCCGGTAAGACTTTTACTGTCTTTTAATATCTGCTGATAGGTGCCTTCAAAAATCACTTCTCCTCCCAGGTGGCTGGCCAGTGGGCCCATATCAATGATATAATCTGCTTCCTCCATCATCTGCTCATCGTGCTCCACTACCACTACGGTGTTTCCAAGGTCGCGCAGTTCTTTCAGCACGGCAATCAAACGGTGCGTATCGCGTGCATGCAAGCCTATACTGGGCTCATCGAGGATGTACATGGAATTGGTGAGGTTACTCCCGAGTGTGCGGGTAAGCTGGATGCGCTGGCTTTCGCCACCACTGAGGGTATTGGCCACACGGTTCAGGGTGAGGTATCCTAATCCCACATCCAGTAATGTTTTGATCCGGTGATTGATTTCTATAAGGATACGTTTCCCGATCTGTTGTTCAAACTCATTCAGCTGCAGGCCATCGAACCATTGTTTCAGGTCCGATACCGGCATATCCACCAGCTCTGCGATATTACGATCGCCCACTTTTATGTACAGCGCTTCCTTGCGTAAACGTCCGCCTCCACAATCCGGGCATACAGTGCGTCCGCGGTACCGGGCCTGCAATACACGGTACTGCACCTTGTACAGGTTTTGCTCTACCATTTTAAAGAACTCGTTCAGCCCGTAGAAGTGCTCGTTGCCTGTCCACAGCAGCTTCACCTGCTCATCCGTAAGTTCCGCGATAGGTTTATGAACGGGGAAGCCAAATTTACGGGCGGTTTTAATGAGCGCCTCTTTGTATTCACCCATTTTTTCTCCCCGCCATGGCGCTATGGCGCCTTCAAAAACGCTTAACCGTTTATCGGGGATCACCAGGTCGGCGTCAATACCCAGCACCTGTCCAAAGCCTTCACAGGTAGGGCATGCGCCGTATGGGTTGTTGAATGAGAACAGGTTGGGTACCGGCTCTTCAAACTGGATACCATCCAGTTCGAAACGGTTGGCAAAATGCTGCATCTCTTTACCATCGGTTTCCACATAGCAATCGCCCTCGCTTTCGTAAAACGCGGTTTGTACGCTATCTGCTATACGATGTTTATCATCTTCCTCAAAATCTTTTGCTACCAGGCGGTCTATAAGCACCCAGGCGTTATCGGGAACAGCTATTTTCTTTTGTTCCAGCAGCTCCTCTATACGTAATAAGCCAGTGCCTTCGCTACCGGGAACGTATAAACGGGAAAACCCTTTCTGTACCAGGATGTTCAGCTCTTCTTTCACGTCCCTTTTCGCATGCCTGCGGAAAGGCGCGAGCAGTAACACTTTAGTGCCATTTTTCAGATTCGTGATATAATCCACCACGTCACTTACTTCATGCTTTTTTACCAGTTTTCCGGAGATAGGGGAATAGGTTTTACCTATTCTTCCATACAATAACCGCAGATAGTCATAGATTTCCGTCATAGATCCCACGGTAGACCGGGGCGTGCGGGTGATCACTTTCTGCTCAATTGCGATAGCGGGACAAATTCCCTTGATGTAATCCACATCGGGTTTGTTCATCCGCATAAGGAACTGGCGGGCGTAAGAGCTTAAGCTTTCAGCGTACCTGCGTTGCCCTTCTGCATACAGGGTATCCATTGTAAGGGAGGATTTACCTGAACCGGACACACCGGTAACAACTACCAGTTTGCTGCGGGGAATGGAGACGCTTACATTCTTAAGATTGTGTACCCTGGCTCCTTTTATGAAAATCTGGTCCTGTGGGCTAACTTCCTGAGGATCAATTATACTTGTTTGTTTCTTTACTTTTGTTGCCATGACAGAACAAATTTAAGGGAAAAGATGTTAGCTCGGCGGGTCACTTTTTACAGATGTCTTTAATACGCTAAAAGCTAATACCTATGCGCGGAAAGCTATTTTTATTATTTGTTTTATTGAACTAATCTTCTATATTTGCATAGGACCAGATCTATCTCGCTGGATTTTCCAAAAATCATCTTTAACTAAAACTGTTCAATATCGCCTAAACTCTACTTAATTAAAACAACCAAACTGGCTGTAAAATCTAATTATTTACTAACCCGCCTAGTTGTAGAAGTTTATGCAAGTAATGTACAAATTGTGCGATGAGCAGTTGATTACCCTCTTTAAAAAGGGGCATTCTTCCGCATTAGAAGAGTTGGTTCACCGTCATAAAGATAAGGTGTTCACTTCTATTCTGTTACTGGTTAAAGATTCCTTCCTTGCGGAAGATATTTTCCAGGACACCTTCATTAAAATTATTGACACCATCAGGGCTGAACGTTATACTGAAAAGGGAAAGTTTTTACCCTGGGCCATGCGTATTGCGCATAACCTTTGTGTAGATCATTTCCGTAAGATCAAGCGGACACCGATGATCAGGACCGGGGACGACAAAGACATCTTTGATGTGTTGGGCTTCAGCGACAGTTGTGCAGAAGAGAAACTGATTACCCGTCAGAGTCACGACCGCGTTCGCAGAATGCTGGACATGCTGCCGGAAGAGCAACGGGAAGTAATTATCCTGCGTCACTATGCAGAATTAAGTTTTAAAGAAATTGCCGATCTCACGCAAGTGAGTATCAATACCGCATTGGGTCGGATGCGTTATGGTCTGATCAATCTCCGTAAAATGATGACGGAGAAACAAATCTGTCTATGAGGAACCCTTTTTTTTGCTTGCCAGCAACGAGCGGCCGGATGTAATGTCCGACCGCTCGCTATTTTAGGGGAATTTGTCTGACTCAGGATTATGATGATTTTGCTGATTACCCTGATTTGATTACTTTGGATTTTAAAGGATTTGGGGAGATAAAAGCGACGAATACCCGCTTATATCCTCCAAGCCCTTTAAAATCATCTTTAAATCCAAAAATAAAATTAAGGTAATCAGCAAAATCATCATAATCCTGAGTCAGACAACATCCGCATGATCGCCGAAGGCGATCCTCTCCGCTCAGATCCGCTCAAACACCATGGCAGCCCCCTGCCCCACGCCCACGCACATGGTGGCCAATCCGTATTTAGCGCCTTCCCTCCGTTTCATTTCATGGAGCAGCGTGGCGGTAATGCGCGCGCCGCTGCAACCCAACGGGTGACCAATGGCAATGGCGCCACCGTTTACATTTACGATATCGGGGTTTAATGCCAGGTCGCGCATACAGGCGAGCGACTGTGCAGCAAAAGCTTCATTCAGTTCAGCCAGGTGCAGTTGATCTGCCGTGATGCCGGCGCGTTGTAAAGCCTTCCTGGAGGCCGGCACGGGGCCTATTCCCATAATGGAAGGATCCACTCCCGCTACCGCCATACTTTTTATTTGCGCCAGCGGCTGAAGATCAAACTGCTTCAGCGCCTTTTCAGATACAATTAATACGGCCGCAGCGCCATCGTTAATACCGGAAGAATTACCCGCTGTAACGGAGCCCCCTTTTGCAAAAGCCGGACGCAAGCCGGAAAGCTTTTCCAGCGTAGTATCGCGGGGATGCTCATCTTTTGAAAAAATAACCTGCTCTTCTTTATTTGGCGTGATGGGTACCGGGATAATTTCATCCTGCCATTTACCCGCTTCCAGGGCCTGCCTGTAAAGGGTTTGGCTCCTCAATGCAAAAAGATCCTGCTCCTCCCTGCCTATCTTCCATTGATTAGCTACATTTTCTGCGGTTTCGCCCATAGAAAACGGATAATACATATCCGCCAGTTTTTTATTGGTAAACCGCCAGCCGATAGTGGAATCATACATCTCTGTTTTTCGGCTGAAAGCCCCGTCGGATTTGCTCATCACAAAAGGCGCCCGGGTCATGCTTTCCACGCCGCCGGCCAGGTACACATCGCCTTCCCCGCACATGATAGCTCGTGAGGCATCCATAATAGCCTGCATACCGGAAGCGCATAAACGATTTACGGTATTACCAGCTACCGTTACCGGCAGTCCCGCCAGCAAAGCCGCCATACGCGCCACATTCCGGTTGTCTTCACCGGCCTGGTTGGCTGCGCCGGCAATTACATCTTCTATTACGGCAGGATCAAGAGAAGGATTTCTTTCCATCAGCGCCTTGAGCAGCAGCGCCAGCAGATCGTCCGGGCGTACCATACTTAATGCGCCCCCATAACGGCCTATGGGCGTACGCACCGCATCTACAATATATGCAACTTGCATGTGGTTGTTTTGGTTTATATGCAAATAAAACACATCCCGCCAACTCAACCAATAAAACTAACGGGGGCAACCGGATGGAAGACAGGGATGTTCAGCCCCTTCTGCTTTTATGAGTTAGTGTTGCGGCCGGTAGAAGGAAGGATTTTCATCTACAGAGGTAAATTAGAGCGGTTGCATACAGATGTGTTGCGGCCGGTAGAAGGAAGGACTTTCACCCCTGTTATACAGAAATTCACAAAAACCGCCAGATATAATCCTATTTCCGCCTTTCAGGAATTGTCGCTTGACTGCTCCCATCACCAGGACTAGTTTTGCGGCTGTCATTAATTGTATCAAAAAATAACCCCAAAATGAAACACCTAAGAAGCCTGGTGTGGCTGGCAACCTGTTTGCTCGGCATCACACCTGTAACTGTGAAAGCTCAGCAACCCGCAGGAGAAAATGAAGCAAATCTTTCCGAACTTCTGTACAGACCCATTAAGCCCACGGCCAAAATAATGGAAGGCCCGGAACCTTCCAGGCAGGTGGCAACTCCCCGTAGCGCCGTAAACGTAAGAAACCTCCGGGCAGCACCTAAATGGAACCTGGCGGCCGACAACAACACACGGCAAATCAGTATTGATAACCTGCAGCTGTTGCCCGATAAAGTGATCACCTTAAAGAAAGCCAATGCTGTAACGTATTGTACGCCTCCTACTGTAACCATCGGCTGCTGCAGCTATTCCATTAAAGATGAAGTAGCCGGCAAAAACTTCCTGTACGCCTCTCCTGCAGCGGTATTCAGTGATGAAAACGATGCCCGCACTTTTGCACAGAGCCTGTCGCCCAAAGTACCGTTCTTCCTTCCATATACCAACAGCAAGGTATACCCGGCAGGCGCCTGGAAATATGATAACGGCAGCGGTCACGGTTCGGTCGATTTCCTTAAAACCAGCGATGCCTATGGCCCTGGTATAGATCCTACTTTCGGCGTGTATGCCTCCGCTGCGGGGAAAGTGGTTACCGCTATGTGGGACCCGTTTTTTGGGAATGTGGTGATCATAGAGCATAAAGCGGCAGATGGCACCACCTACCGCACCGGTTACTTCCATCTCCGGGATGGGTTTGATCATGACGTGGCCAACGCGAAAGTGATCAATGTAAAAGATCCCAATGATAAAGACGCCCGTGATACCAAGTATAAAAAATTCGCTAATCTGCCCAACCCTTCACAATTACTGTGGGGTACCAATGCACAAAAGCTGAAAGTAAAGGCGGGCGATAATGTATATGCAGGTCAGCAAATTGCTTGGGCCGGGAACACGGGCTTTGGCGGCGCCGGCTGGGGACTTAACCAGGATGGTACGCCCACCAATCCTAATACGGCCAATAACCACCTCCACTTCATGCTTTGGATAAAAAGCCCGGGCGCCGGCGCCGACTGGATGGAAGTAGATCCCTATGGCGTGTATGCCACTTCCGAAAGCAGCAATAGCTCCTGCTATGAAATAGGCGCCAGTGGTGGGTTTAACCGGTTCTTTGCACCTTTCTATCCATCTTTCCATAATGTGCCCGTGCAATATATCACCCAATACTGGGGCTACTACACAGGCATGGGCATGGCGCTGCAAACGCTGAGCGTACATAAATCAGGTAACCAGTACCTGGCCTCCGGCTCATTCCAGCATGGACTACCCAGCGCCTGGTACTGCCGCATTAACATGAACAGCACCCAATACCAACAGTATTTCGACGAGTACTATGGAAAGGGATATATCCCCCGGCAGATCTCTGTTACCAGCGATAATGCAGGAAATCCCCTGTTCACCGCCATCTGGCAGCAAAGAGGCAATGAAAGCTTTGCTGCCGTGCACAATGCTACCGATGAGGTATATGCCGCCAAATGGAAAACCTTTGTGGAACAACAGAAAATGCGCGTAACCGAGCACGTAGTGTATTATGTGGGTGGAAAACGTTACCACGCGGGGGTATTTGGCAGCAGCAATCCCGGCGGGTTTTACATGTATTACGGCATGAATGCTAATGACTTTGTTAAAAAATTTGATGAGTTGAATAAGGCCGGGCTTATGACCGTTAATGTAAATATTGAGGAGAATGGAAGCCAGAATAATGTAGGCGGGCTCTGGTGGCCCAGGAACAAGGCATATTATTCTTATATGAATATGTCGCCGGCCGACTACCAGGCTAAATTCACCGATCTCAGCGCCCAGGGATACCGGCTATTCAGGATACAGGGATATGATAACTCCTCCCATTTTGCCGCCATCTGGATGAAGTAACCGGATACACTACCAAAAGCGGGTGCCACAGCTGAAAACGGCTGTGGCACTTGTTTTTAAAGGTCATTCTGTCAGTACGCCAATATTACTTATCTTTGCAGTTACTTTCCGACTGCCGTAAGGCAGCCAGTGGCTCAAATAATGATAATGAAGTCTGACAATAAAAACATCCGGCACCTAAGTTTACCGGCTTTACAGGAATATTTCGGATCAATAGGCGAAAAGCCTTTCCGTGCAAAACAGGTATACGAATGGCTCTGGCTACGGCATGCCGATAGCTTTGAGGCAATGACCAACCTCTCCAAAGAATTAAGACAAAAATTAACGGAGCATTTTACCCTTCCGGCTGTTAAGGTAGACGCCATACAGCAAAGCAATGACGGCACCATCAAGAGCCGTTTCCGCCTGCATGATAATCACCTGGTGGAAGGCGTGCTGATTCCTACTGATACCCGGCAAACCGCTTGTGTGTCATCGCAGGTGGGATGCAGCCTGAGCTGCAAGTTCTGCGCTACCGGCTATATGGACCGTAAACGTAACCTCGATTACGATGAAATTTATGATGAAGTAGCCCTCATCAATAAACAAGCCCTGGAATCGTCCGGTAAAAAACTGAGCAACATTGTATTCATGGGTATGGGTGAGCCCCTGCTTAACTACAGGAATGTGCTGCAGGCAATTGAGCGGATCACTTCTCCCGATGGACTGGGCATGTCGCCAAAGCGTATTACCGTTTCTACTGCGGGCGTAGCCAAAATGATCCGGCAGCTGGGCGACGATAAAGTGCGTTTTAACCTGGCATTGTCTTTACACGCTGCCAACGACAAAAAACGCAGTGAGATCATGCCTATCAACGATTCCAACAGCCTGAAGGAACTGATTGATGCACTGAACTACTTCTATAAGGCTACAGAAAACGAAATCTCTTTTGAATATATCCTCTTCAAAGATTTTAACGACTCAAAACAGGATGCTGATGAGCTGATTAAAATATACAGGCAGGTACCTGCCGACCTGGTAAATATTATCGAATACAACCCGATCGATATGGCCAGGTTCCAGAAGCCGGATGCCCAGACTGCTGAAGAATTCATGGAATATCTTGCAAAAAACCGTGTAAATGCAAGATTACGCCGCAGTCGTGGTAAAGATATCGACGCTGCATGCGGACAACTGGCCAATAAAGGCTGATACAATAATAATATTCCTATTGATCATCTGCGGATGATCATCAATCAATAATAATTTATGAAGAAAAAACAACCTGCTAAAAAAGGGTTTGGTCCATCAAGGGATAACAAATTTGGTAACAGCGACAAACCAGCAGGCAACCGCAACCGCTCTTCTGCTGACGGCGAAAGGCCAGGAAGAGCATCTGCAAAAGATAACAACCGCGGCGCTGACAGTTCCTCCTCCCGTAACGGTGATGAAAAACCGTCGTTCCGCAAACGCACTTTCGACAGCAACGGCAGACCGGCCCGCAGGAAAGGCCCCGCTACCGACAGCCTGGGAAATGATAAACCTCAACGCGGCAAACGCAGCAGCGAAGATAAACCCGCCTTCAAACGCTTTGGCGAAAAGAATGAAGAGAAACGCTCTTTCGGCAGAAGCGATGATAAGCGCTCCTTCGGAAAAAGCGATGATAAACGCTCCTTTGGCCGTGATGAAAAACCAGGCTTCCGTAAACGATTTGATAAAGACGAAAAGCCTTACAAACGCAACAGCGATAACGATTTCAAAGAAGGGAAAGATAAACCGGACAACGAACGCGCTTTCAGTGCTTTCAGAAAAGATGGCGAACGACCGGAACGCAGCCGCAGCTTCGATAAAGAAGACGGCGGTGAAAGACCTC
>NZ_DATCRD010000216.1:0-14488 GCF_036569185.1 Chitinophaga sp.
AGACACCCAGCTGTTTGTCCGTGTCAGCAGCGGCGGACAAACCTACACCGCCCGCTGTATTGTATCCCCTACCCGGCAATGGAATGTGTACATCATGCCGCACTCCCACGTAGACGTAGGATATACCAACGTACAGGCAAAAGTACTGGCCATTCATATGAACAATATTGATGAAGCCATTAAGATAGCCGCCCGTACAGCCAACTATCCTGCGGAAGCCCGCTTTAAGTGGAATACAGAAGCCCTCTGGGTGGTAGATAAATACCTGGCGGCTGCCAGCGATGAAAAGAAACAGCGGTTCCGCGAAGCCGTTACAAAAGGATGGATCAACCTGGACGGCGCCTATGCCAATACCAACACCAGCGCTACTTCCCCGGCACAGCTGCTGCAACTGTTTGCCACCGGTGCCCACCTGGCGAAAGACTATGGCATCCATATCAACACTATGTTCCAGGGAGATGTGCCCGGGGCTTCCTGGGGACTAATAAGCCAGGCGGCCATTACCGGTATCCGGTATTTCCTCAGCGCGCCCAATGCCAACGACCGCATCGGCAGCTCCGGGCAATGGCGCGATAAACCCTTCTACTGGCAAGACGCTTCAGGAACACAACAGGTCCTTTTCTGGCAATCATCTCCCTACTCTATCGGCTATACGCTGAAGGGAAGCAAAATACCCAACTTCTTCACCATAGAAGATCCCAAGCCTTACTACACCGGTAAACCAAGTGAAAACTTTCTCAACCCCTACCTTTTCGATTATCTTTCCCAGCTGGAACATCATCACTTTCCTTACAACATGACGCTCCTTACCTGGGCCATGAGCGATAACGCCCCCATAGACCCGGAACTACCGGACGCAGTAAAGGCATGGAACGAACGTTATACATCTCCCAAACTGATTATTACCTCTGTAAAACAATTCTTCCAGGACTTTGAAGCCGGTTGGAAAGAGAAGATCCCTGTATTTACAGGCGATTATACGGAATACTGGACTGATGGCATCGCCTCGGGTGCAAAAGAAACCGCCATTAACCGCAATGCCTCCGACCGGCTACAACAGGCAGGCGCCATCTGGACCATCAGGAGCAAAACCGGGTACCCGGCAGATTCCTTCCGTCGTACCTGGACCGATCTTATTATGTTCAACGAACATACCTGGGGCGCATTCAACAGCGTATCCAACCCTGAAGATCCCAAAGCCATCGCCCAATGGCAGTACAAACAGGCCTTTGCACTGAACGCACAAAACCGCTCGGAAGCATTGCTGCACAGCAGTACTAACGGCAACGGGTATACTAACACAGGAGTACAGGCTATAGACGTGTATAATACACTTGGTCATACACGGACCGCCCTGGTGCGTGTTCCGGCGGGACTCAGCACAGCAGGCGACCAGGTAAAAGATATTAACGGCAGGAAACTGCCTTCACAAAGGCTCAGCACCGGTGAACTCGCTTTCCTCGCAACATCGTTGCCCCCTTTCTCCAAACAGCGGTTCTCCATTCATCCCGGCGCCGCCGGAGCACCGGCGCAAAAAGCCATTGCTAAGGATAACAGCCTGGATAACGGCGTTTACTCCATCCGGGTGGATCCTCAGACAGGTAATATCACCCAACTCCTTAAAAAGGGATATAACGGTAATTTTGCTGATTCCGCCGGGCTGAACCAATACACCTATATGCCCGGCGATTCTGCCGAAAAAATACAATACAGCGGCCCTGCCAATATACATATCAAAGAAAAAGGGCCACTGGTGGTAAGCCTGTCTGTTACCAGCACAGCGCCAGGCGCCCGCTCCCTCACCCGGGAAATACAACTTGCTGCAGGCGTTGACCAGGTGGCACTGGTGAATACAATAGATAAAACGGCGGTTGGCAGCAAGGAGAGCGTTCATTTTGTATTCCCCTTCCATATCCCCGGTGCACAGGTGCGCTACAACATTCCCTGGGGAAGCATAAACGCCGAAGCAGATCAGCTGCCACATACTAACAGGAACTGGTATACGCAGCAGCGTTGGGTAGATGTATCAGGGAAAAACACAGGCGTTACCTGGTCGGGCCCCGATGCGCCCCTGTTTGAAATCGGGCAGTATCCTACAGCAGGATTGCTCGGCGGACTGCATAACTCTCCCCGCTGGATTTCCTTTACGGAACAACAACCACTCATTTCTTCATGGGTAATGAACAACCTGTGGCATACCAATTTCCGCAGGGACCAGGAAGGGATCACAGTTTTTCATTACTACCTGCAGGTACATGGTGCATTTGACGCTGCTATGGCCAATAAGAACGGCCTGGAAAACCATCAGCCACCGGTGGTGGCGGCTGCAGACGGTCCCCCGTCGGAAAGCCTGTTCTTTAACATCAGCGGCGATAATATATACGTGGAAAACCTTTACCCTGCGGCAGATGGCAACGGCGTTGTTATGCAACTGGTAAATACCGCTGCTCATACGGCCATGGCTATACTATCTTCAAAAAATAAATCTACCGCTTTAAATATTTCAGAATGCGATTTACTGGAAACAAATAAGCGTACCCTTCCGGATAGTTTCCCTGTTCCCGGCAAAGGAATAATAATGATCCGCGTAGCAAAAAAATAAGATTATGATCTGGCGAGATTCAGCACAGCCCCTGCTGCCGGAACATGCAGCCCCCCCTTCCCCGGATACCTACAACAGGTACCCGGCCCACCCGCTCGGCAATGGTAAGATACAGACAGGCTATACGTCACTGGCCAACTGGATAGTTCAGTATCCGGTGGTAGTAATAGATGGCTATGCAGGTATTTTCTGGGAAAAGATATGTACTTCCCTGAAACTGGAATTTTCCCGTACAGGCGTTAACGTTAAGTGGCATGATATACGGGGCTGCTTAAAAGACAGCCGGCAGATACAGGACCTGGTAGCCCCTTTTATTGGTAACGAAGGAGATGTATGGGGCACAAAAACATCTTTGCATATCACTGATTTTTTTGATGAAGAGAAGATAGCAGCACTCCTGCCCGACGGCCCTTACGACCTGCATATCATATACGGCAGCGGAGCGGCGCTGGCCCATCCCTTTGCACCGGTTATATACTTAGATCTTCCCAAAAACGAGCTCCAGTACCGCATGCGCGCAGGCACTATTACCAACCTTGGCAGCAGCGTGGCCGGTGGCAGCGCTGAAATGTACAAACGCTTTTACTTCGTAGACTGGGTAGTGCTCAATAATTACAAACAAACCCTGCAACAGCGTATCCGGATCATGGCAGATACCCAATGGCCCGATCATATCGCATGGGCATTTAACCAGGATCTGCAGGAAGGCATTTCCCGGCTGGCCCGCAATACTTTCCGGGTGAGGCCCTGGTTTGAGGCAGGCGCCTGGGGCGGACAGTGGCTGAAAACACATATCAGCGGTATTAACACTGAAGAAATAAACTATGCCTGGTCTTTTGAGATGATTGTTCCGGAGAACGGGGTACTTTTTGAAAGCGATGGCTGGCTGATGGAACTTCCCTTCGAATGGATGATGTATGCACAACATATCGCTATTCTTGGAAATCATGCAGGCATCTTTCAATATGAATTTCCTATCCGGTTCGACTTCCTCGATACATTCGATGGCGGCAATCTTTCTATTCAATGCCACCCCTCAATGGATTACATCCGGGCGCATTTCGGGGAAACCTTTACACAGGATGAAACCTATTACATCATGGATTGTAAAGAAGATGCCAGTGTGTACCTCGGTTTCCAGGAAGGAATTGATCCGGGCGTATTTAAAACCAAACTGGAAAACAGCAGGGATCTTGGTATTCCGGTAGAAATAACGGATTTTGTACAACAGCATGCGGCCGGTAAGCATACCTTGTTCCTGATACCCAATGGTACCGTGCACAGTGCAGGCGCCAACAACCTGGTACTGGAAATCAGCGCTACGCCGTATATTTTTACGTTTAAGATGTACGACTGGCTGCGGCCCGGACTGGATGGAAAGCCCAGGGCTATCAATATAGACCACGCTTTTCATAACCTGGATTTCAGCAGGCAGGGCAAAGCCGTGAAAGAACAACTGGTGGCAGTCCCCACAGTGATAGATAAAGGGGAAAATTATCAACTGGTACACCTCCCTACGCATGCCGCCCATTTTTATGATGTGCACCGGCTGGAATTCAGCGGAAGTGTGGATATTACTACCAATGGTGTATGCCTGGTGATGATGGTGGTAGAAGGCGGTTCCATAACGGTTACTACCGCCAACGGGTATACGACTATCTATCACTATGCAGAAACCTTTGTAATACCGGCGGCCGCAGTAAGCTGCAGGATCACCAGCAATCACGCGGCTCCCGTGAAACTGGTCAAAGCGTTTTTAAAATCATCGCACCCGGTTTTTAACCAAATAGCATCCACCTGATATGCAGCAGCAGCATCAACATCTCATCTTCATTACACTGGTAGCTTCCCTGGGCGGCTTCCTCTTTGGTTTTGATATGGCAGTGGTGTCCGGCATACTCCCGTTTGTGGAACACCAGTTCTCCTTATCGCCGGCACAGTTGGGATGGTTTGTATCATCCGCACTGGCAGGCTGTATTGCCGGGGTTATTTTTGCCAGTGACCTCAGCGACCGGTTCGGCAGAAAAAAGCTGTTGTTCCTGTCGGCCGCATTGTTTGTGCTCACTGCATTGGGCTGCACTCTTCTTCCTGCATTTTCATGGCTTATTGCAGCACGCATTCTTGGCGGTATGGCGGTAGGCATCGCCTCCAGCGTAGTACCGCTCTATCTTTCAGAAATTGCCCCCGATCATTTACGGGGACGATTGGTCACCTATTACCAGCTGGCCGTTACCGTTGGCATCTTCTGCGCTTATACCAGCAACGCTTTGTTGCTGAAGTACGCAGCAACACCTTCTCAAAACGGATGGCTGTTGATCAGCCACCTGGAAGTATGGCGGAAAATGTTTGGGGTAGCTACTTTTCCTGCGCTGTTCTTTTTGCTGGGAATTATTTTCATTCCGGAAAGTCCCCGCTGGGCAAGGCAGCACCGCACTATCACAACAGCTAACGCTACCGGGTATACGCAATTGCTGGCGCCCCGCTCCCGTCACGCTTTACTGATCGCCATCCTGCTCCCATTGTTTTCGCAGTTCAGCGGCATCAATGCCATTATTTACTATGGCCCCGTTATTTTACACCAGTCCGGCCTAACGCTCGATAACTCCCTTATCAGCCAGCTGTTTTTTGGCGCAGCCAATGTGCTCTTTACGTTTATTGCTATCTGGAAAGTAGATAGCCTGGGCAGACGACCACTGTATTTATGGGGAACAGCCGGAGCTGCTATCAGCCTGTTGCTTACGGGCATCTGCTTTTACACCGGCGCTGTTAACGGCATTTATCTCCTGCTTTGCGTACTGGCATTCCTGGCCTGCTTTGCGTTTTCCATCGGGCCGCTGAAGTTTGTAATTGCTGCAGAGATATTCCCTGACAGCATTCGCGCCAAAGCGTTGTCGCTCAGCATTATGGTGATGTGGACGGCCGACGCTATCATGGGGCAGCTCACTCCCGTTATGCTGGCATTTGCCGGTACGCCTCAAACATTCTGGTGCTTCGCCTTATGCTGTGTGTTCGCTTTCATAACGGTATACAAACTGGTACCGGAAACAAAGGGACAGTCGATGGAAGATATACAACGCCATTGGTTACATTAATCCTGGCATACAACCTGCGTAAAAACATCTCCCCGTAATATCAGTCCGTGGCTTTTCATCCACGTTTACAGTTACTGTGTAAGTTTAATTCCTTTACATCCGGCAACTCATCCGTCGCAATGCGTTGCCACAGCACACTCCCACCGGCAGGTATTTGCACCCAACATTGGTATAAATTTTTAATGCGCTTTAACAGGCTTACACACCTGTTAAATAATACAATGTGCAAATGACCCGGGTACTTGAAACAGTTTTGTGGATACAGGGAATTTATTTCCTGGTCACAGGTATATGGCCACTGGTATCCTACAGCAGCTTTGAGGCCATTACCGGGCGTAAAACGGATGTATGGCTGGTTAAAACGTTAGGAGCGCTACTTGCGGTAACAGGGGCGGCGCTATTAAACGCGGTGGTGGCTACTGCCCCTGTAACTATAACTGTATTCATTACAGGCATCGGCACCGCCATGGTACTGTTGATGATAGACCTGGTATATGTAGTAAAAAGTGTGATCTCAAAGATCTACCTCGTTGATGCGTGCATCCAGTTTTTATTGGTCATGCTTTGGTGCATAAGTATCTTCTAACCCTAATCTGACTTATATGGAAGGAGTCTCCCCACAGGCAGCGGCTATTGATAGTATCTTCAATAACCCGGAATTAAAAGAAATATTTTATCAGCAACATGGTGATTGTAATTGTTACGTGTATTGTGCCGGAGATGCTTTATGGATAATGGGTGAATGGCCGGACGGCGCACGTATTACGTTCCGGGCGGTATATGCCCCGCATGATAAAATAGTAATAAAAACCACCACTAAAAAGAAGAACCAGGCCATTTTTCAACTGCAAACAGAGGCGGCGGCTTACATGGTAACACTGGATCTTTATAACAACGGGCAGGCATGCCTGCGGTGTAAAACCAGCGTTACTCCTAAAGCTCCGCTTAATTTTCGCTACTGGCCACGCGACATTGTACCTTTAAAGGCTGCCGGCAGCAAGGGATTCCCGGAGGGCGAAGTGTATGTATCGCAAAGCGGTCCACGTACCGGCATGCTCTATTTTGGCATAAAAGAACCCAACTCCGGTACTGTACTTTACCTTCAAAACCTGTCGTCGCTGGGTAACTATTGCGAACAAACGAAAACATCTCTCAGCAATACGGTTGGCGGCAGCTGGCCGGATATAGGGTTCATGCTGCCATCATCGGACCAACAGCCCCTAAAGACTGGTAAAACCTACATCATCAGCGATACCTTTGTGATTATGGACGGCAAAATACCTGCTGATGAAACAGCCATGTCGATACAATTTATGGACTTGCTGGCGGCTATCTATCTGCATCTCCCAAAACCCAACACACAATATCATCACTGGCCTGAAATACTGGAAAAAACATGGCACGACCTGGAACACAGTGCAGGCAGCTGGTGCCAGGTAAACGGCCATGCTTTTCTGAACGCCTATGTATGTGATTACAAAACGCCTCCCGAAATAATGGTACAGCTCTGCGTATTACTCCCACTCCTGGATTACCAACAGTGGAGCAGACGGGATATGCAAATAACCAAAGATCTTCTGAAGGTGATACCGGATTTTTATGATGAGAAGCTAAAAACACTGGTCCGTTGGCTACCCGCAGCCCGCGACCGGCTTGATAAATCTGAAGAGCACAAAAAGCCGCTGGTAATGGACAGCTGGTATCTTCATCATCCGCTGATGAATCTGGTACGCCTGATAAAAGCAGGTAAATACCAGGACAGGGAAGATATACTTTTTACTTCACTGGATTTTGCCATCAAAGTGGCGCATCATTTCAATTACCAATGGCCTGTATTTTATAATATGGAAACATTGGAAGTGATAAAAGCAGAAACCACACCCGGCAAAGGCGGCGAAAAAGATGTAGCGGGCATTTATGCAAAAGTGATGTTGCTGGCGTGGGAACTTACGCAAAAAGAGGAATATCTTGAAGAAGCCAAAACAGCCTGCCTATCGCTACAGGGAAAAGGATTCGAACTTTTCTACCAGGCGAACAACACTGCATTTACCGCTTTCACTGCATTGAAAATATTTACGATCACGAAAGAACAGGTGTACCTGGATATCAGCTATCTCAGCCTGGCCAATATATTTCAACACCTGTGGTTGTGGAATTGCGGTTATGGTCATGCAAAAGATTATCCTACTTTCTTTGCAGTATTTCCCCTGCGTGATGCGCCCTACACGGCCGTGTATGAAGAAACAGAATGTTTCGCATCTTTCAGCGATTACCTGGAGTTATCGGAAGATATTTCCATTCCTTCTTCCATCCGCTTATTGCTGGCAGAATTTATACGATACTATATAAACCGGGCCCCTTATTATTATCCGCCTATGCTACCTGAAAACGCTATCTCCAAAAGCACCAAAACAGGGGAAGTAGCCGGTAAGCTGTGGATTCCTGTTGAAGATCTGCAGGACGGATGGTCTGAATCAGGCACGGTAGGCCAGGAAGTGTATGGAGCCGGACTTGCCTTTGCATTGGTTCCACGCCACTATTATGTTGTGCCCGGTGAGTCGCTTCTCATTTATATCGATTATCCCGCCACGGGCTTTCATGTAAAAGAGAAAACAGCCAGCTTCCGGTTACAGGGTCATAAAAAAGGATCCTGTCATATGCGTGTGATGCCTATTAAAAAGCGTACAACATTACCACGGATCAGGGTTACAGACGGGAAGACGGAAATACCAGGTACTACCTGCGACAACGGGCACCAGGAATATACACTTAAAGGAAACCAGCAGATCAGCATCAGCTGGAAATAAACCATTTAAAATATAGGCTTATGCAATCATCAATTTCTTTCTCTGTTGCAAGATACGAACCGGGAAGTCTTGAAGGCAAAAACGTGCTGATAACCGGCGGCACCACAGGGATCGGGCGGTCCACAGCTTTGTTACTGGGCTCCTACGGCGCCAGGGTAATGATATTAGGCAGGCATCAACCTGAGCTGGATGATGCCTTACAGGCATTTAAAGATGCCGGTATGGAAGATAAGGTGCATGGATTCACTGCAGACATCTCAGAAAAAAAAGGTATTGAGGAAACCTTTAAGCAGGTGGATAACCAATTTAAAACGCTTGATGTATTAATTAACAATGCAGCGGTTCCGTTTAAAGGTATACAGGAAGGCGCTTATGAAGAATGGCAATATGTAATTAATACCAATTTACTGTCTTACCTGGCCTGCTCCCATGAAGCAGTAAAACGCATGCAGGAAAAAAAAGAAGGACAGATCATCTCCATCGGCTCTCTCAGCGCAGAAGCGAGGTCAGCGAACAGTTCTGTATATACCGCCACCAAAGCGGGCATACAGGCATTCTCAGAAGCGCTGCGGAAAGAAGTACAATCGTTAAACATCAAAGTGTCCCTGATTGAGCCGGGGCTTGTAGGTACCGACCTGTTGGAAATGCCACCGGAGAAGATGCAGGACATGCAGCAGAAAAACGAAATGCTGTTACCGGAAGATATTGCTGCATTGGTATTGTTCCTGCTGCAACAACCCTGGAGATGCAACCTGATGAGCAGCAGTCTGCTTCCCTTTCAGCAATCAATATAAAACAAAAACAGCAGGCGCACTAAGCTGTCCTGCTGTTTCACCTTTCATTCACCATGTAACTAATCGTTACCTTCTACCTTAACAATTTTGTTATATACCCCGAAAAGCAGGAAGGGCGCCGCCCACTGACCAATGAAAAGGCTCACGTGTTTCTTACCTAAACATTGTAATGCCAACGACAAACCCATAGCGCCTATCGAAGCCCATAAAAAAGTATCGGAAGGTAGTTTCGCCGTTTGATTTTCTATAGCCTTTGCAACCTTTCCTTCATCACGTTGCTGGTTCAGTATGTTTTCCATAATAACCCGGTTTAAGAATGAGTAAATATGATTCTTTTCTTCTCCTAACATTCTTACAAAACCATGCCAGCAATAGCAGCAAACGCAGCAGCAACAAGCATTTCAATAATAGTCTGTGGCATAATTAATGAAGCAGTAATAAAAAAACATTTTACTATGCTGGTTCCATTCATCGCACTGATAGTAGTGATTGCAGGTGTTATTATTTACCTGGTAATGCAATCCGGCCGGAAAACAAAAGACACCGGTAATAAGTAACCACATTATACCTGCAAACTGTTTCACAATTTCCTCAGCAGCTGCGGGTAAAGCCGGTATATAGCGGGTATAAGCATTGGCTTGATTTTGTTATTCATTCCTGTATAAACTATTCAGCTATGAAAACGAATCAGCAAAAACCTTCTTACCTGAAACGCAAAGCCTACTTCCTGGTAACATTGTTCCTGTTCCTTGCATCAGTGGCACTGCACTGGTATTTTGGCTGGAAAGACTATGTAAACGAACAGATGGCGCACTCTCAACCCGCGCTGGTGCCCGAATACGCAGTACAGATGATGCGTGAAACAATGGAAAACTGGCAATCGGAATTCCTTCAGCTGATCTGGCAGGTGGTGGGGTTATCTTTCCTGTGGTATTGTGGCTCCCCCCAATCAAAAGAAGGAGATGACCGGAGAGAAGAAAAACTTGATTTTATTATTAAACACCTGGAACCAGGGAAGGCAGAAGAATTACTGGAACAGTGGAAAATAAAATATCCGGATAAATGATCCGGATATTTTATTTTATCCCGATACCAGTTGTGTTATACAGGATGCAATAGCTTCAAAAGGTCTGTTCCCGGTAAGCAATAAGCTTTTCTTTGTACCTGTTACCTGGAGTAATAAGGAAGGAAACCGGCGGATACCCCGGTACTTTGTTTCCTGCATATCTGCCCTGAAAGCGTCAATGGCCTGTTGGCTGGTCAGCTGCGCCGCAAACTTCCCTGCATCGAACAATGGATTTTCATTGGCCAGTTCTGCTGCTACAGCCATTAATACTTCTTTCTTTGCGATATTCTTTGCCTCCAGCATCACTGCAGTACGCAGTTTAAAAAGATACTGCGCTGCCACCTGCTCCGATTGCAATGCTGCACATTTCACAGCCACACAAGCCGGGTAAGAAGAGGCCGGCGGATCTGTAAACCAGATAGTATCATTCAGCTCACAACCGGAAAGCTGTTTTGCCTGCATCCATACCGGCCCCATTTGTATAGGGCGACTAACTGCATGCAGCGTATCGTGATAGTTATTCCAACCGGATAACATCCCTCCCATGCAGTAGCGCATAGACAGCTGTTCACCATACTCATTCATCAGTTGCCGGATAACCGGCTCAAAAGCCCAGCTCCAGCAACAAAGCGGATCAGTATAGTAAACAGCCTCCAGGTGCGGACCGGTGTTAATGGACTTATTTCTTTTTTGTGTGGCTTGTTTTTCCATTGGTCTTCTTTGCTGCTCCGTCACTATTGTTATGTTCACTCCATGACTGTTCTCCAATCGGCACTGCCATGTTTATTTCTTCGCTACGCTGCAGGCTCATACTTCTATCCAGTTCATCCACGCCTTCCAGGGTCCTGTTAGTGCCAGTTGGCGCCACATCCAGCAATCCGTTTGTTTCCAGTACATACTTAACCGGGTCGTCTATAAACTGCCATGTTTCACCCAGCTGTGATGATTCACCTTCATTCCATGCCCCACGGATATCAGCGCCGCTTGACATGTTGAAATAAAGATTGCTGTACCGCGGATCGGATTGCAATACTCCCGGTGGAAAATTAGGCTGTATGGTATCCAGCGCTGCCTCGAACATCTGGAAGTGAGCCACTTCACGCGTCATCAGGAAGTTCAGCGTCTCCTTTACATATGGATCATCTGTAAACTGCAGCAGGTATTCATAAGTGATTTTTGCACGGGATTCAGCCGCCATGTCGGACCGCAGATCCACCGTAAGATCGCCGTTACAGTCGCCATTAATATAAGCGGCAGACCATGGAACGCCCTGGCTGTTGGTATACGCAGGGCCTCCACCTGAAGATACCAGTAATTGCGGCGCCACAATTGATTTATGGATAAATTCTTCCCTGGCCTTCTTTCCATCCAGTAATTGCATAATCTCCGATTCGTCTGCTGCTTTCTTCAGATCCCCATTGATACCCTGTAGTAACATCTGGATGGTAGCGCCTACTATTTCAAGGTGACTAAACTCCTCCGTGGCAATATCCATCAGGAGATCATACTTATCGGGAAAGGGGCTTCGCGCGCCGAATGCCTGCCCGAAATATCTTAGTGCCGCCGCCAGTTCTCCATTGGCGCCTCCGAACTGTTCCAATAACAAAGTAGCAAATGCCGGGTCTGGTTTTGACACTCTTGCATTAAACTGCAGGTCTTTTACATGATAGAACATATTTCATTGTTTTGAGTGAACAATATTTTACTATCATCGTCCTCAAATGTGGCTCCACATTGATTTCACCTACAGCTCTAAGCAAACTGATACGACAGACTGCCCGTATTCATTACATAGTGATTTTATCAGTTACAACAGCAGCGCCAGCTAACTCCACATAATTAAAAACGGATTGAGAAAAGTATTACCCATTTTTTACAATATATTCATCAATAGTCCTGTAGTGGACGCTTTCAGCAGACGCTAATAATATAACGTTACCGGTTATACGCCGTAAAATATATTCCCGGAGGAACAGTAATTGCTATAGAAAAAATAAAACAGCCGATATGGAAAAGATTACCTTAACTGATGAAAAAATCTATAAAAAATGGTTTGCGGTAGCGCCTGGGGTATGGGGCATTCACGATGTATTTGTGAATATGTACCTTATTCATCAACCGGCCAATAATTCATGGGTGCTGGTAGATGCCGGACTGAAAACTTCCGCCCATAAAATTATACAGGTGGCCAAACATCTCTTCTGGCCACAGTCTTCGCCCTCCGCTATTATTCTTACGCACGGACATTTTGATCATACGGGCGCACTCCCGGCCCTGCTATCAGAATGGGATGTGCCGGTATATGCGCATTACCTGGAGGCGCCATACCTTACCGGAAGATCTTCCTACCCTCCACCCGATCCCGCTGCCGGCGGCGGGTTAATGACCTTGTTGTCGTGCACATTCCCCAAACAGGGGATCAACCTGAACGGGCATTTGCTTATGCTCCCGGAAGATGGTACTATACCCGGACTGGATGGCTGGCGATATATCCATACGCCTGGCCACACACCGGGGCATATCAGCCTTTACCGTGAATACGACCAGGTGCTGCTTGCTGGAGATGCCTTTGTTACTACCCGGTCGGAAGCCTTATCACATGTAATTACCCAAACAAAGAAAATATCAGGACCACCGAGGTATTTCACGCCCGACTGGATTTCCGCCGAAAGCAGCGTAAAAAAGCTGGCTGCCCTGCAACCACAAATAGTAGCTACCGGCCACGGCAGGCCCCTGAGCGGAAAAACCATGCAGCAACAGCTGCAACAACTGGCGGATAATTTTGAAAAAGAAGCCAAACCTCATTCAGGCAGGTATGTAGATGAAGCTGCAGTTGCAGGCGTTAATGGAGTGGAATATATTCCACCGGCCAACAATACGCGCTGGTGGTGGCTGGCCGGCGCACTTGCCTTAGCCGCAGTAGGTATATGGTATACCCGTAAACGGGTGAAGGCTTAAAATTCAGTGTGAATACCGCCGCTCATCATGGCGCTTTTTTTGATATTCATTTATAAACTGCACTATGAAAAGCTATCCTGTTCTTATATTGGCTGCGGCTGCATTGCTGTCATGCGGACAGCAAAAAAAGCCGGCGCAGCAAACAGAAAAAGACAGTACACAGGCGATGAAAGAAAGCATGGATCATCTGCCAGCCCCTACAGTTAATTTTATTACTACTGCGGCTACTGCCAACCTGAAAGAAATAAGGCTTGGGCAGCTTGCAAAAAAGAAAGCACAGGACGAACGTATCAGGCAATATGGCGCCATGATGGAAAAAGATCATACTGTGGCCAATGAACAATTACAAGCCATTGCCAACAGAACAGGCGTTACGATGCCTGCCGATCTGCCGGACGATGCCAAAGCCACAGAACAAACCTTAACTGATACCAAAAAGGAAAACTTCGACAGGGAATATATTAAAGAAATGATCGGTGATCATAAAAAAGCAGTGCTTGAATTCAATAATGTAACAACATCCAAAGATACCGCTATCAGTAATTTCGCCCGGAATATGCTACCCAAACTAAATGCGCACCTGGAGGAGGCGAATACCATTCTTGAAGATATGCGCAAACAGATCAACAAAAGAGATATTTCCCATAACTAGCGGATGTTTGGGTACCATACAGACCGGCTTATCACTTCTGCAGGAAAAATTATTTCGGGGCAGCCTCCAGCAAGGGCCGCGGATCAAATACTACCTGGAAAGACTTTATACGTCCCTCTTCCAGCTGATACCAGCCACTGCTTAATATGGGCTTGTTTTGCATAACGATATCGTACCAGAGGCACACATCATTACCATCGGCAAATATTTTCCTGATGCTATATTTTAACTTCATCCGCTTCATATCATCGAAATAGGCATCAGCACCATTGCGCACTCCCATCACACCTGTAAATGTAAGATCGTCTGTTACACAGTTGCGCGCGGTTTCAAAATCCTCTTCATTCAGCGCATTAATAAAGCGTGATACGATTTCCGTTGATTGTGTTGCATTCATATACTCTGCTGTTTAATGGTTAAAAAAACTGATACTGTAAAGATCGGCAGATCTACCCGTTTCAACCCGTGACAATCGTCACAAAGCAGGCGCCTACCTCCTGCTGCGGATGCGGCTTAA
>NZ_DATCRD010000217.1:0-2324 GCF_036569185.1 Chitinophaga sp.
TTTATTAACTAAGGATATGGAGATTTTAAACCGCTCAGCTACCTGGCTCATGCTTTCTTCATTCTCTGAATAGTAGTTGGCCACCTTAATCATAAAGGATACGTCATGTGGGGAGCGGAACCCTGATTGTTTCTTTCGACCTAAAATGTTTGATTTTTGCATATTTACACCTTTTTAGGTGTAAACCTATTTCAGGACGTGACCTAAAAATTTTTAGTCCTGCCAAAGGTTTACATTACCAAAAACACTCCATTATTCCGGCGTTTTTTCCTTCCAGTTATCCGTTCTGAACGGCAGTGCCGGGAATCCTTTTCCGTTTTCCAGGTTGGTAACCGGGTAGTTGAAAAAGGCATACCTCACCGCCACCGGGTGCTTCACCTTTGCGGCATGAAGCACCACTGTTTCCCCGGAAACGGCAGCAGTGGCAGGATAAAACTGCTGATCACTGCCTGCCAGCATAAAAAAGGCCGGGGGCTGCCCATTGTTTGTTTTCAGGCCACCCGCCAGGCTTCCAGGCTCAAAGTGAACCACCGCTTTGGCTTTCTCAAAGGTGACATGATGGAAGACAGGGCCTTTATAGTCGACCTGCAACTGCCCATAGGTGCGGTTCAGGGCAGTACAGGCCAGCCTGTGCCCGATAGGCTTTTTATTTTTCGGATGAAGGTCTTTCGCCTCGCCTACATCCATTGTTACTACCATGGCCGTATTATTCAGCGTGCCCACTTTTTCCTGCGCCTCGCGGAAAAAGGCGTCGAAGGCCAGTTCGGGGTTTTCCTTATCATGGAAAAACGGCGCTATCTGCACGTAGTAAAAAGGCAGCTCTCCCTGGGCAAATTGTGCTCTCCAGCTTTTGATCAGGGTTTGAGTAAGGTGGGTATAGCTATCCCGCTCCATGTGGTTAGCCTCTCCCTGGTACCAGCAAAACCCACGGATGGAGAGATGTCTGAACGGATGGATCATAGCGTTGTATAACAAATACGGTCGCATTACCTTTTCAAAAGAAAACCCTGCATTGATCTTTTCCGCCGATTTCGGGCTTCGAAGATAAGGTTGCAGGTATACCGAATCCAGCAACGGGTCTGAAGAGAGCTCATTACGGGGTACATACGCCTGTGCCCCTGATGCGCCTATACCGGTGAATATGATGCCAACCGGCACCTGCAATGTTTCGAAGATCTCCTTTCCGAAGTAGTAAGCCACGGCGCTGAAATCCCTCACTGTTGCAGGACTACAGACTTTCCATCTCCCGCTAACAGTATCCACAGGTTCATTACTGAAATTTAACCCGGTATTAAATAAACGGATGTTGGGCAGCGCTGCCAGCGGGATCTCCCGTTCCCGGTTCAATTCTTCTTTCATAGCAAACTGCATGTTGCTCTGCCCGCTGCATAACCAAACTTCGCCAATGAGAAGATGATCTAATACCAGGCTGGCTCCCGCACTGCTGACTGTAAGCCGGTAGCTGCTAAAATCGCCGGGTGTCACTGCTGGTACGTCCAGGATTGCCATGAAGTGATGATTGCTGTCTGCTTTCACCTGCACGGCGCGGTCGTTCCAGCTACCGGTAACCGTCACAACGCTGCCTGCATTGGCATGCCCCCATACTTTGAAAGGCTTGTTTTGCTGGATCACCATATTGTCCTGTAATACACTGGCCAGTTGTAATGGTTGCTGTGCCGTGGCCATATGGCACAGTATGAACAACAGGTAACATAGAATACTATATCTGTTTATAAGCATAATTTCTTTTCTTAAAAGGAAAGCAGATCAATAACCGGTATTCTGTTTGAGCAACCCGTTACTGAGTTGTATCTCCCGCAGGGGAATAGGCAGGTGATTATTGGTGCCTTCTATGTAGCCAGTCAAAGTAGCGGCAGCCTTGCCCGTTCTTACCAGTTCATTGAAACGCAGGTGTTCGCCCAGGGCAGATTCCACGCGCATTTCATGATAAATGTCATCCAGCGTAACAGTGGTGAGGTCCGGCAGTACGGTTAAATCTGTGTTGCCGCCGCTTTTACGGGCGCGTTGGCGCACGGCGTTCACCAGCTCCAGCGCCCTGCCTGCATTACCGTTATGCACTGCTGCTTCCGCTGTCCACAGCATTACAACAGCCAGCCGGAAGATCCGCTCATTGGTGGGGCCATCGGCAACGCTACCACCGGCATTGAAAGGAATTTCATTCGCAGGCAACCAGTAACGTTTGTTGTAATATCCCGTTTGACTCGAAGTAGTATTCGCCACAGAACCATCCGGCAATATGTCGTTGTTGGCAATTACCGTAGCTTTCAGCCTGGGATCGCCGCGCTCGTAGGTTTTCACCAGGT
>NZ_DATCRD010000218.1:0-9009 GCF_036569185.1 Chitinophaga sp.
CTTCAATTTTTCAATAGCAACCCGGTCCATATAGTGTTGCTTGATATTATCCTTCCGGATGGTAACGGGATGGATCTATGTAAAGACATCAAAACAAAAGCACCCGATACCATTGTACTGGCATTGAGCAATCATGATCAACGCAGCGCTGTTATGAAAATGCTGGAAAACGGTGCAAGCGGGTATCTCCTCAAAAATGCATCCCTAGAGGAACTGCTGCGCGGCATCCACGATGCACTGCAGCACCAGATCGTATTCAGCGACGCTATAAAAGAGATCATCGCCAGGCCGGGGTTAGAGCAGATAAGTGATACCCCGGTACTTACTGCGAGAGAGCAGGAAATTTTAAAACTCATTGCTTCCGGTATTACCACCAGGCGCATTGCAGAAATGCTTTTTTTAAGCAAGTTCACTGTGGAAAATCATCGTAAAAACCTGTTACAGAAATTACAGGTAAAAAATGTAGCAGCGCTCATTAAGGCAGCAAGCATTCACGGACTGATTTAAAAGGAGCATTCACAATTACTTCGATTCTTTATCACCGGCGCCCTGTTTTGGAACCAGCAATTCCCTTCCATCTGCGGTAAGTTCCGCTACCAGCAGTCTCCCGCTCAGATCCATAGGCTCCATCATGTTATCTCCTTTAATCTTGAGATGATAACTTCTCAGGCACCTCCGGCGACACGTCCGATTTCACAGTATTAAGCCCTTCAGCAAACGATAAAATGTCGTCTTGCAGGGTACAATAAATTATAAAGCAGGGGCTACATTACAACCCCTGCTTTATAAGATTATGAATAGCCCTTAGTTACGGGTTCTCTACAGTTTTTGTTTCCGCCAGTTCTGCCTCGTCCGGCTCTTTTTCCAGATCGCGATCCAACGTGTACAATGCTTCGTCCGTAGCCCGTTCGCCACCTGCCACTTTAATCTTATCCAACAGCCCCAATGCAAGGGTTTCTTCTTCCGTTTGCTCTTTCACAAACCACTGCAGGAAATTCCATGAAGCCCAGTCTCCTTCATCAAAACTCATCTTTACTAATTTATAAATGCCGGCGGTATTATTCACCTCCTGCTGGAACACCTGCTCAAAACAATGTTGTACACTGGTAGGATCAGCCGGTGGCTGTGGAATAGCAGCTATCTCTACCTTGCCGCCCCTTTCCAGGATATATTCCAGGAATTTCATCATATGATTGCGCTCTTCGTTGGCATGGCGAAACAGGAAATTGGCAATTCCAGTGTATCCTCCACTTGCAGCCCAGGCGCCGTACGACAAATATATCTGCGCTGCCAGCGCTTCCTGGGTCATTTGATTATTGAGCCCTGCCTGTAAAGTGGCTGAAAGTCTGTTTCTGTTCATGACATCAGTTTTTAGGATGAATGCTGTTCGCTAACATCAAAGTGCCGAATCAAAAACTACACCACAACAGTAGGGTTGTGTTCCTGAGTTTGCTTGGGTTGTATTACCTGTAACTAACCACAGTCCACCATTGGCAGATTACTTTTCAATTATGAATGCTTCTTACTTTAGGAATTTATTGCTGCATTACAGGCACTAACCGGGGAAAAATATGGACGGAATGCATCTATTTTATTACTCTTATTACTGCCAGGTCATCTGTAGGGCTCAAACCAAATTTATGTTCTATCAATTTCAATTTCATATTCAGCATTTCTTCATTCCCCCTTCCTACCGGATCATTTAAAAGAAAATCTACAGGATCTATGGCTTCGGAGTTTTCCGGGGCAGCTATCCTCGTGAATGATTCTATACCATCGGTGGCAATACTGATATCGCCGAGTTCAGGTATAAATATTTTTTGCTGCTGGCTTTCATACCAGTAATCAAAATTTTCTGAAAGATGATAACCAAGATAATCGGGCTTATTATCCTGGTCAAAAGAAATAATTTTACCGTTAACATTAATCACACCATCTCCAATAGCTAACACCACGCCCTGATCCTGATGGGTATCTATCAACAAAATAATCAAGGTGGTTAACAACTCTGACCTCTCCAGCTGTATCTGATTTTTGAGAAATTTTATTTCCGATACTAATTCCTTCAGAATCATTCTAAGGTACGCCTCCAATGATATTTCAAGGTATTCCGGAGCGTAAAAAGACTTGTAACCTAAAGACTTACATACTTTTCTCAGCAACTTACCAATTAGTGAAGAAATAAGATAACTATCCTTTCCCATTGTGCATCCATCCATTACTGCACAAACAATCTTATTGTTGTCGATGTGATCGAAGAAAAGATAATCTTCGCAGTGGTTAACATGATAGGCGCCTATCTGAAGCGTTGTATATATTTCCATACTCAGATATCAATATAACATCTTTCTCTGCCTTTTCAAAAAAACAGTTCTGGCCGCCACTCCCGCAACAACCAGAACTGCACTTTACTAAAATGCCGGATCATCCGGTGTATTCGGATTATCATTCCGCTCTACAAACGGGTAAGGAAAATAGTTCCGCTTCCTTTCTGCTACGGGCCGGCCAAACCTGCGACTATCTTCCAGTTCCTGGCCGTTCATAAATAATTCTATTCTCCGGTGTTTATAGATCAATGTCAGCAATTCCGCCTCAGTGGCTGCAGCTACCGGAGGCAGCGATGCGCCTATACCGAATGCATCTTCCGAAGGTTTCTTGGTGACTACTTTATTCAGGTAAAGCAGGCCATTAACAAGATCATGCTGCCGGGCATAACTTTCTGCTTTAATAAGAAGTATTTCTCCCGGAAGATAAATGGGAACAGAGGAAAGATTACTTCTGAAGAACCCATTGATATTGAACTTTGGCTTACCCGGCCTGGAAATATAAAATGGTACCCGCTGATCTGTCAGGCTGGGCTGGATAGGCACAGGTAACCCCATTGTAGAATCAACCACATTATAAATATTGTTGGTAGCTGTTACCAATGTAAAGATCGGGTTGGTGACCTGCGGATTAAATGAAAGTGTGGACCGGACATTCAGGTTCACTTTATCGGCAGCGCTGATGGCTCCGGCGTAATCGCCTGCACAAAGGGCATATCTTGCCTTCAGGGCATACAGGGTATTAATGATATCCACGCTGTCCGGGATATTGGCTAAAACACTACTTCCTATAGGCGTTGCCGTTACAGTGCTGATAGCATTGTCTAATGCGGCAACAGCCATTATGTATCCCTGTTTTGCAGGAACAAATTTCACACCGCCGGATTGCAATATGGGTGAGCTGGTATTTTCCGGTACCTGTTCCCAGAAATTGGCCTGCACACCAATGGCCAGTGCCTTAAAGATGGTGGTATAGGCAATTAAACCGCTGGCAAAGCTTTTATCTTCAACAATAGCAGCCGTGCGACGTAAAACACTGTCTGCTTCATACCTGATCTTATTGGAAACATTCCACATCCCGGTTACCACCACGTTGGTAGTTAGTATTTTACTTCCCCCCGCACCTATTTGTGCTTCATCCGTATTACCGGGGTTGGTAACAAAAGTTTCCCCTACCAGTAAACTACCTGAAGTAACAGTGGTGTATAAAAGGCTCTCCCTGTTTTTTGTATACCAGGTCTGTAAACCTACCGCCACATTGGCCAGTGTGGTTGGCGAGCTGTAAGCGCCTTCTGATGAGGGGCCCGATGGATCCCGATAGTCTTTCTTACATGCTGCAAACGTACAGAGTAAAGCAATGGCGATGGTACTATATTGAATATATCGTTTCATGTCGGATCTTTTTTGTGATTAAAATTTTGCGCGGATAGCCAGGTTATAACTTCTCGGAACCGGTACGGAGCCAAAATCAATGCCGCGCAATACGGTGCTTTGCCCGGCCGCATTTAATTCCGGATCATATCCCTTGTAATTATCCCAGGAGATAAGGTTTCTGCCACCAATGCTTACAGACAAATCACTTAACCCCTTCAGCTTACCAAAGCTATAGCTGAAAGCTACTTCACGCAGTTTTACAAAAGAGCCATCGTCAACTCTCCATTCCTGGATATTGTAATTGCCTGCTATGAAGCCGCGTGGTAATAAACCAAGATCTTCCTGTTCTGCCACTTTTCCATTATCCACACCTTGCCGGGTTCTCCAGTCGGCATTGAATACATCCACTCCCTGCACGGCATCTACCTGTATATGAAGACCCAGCTTCTTATACTGAAAATCGCTGGTGAGCGTACCGGTCCAATCGGGGTTAGGATCACCGATCTTTTTATTGAGGGCAGTTGCGCCGGCAGGTGGTAAGCCGGTGGCAGGATCCCGCGCTACCGTATAAGTAAGCGGTGAATTTTGTTTGCCTGCCTCTGTAACCGGTATGCCGGCGGGCGTTTTCAGTTGATTACCATTTTCATCCCTCGCGAAGAAGGTGCCATAGAAAAACCCGATCGGTTCGCCATTGGCAATGCCTATGGGCGCACCACCCACGGTATTGTACAGGATCAGCGCCTGCCCTATATCCACTGCCTTATTACGGTTGCGGTTATAGATAGCGGTAAGGTTCCAGGTAAAGTTGGGAGTTTTCACCGGTGTTACATTCAATATCGCTTCCACACCGGTATTCTGCAAGGTACCGATATTGTCCTGGTAGAAGGAGTATCCTTTGGTTGGCGCAACCGCACGGCTGATCAGGAGGTTTTCCACCCGCTTGTGATAGTAGTTAACGGATAAGCCTATACGATTATCCCAGAATGCAAGATCCGTTCCCACTTCCAATTCCTTTTGCTTTTCCGGTTTCACATCGGGGTTGGTGTAAGTGGAAGGCGACTGGAAAGCCGCAGCCCCTATAAAGGCGGTGGCATTATAGGTATTATACCGACCATAAGCCGGGATACCGGTAAGGTTACCGGATTCGCCATAGGCGGCCCTTAACTTCAGGAGATTCCACCATTTGGATACCGCTGATTTTTCCCAGAAATCGGTACCTGATATCACATAGCTGCCGCTCACCTTGGCGTACAACTGGTTCCTTTCATCCACGCCAAATACGGATGATCCGTCTACACGCAGCGCACCTGTAAGAAACAACTGGTTGCGATACTTAAAATTCTGCTGGATGTATTCACCGGAAATGGATAACTCTGTGCGTTGATCTGCACCGGGGATAATGGTAGTGGCCTTATCTGCTGTTTGTACAAAAGGAGGTAATCCTCTTCCCTGTTCCAGCGTATAGTGCATGCGCTGATATTGCACAGAATAGCCTACCTGTGTTACAGAACTGAGCTTATCGCTTATATCCCAGTTGTAAGTAGCATTGAGGTCATGGTTGATCAGGAATGAATTGTTGTTACCTGCACTGGCATAACCATTTTGCGCAGGATCCAGGTCGGGGCCGCCGCCGTAAAAACCCGGGCTCACAAAATAGGCGAATGCGGGCATAAAGGTGGTACCTTCCTGGTTGTAGTTATCGATACCGAGCCGGTAATCTACTGTAAGATTTTTAATTGGCCGCAGCTTAATACCGGCGCCGGCAATTACCCTGCCTACATGTTGCTGTTGTTTAAAATCTTCCATGATAGAAACAGGATTCACACGGCCGCGCTCCCCTACTTTCATCAACTGCCCCAGGGCATTGCGTTTGTGTATATCATAGTAGTTACCGATAATGGTTACGCCATTCATGGGTGAATAGAATGTGTTCCCATCAGGCTTTTCGTTGGCTTTGCTGTATACATAGTTCAGGCTGGCGTTAAAACTGATCCAGCTGGCCAGCTCCTGGTCCAGGTTCAGGCGAAAGCTGAACCGGCTGAAATCCGTTTTATTGATAATACCCTGGTTATAAAAGTAACTGCCGGAAGCATAGTATTTTGTTTTGTCTTTCCCGCCGGCCACGGATATATTATTATCTGTTCCTACGCCTGTGCGGAAAATGTAATCCTGGTAATCATACCTGTTTACCGGTGTCTTACTCATAACAGCGGGTGTCAGGATGTTCTGCGTGGAATCGTCCGGCGATCCGCCAAACTTAACCGGTGCACGGTTTACATCCAGTTTTTTGCGTAGCTGGTTTACTGAAAAAGAGGTGGAGAAATTAACCACCGGCGCTCCTGCGCTGCCTCTTTTTGTGAAGATCTGTACTACACCGGCATTGGCGCGGGAACCATAAATTGCCGCAGCGGCAGCGCCGTTCAGCACTTCTATACGTTCAATATCTGCCGGGTTAATATCGGAAATACGGCTTTGTCCTACATTCCCTACAAAGTTGTTCCCTGAACCTCCTGCAGGATCAGCGGCGCCGCCAACACCATAACTCGGATCGGCATTGGTTACACGGGTGGTAGAGTTATCGATAATAACTCCATCGATGATATACAAAGGTTCTGTAGAACCTGATATCGTACTGATACCACGGAGTTTTACGGAGATACCACCGGCAGGGTCGCCCGAGTTCTGGGAAATCTGTGCGCCGGCAGTTTTACCCTGCAACGCTGCCAGCACGTTACCGGAACCGCTTTTGCTGAGCTCATCGGCTTTCACGGTACTGATGTAGTTACCCAGTTGCCTGCGGGTTGTACCTTCAGAAGTACCGGTTACCACAATTTCATCCAGTTTGGATACTTCTGCAGCCAGCTGGATATTCTGCGTATAACTGGCAGTACCGGCGCTTACCACCAGCACTCTTTCACCTGGTGCAAAACCGATTCCTGTATAGGCCAGCGTGTAATTTCCCGGTGGCAGGTTACCGCTGATAGTGTAACGCCCTTCGCCATCTGTTTGGGCGCCCAGTTTCGTATTTCTTACCACCACCGTTATCCCCGGAATGGGCGATTGTTGGTTATCCGTCACCTGGCCGGAAATTTTCACCTGCGCATGGGCAGTAACAGCCAGCACGTTCATAAACAGAAACAGCAAAAAGGACCGGCCTTTAGCCATTTTCAATAGAAACAAGCTCATAGAAAAAATTTAGCGGGTTTAAGTTTGGTCGATTACAGTTGCATGTAGTACTCAATAACTACCTGCTCTTAATTTTGGTTGTCTTTGCTTTTTATTTGATTCCTGTATTTATGTGTTTTTCAAGATATTAAGTTCGCTAAAAATCGGCAGGCCACCAAAAGGACGATGATGTTATTGCAGCACCTGGCTCAATGAATTGAAATGATATCCCCGCTGCTTCAACACCGTGATCAGCGCATCCAGGCGCTTATAAAATTTATCTTTTCTGCGTGGATCCGTACCAATATGCGTGAGCAGCAGGAAGCCGTTCAAACCAGCCGGGCGGGTGGCTTCAAACTGCAGAATGGACTGATAAATTTCCGCTGATGTACGGTATTGTTTTCCCAGCTCCGGGTACGTGTAGTCAGCATTGGAGCGTGTTCCAGGCGTAAAGTTAATCAATCGCAATCCTGCATTGGCAGTCCAGGCAGCAATGCTGTCGTTGTACCATTCATATGCCGGCAAAAACCAGGGGGCTTCCTCTTTTGAAATTCCCGCGGCTGCCATTTTCGTATAGTTAGCCTGCAGATCATCCATAAATTGTTTTTCAGTGACCAGCAAACTGTCCCTGTGCTGCCAGTCGCAATACAACAAATGCTGATCACCATGCGCGCCCAGGTAATGGCCATCCGCTTTCAATTGCCTGATGATTGCCTGGTTAGCAGGTTGCTGATAAAATTTCCCCGTAAAAAAGAATGCTGCCTTTACATGTTGTTGTTGCAAGGTATGCCGGATCACTTGTGCGCCATCCGCATATTCATCTCCTGTAAAAACAAGTACCAGTTGCTTTTTACTGCTATCCCCCCGGATCAATCCTCCGTGATCGTATTGGCGTTTTCCCGCCCCCTCCTGCGCTTTGGCTGCCATCAGATATACCAGGGAGGCTGTGCCATCCATAGTGGGCTCATTGGTGCTGTAATCGCCCACATCATCGTGATACACAGCAAGGTTGCTCTGGAACGCGTCGTATTCATCAGGCGCTGATAAGCGGATACCGATCAGGTTTTTATAGATATTGGTATACACCGGCCCATCTACCAGTCCTCCATCCACGGGATAGTGGCCAATTGCAGAAAAAGCAGCATGCGGATCTGAAGGAAAATCTCCATTGGCCGGTAACCCATACACCATGCTGGTACCCCAGGGATTACAACCAAAGAGCCAGTCGATATTGGCCTGTTCCAATGCCTCAAAAGTATTTTTATTGCTCAGTTGCCGGTACCAGTAGCATTGAATGGCAAACGCTGTAGTAAGATTATTACTGCACCAGATGAATGGAATGCCACGGTAAAAAGCATTTTGTTTTGCTTTATTCCATACTCTTTGAATACCGGTTTCATAATAAGCGGTGAGCCTTGCTTTTCCACTACCTTCTTCCTGTTGCGCCAATGCATAATGCCCGAGGTTGATGAAGGGATACCACTGGTAATGGTTAGCGGTATCGGCGCCCAACCAGGGTGTCACCTTTTCTTCAGCAGCATAACCGGCAGCAGCCTGCAGATAGGTTCTTTCTTTGGTAATCCCATACAACTGTGCAGCCGCAAGCTCCATATCATCTGTCCAGTTATCTTCTGCATAAATGTAGGGCGACAATACCGATGCGGTCTGACATACTCCAGGTTGTTGCCTGCCCATCTGCCAGGCAGACAATGCCCGTGTTTTCAACAGCGCTGCATAAACAGGCGAAGTATTTTTCAGCAGCTCGTATCCCAAAGCAAATGCGCTGGAAAATTTTCCGGCGGTAGAGGCCACACCCGTACTTTTGTTCTTGTATTTACCCAATCCCTGCGGCGTACCGGTACAAAAGTATACGGGCCGCTCAAACCCCTTACCATAAAAGTTATCTTCCCCTGGCAGGCGAAGCCCCTTATGATCGCGATCATCGGCTACCTGGTTAAACATGAGATTATCCGATGGATGCATTTTCAGCAGCCAGTCGAGCCCCCATTTTGCCTCATCCATCACATCGCTGATATGATTACTGCCAGGCAGGCCATTAGCCGAATATCTATCTTCAAAAACACCCGGAAAATCACGGTAAGCTGCCAGCAAATGAAAAGTAGCATTGGCAGAAGTAGTTACATAC
>NZ_DATCRD010000219.1:0-42283 GCF_036569185.1 Chitinophaga sp.
CCGCCATGAAGCTGCTAAACAGGAGCGATACCGTTGTGTCGAAACAGCTGGATTTTACCAACGGCACTATCGAATACGATGTGCAGGCCACTTCGCCTTTCGCCTCGTTCTACTTCAGGCGCGCCAGCCGTAAAGAGAACGAGTGCTTTTACTTCCGGATTCCGTCGTCCGGGAAAGGCGATGCCATACAATACGCCCCCACCCTCGATGGTATTAATATGTGGGATATGCTGCCACAATACCAAACTGCCGCATGGTTCAATAAAGACGACTGGAACCATGTAAAACTGGTTATTTCCGGCAGGCAGATGCGCGTATATGTGAACGATACCTCAAAACCAGCGCTGGAAGTACCTTACCTGGAAGGTAATACCTGGCATGGCGGCATCGCATTCGACGGACAGGCTATTATTGCGAACGTGGTGGTGAAACCGGATCAAACGGAAGGGCTCCCACCCGGCGCCGGAACCGACATCACCAACAATGATCCCTCTTACCTGCGTGCCTGGCAAATTACCCAGCCAATGACCACCCCCGAAAAAGTGGATTTCAGTAAAGCCTGGATTCCGGGTAAGGATGCCCCCTGGGAAACCATCCGGGCCGAAAGAAATGGGCTGATCAATGTAACCCGGAAGTTTGGCAGCGCTGAAAACCGCGCCCGGCGCATCGTGTGGCTGAAAACAAATATCCATTCCACCGTAGCGCAAACACGGCAGGTGCACCTTGGCTTCAGTGATGAAGTATGGGTGTTTGTAAACGATAAACCAGTGTATATAGATAAAAACCTGTACGGTTACCCCATTCTCAAACAACCGGATGGCCGCTGTTCCATTGAAAACGCCTCCTTTGCGCTGCCCCTGGTTGCGGGCAACAATGAAGTGTTGATTGGCCTGGCCAACGATTTTTACGGCTGGGGTATCATGGCCAAACTGGATAAATTCGAAAATATGACTTTTGACAAATAACCCTTCTTCCGCCAGGCAGCCCCCGTGCAGGCTGCCTGGCCATTCAGGGATTGCTGCATTTCCATCTTCTCCCGGAAAAAATACCCGCTCAAAAAAATATCACACAGAAATAAGTACCTGGATAGCGGAAGTTTATTTTGTTTCCAATAACTTTAGGTACCATGAAACAAACATTGGCAGATACTGAGCTCACCGGGCCGGTAAGGCAAATGAAATATGCTACTACAGACCCCGATGGCAAATACTACGGGTATGAGCTTTCCTTTTTTGATGAAAAAGGGCTACTGCTCAAATGGGAGGATTATACCGCAAGCCATCAGCTGGACAAAACCCTCCTGTATACTTTTGACGACAAAGGCAACCTGCTGGAAAAAACACTGACCTCCGCCACCAAAGGCCCTATCTACAAAAACAGTTATTTCGAAAACGGGGAGCTGAAGGATTGTACAGAGTATTATGGGGAAGACACCTACTATACCCTGTATGATGAATCCGGCAACGTACTGCAACAAATGGAAAACAATGACCCCGTGCCTCCGGAAGAAGATCCATACAACGAACAATGGGAAACCAATACCCATACCGACGCTGATGGATGCCGGGTAGAAATCACCCGCTACTACTCTTTCGGCGCCCTGCAGGAAATCACCCGGTGTAAATACAATCCCCGCCAGCAATTGCTGGAGGAATATAAATTCCAGGATGCTACCGGTTTCGATGATAATAAAGCCGTGGAAACCACCACCTGTCAATATAATGAACAGGGGCATCTGACCACAAAAATATCCGACAGGACCACCACCACCGGTACAGTGGAAAGAACGGTATACCGGTATGAATTTACCTACGACCTCCACCATAACTGGATAGAAAAAGTGGAGATCATGAATAATAAAGTAACGGGTTACAAAGATAAAGTCCGTTTTATCCGCCGGAGAGAGATCTTATATGCTCCGTAAAAATTTGCGCACATGCTATCGAACCGTCACCAGATCTTTATGGAAGTAGCTCACCAGAAAAGCTTTTCAAAAGCCAGCCAGGCCTTATTCATTTCCCAGCCGGCCGTAAGCACCCATATCAAAGGACTGGAAGAACAGTATAAAACCAAATTATTTGAAAGAAAAGGATTACAGATAGAACTGACCGAAGCCGGTCAGTTGCTGTATAACCGTTTGCTTACAGTACGCCATATCCAGCAGGAAACGGAATTCGATATTTCTGTGATCCACGACAAACAGCAGGCTACCGGCATGCTCAACCTCGGCGCCAGCACCACTGCAGCATTATACATCTTACCCAAAGTAATGTCTGCTTTTCACCGGGAATACCCGCTGGTGGATATTTCCCTGCTCAACAGGAACAGTGAGATCGTATTGCAGGCGCTGCTCGACAAGGAAATCAATATCGGTGTTACCGAAGAAAAAGGACAACTAAGCAATATCACCTACCAACCTTTCCTGAAAGACAGGATTGTAGCGGTATGCAGCCACGATAATCCCCTGGCCCGCAAAAAGAACTACCCGCTGAAAGAGATCCTGCAAATGCCCGTTGCCATCAGGGAACGTGGCAGCGGCACCCTGGAGGCCCTCAAAAAAGGGCTCCAGAAAAGTAAGATCCGGCTGAACGATCTTAAAATAAAAGTAAGACTGGGCGGCACCGAAGCCCTGAAAAATTTCCTGCTGGAATCCGGCTGTGTAGGGTTCCTCTCTACCCGCTCTATTGCAAAAGAACTGCAGCACGGAGAACTGACCATCCTCACCTTCGACACCCTTCGTATAGAACGCAGCTTTTATTTTATACAACGCAAGGGCGAAACCAGCGATCTCAATAAACGCTTCATAAAAATGGCCCGCTCCATTTATAATTATTAATTATAGGTCATAATATTTTCATATAGCCAGGATTATAAGCTAAGGGCTACATTTGAGCCATACAAAATAACCTGTTGACATGAACATGCTTTTTTATTACGACGAATTATACAAAGCTGCTGTAGAAAGAATTAACAAGCTGGTAGATATTTCTGTTGCCCAGAAAAATGCGCTGATCCAGCGGTTAAAAAGCCAGGCGCCATTTTTAGCTACCACTACAGAAGATATAGACCTTGTAGCCCAAAGAATGATGAATTCCCTGGGAATGGTACTGTGCCCCGATGCCGCTGCAGACTTTGCAGGGGGTAGCAAGCTTCTTGAAATGGAAATGCTGAACAACGGCGAATAACGCTTCTTTTGTTTTACGGTTTGACATTTTTTCCTGCGGGAAACGGCCTCCCCCAAACAACTTATTCCACCGGGGGAAACGGCTCCGCCATTGCGCGCTCAAAAGCAGTGAACGGTTTTCCTGCCGCTACACGCGTGGGCCAGTCGGGGTTGGCCAGTGCCGCCTTTCCAAGTGAAATAAGGTCCGCATGGCCTTCCTTTAAGGCCCTTTCCGCCACGGCCAGTTCTTCCATGCCGCCGTTGGCAATGACCGGTACCTGTACTATACGTTTAGCCATTCCCGTAAGCGTTTCCCCATGCGCATAGGCGCCCAGTTTTTCCCAGGTACTGCCTTCTCCTGAAATGTGCACATAATCCGGCGCTGTTTTTTTAACTTCTTCCAGCAAAGCTGTTGCCGTAACGGCGCCATCCGGCCAGCGATAAGAAAAGTTATTCACCTTGCCTTCCGATAAGCGCAGCCCTATAATAAACTGCGGAGGCACTGCCTGCCTGATAGCGGTGATAATTTCGGCGATGATCCGGAAACGGTTGGCCACTGATCCGCCGTATTCATCCTGCCGCAGGTTGGTGTATGCCGTTAAAAACTGGTCAGGCAGGTAACCATTGGCAGCATGTACCTCTATCCCGTGAAAACCGGCAGCTACCGCATTCACAGCCGCCGCGGCGTATCCTTTCACAGCAGTGGCTATATCGGCATGCGTCATGGCAGCAGGCACCGGGAAAGGACCATCCCCACCGCCATAAGAGCGCAGCTTACGGCCCAGCGGGGTTACTACGGACGGCGCCAGCGTATGCTGCAAATGCTGCGACAACGCGCCGGCATGCATCAGTTGCGCAATGAATAAACTGCCATGCGCTTTTATCTTCCCTGCCAGTTCCCTCCAGCCTGCCACCTGCTGCGGGGTCACTAACCCCGGCTGATGCGGGTATGCCTGGCTGGCTACTGTATCTGTATATAGTCCTTCCGTGATAATAATTCCAAAACCACCGGCAGCAAAACGTTCATAGTAGTCGTGCATAGCCGCTGTAGGAATACCCTGCAATGTAGCGCTGGCGCGACTCATAGGCGCCACTACCATCCTGTTCTTAATGGTTTGCTGCGCCAGCGTAAGCGGCGCCAATACCGGGTGTGTGCTCATATATAAAACTTTAGGGCAAAGTTGTGCGCTTCTCTCCCTCTAAAAAATGATAAATGATAAGAAATCAGGGTTATAACGATTCCTTCGCGATCTTATGCCGCAAACGGCTCAATGACTCTGGAGTAATACCCAGGTAAGCCGCCACCTGGTGCTGGGGCAAACGGGTTTCCAGGAAAGGATAGCGGCTTACAAAACTGCGGTACCGCTCTATGGCCGGCTTTTGCAGCGACAGGATACGGCGTTGCAGGGAAACATAGCCCCGCTGGGAAATAATGCGGTAATAACGCTCCACTGCCGGTATATCGTTAAACAATTGTTCCAGCTGCTGCCAGGTGATGCGCAATACTTCCCCCCCTTCCAGCACATCAATATTAAACAGGGAGGGCGCGCCGCTGAGCAGGCTGTCGAGATCAGTGATCCACCAGCCTTCCACACTGAACTGTAATACGTTTTCCTTGCCGGCAGCGTCTTTTTCGTAGTGACGGCAACACCCTTTCAATACAAAAAACTCATGACGGCAAATATCTCCTTCCCGCAACAGGAACTGCCGCCGCCGGGTACGCAGGGCCTCAAAATAGCCGGGAATACGTTTCTTATCCGCATCGTTTAGCGGTACATGTTGAAGGATACTGTTGATCAGCAGGTTCATTTTTCAAAGATAGCCTTGTGCAGGAATGCTTCAAAGAATAATCCTGCCGCACTTACATCTCCCGTAAAATAATTACTGCTGAACCGGGCAAATATCTTTTTTCAATATCTCTCCTTCCTTCATGCTACGTAGTGAATGGAATAGTTTCCATGCGCCTGCCACCGGGATAGTACAACTACGCAGGCATCCTGCCTATACAGCGCTTGTTTATTACAACAAATACAGCAACATAGCTGTAATAGCCCCAAACAAGGTATTGCCAAGGTTCACCGTATCATTGCCAATGATGTGTTTCCGTTCCAGTGTGGCGCCTAGCAGGGAATCCGCCAGGTTGCCTGCAATACCGGCAATGACTACGAACCATACGCTTTCGTCCATGCCAAAGCAGATACCGTAAAGCAAGGCCAGGATACCCGCCCCGGCTGCGCCCATCAGGGTGCCTTCCAGGCTGATCACCCCGTCCAGTCCTTTGGCTTCTTTTTTAAAAGTGAGGATATTATAGAAGTTGCGGCCGTACACCATTCCCAGTTCGGACGACAGCGTATCGGCGGTTGCTGCCGCCAGGCTGGCTGCGAGCATCATCTGGTACATATCGTCGATATCGGGGTTTATCAATGCCAGCAAAGCCATGATGGCGGCTACTCCGCCATTGGCAAATACCTGGCCGGCACTGCGTTGCTCCGGGTGGATTTGCCCGGGCAGTATTTTCAGTTGCTTTTTGTGAGAAGTGGCGGCTACGCCCATGATAAAAAAGGTGCCGAGCAATAACAATCCGCCAAAGCCGGCACCGGCTGTTACCAGCAAGCCCACAATGGCCGCCATTACGCCACCGCCGGGAGTGAGCTTACGTTTTTTCACACACAGCACGGCGATGGCGATAATAACGGCCAGTGTAATAATTGTTTCGAGGAATAAAGATAAATGCATAATGAGCCGCAAAACTATGCAAATATCCCGTAGTTCCGGATCTATTCTTCCAGTAAGCCGATCATGGTATTTAATTCTGTTATCAGGGCATCATCATTACCGGCAAATCCACCGGAACGGAAACGGATGTCCCCCTTTTTGTCCAGCACTACTTTATAAGGTACGCTGGGCACCCTGAAATGGGTAAATGCCTTAAAATTACTTTCTCCTTTCAGCGGTTCATCTATTAAATAACGGAAAGGAAATTGTTTCTCATGACTGAACTGTTTTACTTTCTGCAATGCATCACCGGTTTCAAAAGTGGCAATGAAAAGAAAGACCACCTCCGGGTGTTGCTGCATTACCTGCTGCATAGCCGGGAACGACTGTATACAGGGCTTACACCAGGTAGCCCAGAAATCAAGCACAACAATCTTTCCTTTGAGATCCGCCAATTGTACGGCTTTACCGGCGGTATCCAGCAAACTGATATCTGCCACCGGTTCCTTTAGCATACTTTCCTTTAGCGATTGCTTTTCCTTATTGTCTGCCGGAGGCATTAAACCCGCCAGGTATTGCTGGTAAGGCAGTATGTTACCCGTTTTTTCGTATAGTGTTTTGAGTTGCGCTTTCATTTCAACAGAGGCCTGTCCATGCTGAACCGCGCTTTCCAGCAACGCCTGGGCTGTGGCAGACTGACCCGCAGCCACCAGCAGTTTCACGTATAGCAGGGCGGCTTCCTTATTTTTCGTATGTGCGTAGGCGGTAGCTGCCAGTGGCAGTCCCTTCTCATATTGTTGCTGCTCCAGCCTGACGGAGGCCATTGCCAGGTAAGCATCCCAGCCATAAGCAGTGGTGGTATCCGTGATCTGTACACCACGCTTGGCCCATTTCGCGGCTGCCGGTAACTGCTGTTGTGACAGATAATACCTGGCTGCCTGCGCAAAGAAAACTACTTTGTCATTCCGCTGTTGCAGTCGCGCTACATACTTTTCAGCAGCTGCTTCGTCCTTACTTTCAATGGCTGCTTTACCCATTTCCTGGTACAAGCGGGTATACTGGTAATCAGGATTCCCTTTAGTGACAGGCTCGGGGAACTGTTTGATAAACTGGTTAAACAGCGCTGTTTTTCTTCCGAAATCCTTTTCCTGGTTCACGGCCTGCATATGTTCTTCCCGCACAAACAATCCTGCAGGAAACCGGCGGCGTAACAATGCCGCCAGCGAATCGGCCGCATGTTTTTCCCCGAGAAAAAGAAAGTAACGCTGATTCAGTGTCAGCTCCGCCTCATTATCTGTTTTCCAGGCCAGTAGCTTACGAAGCAGCAGGGCTTTGTCGTCCGGTTCAGGAGAATTGGCCAGCATGTTGAAATAAACGCCTCTCAACTGCGCCTCCGCAGCGGGATTATTGGCTATCTCCTCTTTAAGATATACCAGTTGCCTGGCGGGATCTTTCTTCAGTGACGAGGCGCCAGATACCAGCACCGACATACGGTAATACGCAAAAGGCAAAGGTTTACCAGCGGCGTGCACCGGGAACATATATCCGTTTCCGTTATTACTGTCGGTTTCTTTACCCGCTGCAGGTGTAATCAGCATCAACACGGCTTTTTCCGGCGCGGTTATGTTGGCGCTCCATAGTTGTCCTTCCTGTTTTAATGTTACACTTTCTTCTCCAAGCTGCCGGTCCTTATCAAAACATGTTACCACTGCTGTAAGCTGCTGTTTTCCTGCCAGTGCAGTACCTGCAGGGTCATATACCATTTTCACGGGATGGGCTGTTGTGGGAAGCGTCTGCAATTGTACCCTTGTTTGCGCTATTGTATGCAGCACAATAATATTGCTGCATATGACCAGGAATAATTTCTTCATACAACGTTTACCTGAAAAGTGATTTTATTTTTTCTTCCAGTTCATTGCCTGTCAGGTTGGAGGAAATAATTTTCCCCTGCTGATCGATGATCACATTGGCAGGGATACCCAGCACCGGGTAGCTTTTAATGACCGGGCTTTTATCTGCCAGCAGATCAGATACATTAGGCCAGCTCATATTTTCCTTCGCGGAAGCCTTTTGCCATGCGATGCGGCTATTGTCCATAGAGAAAGAAACGATTTCAAGGCCTTTGGCATGATAGCCGTCGTAAAGTTGCTTTAACAATGGTATTTCCGCCCGGCAGGGCACACACCACGAGGCCCAGAACTGCAACAGGGTATATTTACTGGCCTTCACCCTGTCGCCTAAACGAAGCATGTCACCATTTACCGCCGGTACGGTAAAATCAATAAATGGTTCATTGATCATTTTCCCCTGGCGGCGCGCAACGGCAGCCGCCTGCTCTTTGTCCATCCTGCGCGCAGTACGGACAATAACACTGCTGTCGCCCAAACGTTTGGCGGCATCATTTATAATGACCATTGATTTTGCGCGATCGGGTTCAAGCTCCAGTAAAACGGCAGCTATCACTGCGGCGGCCTGGTCTTTCCCGTTGTTGAGCACCTGTTGCAGGTAACGGCTCCTGATATCAAAGCGTTCCATGAACACCTGTATAGATGCCCATTCTGCTTCGCCACCTTTGGGCACGCCGGGTTGCCGGGATTCCCAGAGGGCTTTGTCAGCACGGATGTAGGCGGTATCCCGCTGATACCCCAGGATCCAGTTATTGTAACGCGCACCTGTTACTTGTGAAAGACCGGTGGAGGTAACGCGGAAAGTTACCTTTCCCTTCTCCAGGATCACAGGGTAATGAAACGATTCCCGGTTGCGGCGCCAGGCCACCGAAATATTCATTACTTCCTTTACCGGGCATTGCAGGTGAAAATGCCCGTTGCGCACCGTATCTGTGGCCAGGGTTTCATTGTCGCCATAAGGGTCGCGTACCAGTTTTATTTCCAAACCTTCTGCTTCTTTCAATTCCCCTTTCAGGTCAAATACCGGTGATTGCGCACCGTACTTAAAGGCAAAGAGGAAGGTTGCCAGCGCCATGATGAAGACCATGGGCTGGTACTTTTTGTTGCGTATGTGGATCATGTTATCTTGGGTTTTGTATGATTTCCGGGTTTAATGCAATATATTTTCTGCCAATGGGCAATGTGCTCCTGTTGCTATTGGGCGCTACGGTAAACGTGCCATCGCTGAGTGTATGCGTTACTGTTATACCGGCATTATCCATGGCGTTATACCTGCGGATATCGAACCAACGGCTGCCACGGAAGGCCATTTCCCTTCTGCGTTCCGCTTTTATGATAGTAAGCGCTTCCGCCGGGCTGCCGGCGCTGAGCGTATAATTACTGCCTGTTTTATAGCGCATGCTCCGCAACAGGTTGATGTCGGCCATAGCGCTTGCGGCATTTCCCAGCCTGGCGCTGCTTTCAGCACGGATCAGGTATGTTTCGGGAACAGAGGGACCTTTGGTGGGTTGGCGTCCGGCCCATTCGTTACTGAAACGGCCAAAATTGAGCCCGAAAGCAGCATCATTGAAAAAGTAAGTACCATATCGTAAATCATTAGCTGCATCATACATATTCAGCAAAGCGGTGGAAGCGTAGCAAACGGGACTGAGCATCGGGCCGGTTTTTTCCATCAGTGTTTCCCTGTTCTGGAAATTAGTGGGATACTGCAGCACATCCGGATAAGCGGCATTTGGCGGCAGTGTGTTATAATCCACCAGTGTATGATAATACTTCAGCGATGAATCCGCATTGGCATATGCAGCGGCGGCATCATTTTTAAACAGCGCCACTTTAGCCAGTAATGAAAATGCGGTGGGTTTTACCGGCCTGTTGGCGGCGGCGGCGTCAGGGGTAGCGGGCAAATCAGCAATAGCGCTGGTCAGATCTTCCGAAATAAAATTATATACTCCGGCTACACTGGCCCGCGGTAACAACTCTTCAAAATCAAGCCCTTTTCGTATAGGTACTCCCGGATCAGCATCTGCAGTACCCGCGGTATATTGTTTGGCATACAGGTTTACCAGGATAAAATAAGCATATGCACGATGCACTTTCGCTTCTGCCATCAGCTGTCGCTTCTGGGCATCTGTACCTCCTTTGGAGCTCATCACCTGTGCAATAACCAGGTTGGTGGTATAAACCTGGTTATACATCGCTTCCCAGTCCTTATCCGATTCATAATCCAGGTAGATATGTTCTGCAAAGCGGAAGGCGCTCAATGCATTAGCGTTATAATAAGTCAGGGAAAAGGGATTGATAGACATATCATCATCCAGCATTACATCCATGCCATAGGTAATAAAAAAGCCATTCGACTTTTCATTGGCGGTCGTTTCATCCAGCAGCAACCGGTAATCCGATGTTTTCTCCGGTATAAAGGCTCCTTTGGGTTTTATATCAAGATATTTCTTACAGGAAACCGCAATCATCATGAACCATCCGCACACCAGGAAACAGCATATCTTTCTCATCAGTTTATTTTTTTAGAAGTTAGCCTTAATGCTGAATGTAAATTCAGCGGGAGGCGCCAATAGAAAATTGCCTGTGCTCAAATCTGTTGCATACTCCGGGTCAATTTTCTGTTTATTGAACAGGTATACGCCCAGGTTCCGCCCCTGTAACGCCAGATTGATCCGGTTGGCATGCAGGCCGGCAGTCAGTTGTTTCGGCAGTGTGTAGTTAAGCAGTAATTCGTTAAAACGTATAGCCGACGCCGTAGCCACATTAATATCTGCATTCCTGGTATAGCTGTCATATACATTCAAGCCGGTCTGACTGGCCGGCATGGCCGGTATATTGGTATGTAGCTCATCACCTGCTTTCTGCCAACGCTGGTCCCAGTCCTTATGCACCTGGGCAACATTCTCAAAAAGCGGCGTGTACTGCAGCTGCGGAATACGAAAATGGTTACCCATTTTATAAATAAACCCCGCGGTGAGCGTCAGTCCCTTATAGCCAACATCGAAAAACAACCCGCCGTAATGCGGCGGCACCGTAGTGCCCTGGTACACCAGGGCTGCCGTGTTATTCATTTCTTTCGTATAGTCCGTTACGTTATTCTTCTCATCAAACACCTGTGGGGCGCCGGTGTTACTTAGTCCTGCCCAGCGGTAGCTATACAGGTAGTTCAGCGGCAGGCCGGCCTGTGCTACTCCTGCAGTATAGGCGCCTACCGTTTGGTTGGGGAAATCCACCTTCATTACTTTATTGGCGTTGTAACTATAGTTCAGCGTAGCAGTAAAGGTTACAGCCCGGTTTACGATCAACGCAGCAATAGTAGCATCCAGCCCTTTATTACGCATGCTGGCGTAGTTTACATACGCGCTGTTAAAACCATAAGTACCGTTGATAGTGGCATCGCCTAACAGATCAGTACTGTAGCGGCGGTAGTATTCAATACTGCCTTTAATACGATTGTTCTTTAATGCATAGTCGACTCCAATATTCGTCACGGTAGTTTTCTCCCATCGCAGCAAGGGGTTGGCGGGATTGGAGATAAAGCCGTAGTTAAGGTTGGTTTGCGGGTCTTTTGCCACCTTGGCAATGAGGAAAGGGCTGGTGCTGCGATCCACGTTACCGTTAATACCATAAGTAGCGCGAAGGATCAGTGAACTGAACGGGCTGTTGTCCATAAAGTCTTCCTTATGCGCCTGCCAGCTCACACCTGACGACCATAACCAAACATTGCGGTACTTGTTGCTGGAGCCGAACAGGTTGGTTTTATCGAGCCTTGCAGATGCGTTTACGGAATATTTATCGTTAAAAGTATACCCGGCGTTGGAGTATATGGACACGAAGCGGTTCCTGGTATCCGTAAAAACAGAAGCATCGCGGATATACACTTTGCTACCAAGGATGTTCGTATAGCCGTTGATGTAATCCAGGTTGGCAAACTGTAGGGTTTCCGGATCATAACCGTACTTCGTCTGACTGGAAGCGTTTCCGCTCACTTCACGTACTTCCAGGCCGCCAATGGCAGTGAGCTGATGAAGCGGGTTTCCCAGCTCCCCGTCAAACTTCAGCTGGCTGCGCAACGTATGTGTTTGCAGTTTTGATTCTGCCAGGCTGTAGATACTTCCTTTAGGCAAGCCGCTTATAAGCTGGCCGTTTTTAACTATCGTGGAAAAGTTCACCTGGTTACGCACATCATACAGTTCCTCATTCTGCAGCAAGGTATTGGTGCTTCCATAATTTTCATACTGGTAAGAAGCATTAAAAGCAAAGCTTTTTGAAATGAGGTACGTAATACCGGCAACGGCAGTGATATTACGGCTGCGTGTTTGATTATCGTGATTACGGAATTCCTGTACCAGGTTATAATCCCAGTTGTAGGGATAGCCCGCTGCTACCAGGGCATCTTTATCAGCCTGGTAAAATGTGCGTGGTTGCGGCAGGTAATTGCCGTTGGCATCCAGCAATTGCTGGTAGGGCAGCAACTTGGACATATCGTTGAGCACAAGGCCGTTGTTGGCACTGTTGATCATCACAAAGTTGAGGCCCATATCCAGGTGCAAATGCCTTGTGATGGCGGCGGTTTGAAAGAGGTCGGCCGAGAAGCGTTCATCACCCGTCCTTTTCATATAATCAGGGGTGTTATCATAATTAAATGAGGCGCGGGTACTGCTTTTCTCCCCTTTGGCGCCTATGGAGATACCGTATTGCTGCCGCAGGGCATTGCGTATAAACAGGCGGTTGAAATCATCGTAAGCATTATACCGGCCCAGTGAATCGGCTATGTGATCCGCATTCGCCGGGTTATTCAGGTAAGCATCTGCAACAGGTGTGAGCGCATTACGGGGCTTGCCGAAAAAAGTAGTGAGTTTATTATCTACCTTATATTTTTCAAAACCTATAAAGGAAGATGAAGAAGCAAGTGGCAGCTTCGACAAATCAGGTTTTGCAGCAACAGACACAGAAGCATTAAAGCTCACATCGAGCGGTTTGCGGGAGGCCGCGCCTCTTTTTGTTTGTATCACAATTACACCGTTGGCAGCCCTTACGCCCCAGATAGAAGCCGCGGAGGCATCTTTCAATACGGTAATGCTTTCCACGTCGTTGGGGTTGATGGTATTCAGGTTCCGCTCTACGGGGAAGCCGTCTATCACAATGAGCGGCGAGGCGTCTGCATGCAGGGTACTGGTGCCGCGGATCGTCATGCTGCCGTTTGTATTGGTAAGCAGCCCCGGTACCTGCCCCTGCAGGTAGGTCTGGATATTAAAGTTGCTTCTTTTATCAAGGCTTGCCTGGTTAATAACACTGAAAGAACCGGCAGCCCGTTCGCGGGGAAGGCGTTGATAGCCCGTATTCACCACGGTTATTTCAGTGAGTTTTGCTACAGACAATTTTAACTGCAGGCTGCCCAATTCCAATGCTTCGCTATTGTTTACTTCCACGGAAAGCGTATAGCGCTCATATCCCACGGAAGTAATCTCCAGTATATAAGATCCGGGGGGAATATCTTTAAAACTAAAGCTTCCTGTTTCATCTGTAATAGCGCCCTTCCCCAGCGGCAGCAGTTTTACCGTGGCCTGCGGCAAAGGCTGACCGGCATTATCCAATACTTTACCGGTTACCTGCTGTAAGGCAACCACGGTGGGTAAATGAAGCGGGCCAGCAGCCGCTTTACGCCGCAGGTAGATATTCTTATTCACCATTTCCCAGGTAAAGGGTTGATCTTTAAAACAACTGTCCAGCGCTGCTTTCAGCGGTACGTTATGTAACGATATGGTAATGGTGGCATCCCGTTGCAGCAGGGCATCATCATAAAAGAAAACATACCCGGTTTGTTTTTTTACCTCCCTGAATAATTGCTGTAACGGCGCTTTACGGAGGGAAAGGCTCACCTGTTGTGCATAGCTGCCGGCAGCCACCTGCAACGCAATCAGCATAAAAAACGCAATCTTATTCATAAGCCGTAAAATTTTGAAGAGGCGCGAACGACTAAGCGGGATAAAGCCGGATACGACCCTGATACCGGGGCTCACCGGTATAAGCAATAATTTCATAATTTTGGTTTGGGTAGAGAAATAAAAAATCACACACTTTTTTGTTGGCAAACCCACTCATATACCGGGAGTGTTCGGGCACTTCCGGTTTTTTAACGGGCAGCCGCTACCAATACCCTGCAGGGTCATTGCATTTTGGCTGATGTTTCATAATGGTTGATTTAAAATATGCTTATGGAACAATAATAATATTCCGGCCTTCCTGCCTGTAATTAATTCCGCTGACAGACAATCCTTTTAGCACTTCCGATAAATTGGAGGCCCGTGAAATTTCCCCGCTGAATTTCCTTTCTGGTATCTTCCCTTCATAGCTCACGTTTACATCATACCAGCGTGCAATTTGCTGCATCACTGTTTTTATATCGGCCTGGCTGAATTGGAAATAGCCATTCATCCAGGCAATAGCAGCCTCTGTATCGGCATCTTTCAACAGGGATACCGGGTGTTGCCCCGCCCCGCTGCCAAGTACAGCCTGTTGCCCTGGTTGCAGTAATACCGCTCCTTCATTGCTCACCCTCACTTTTCCCTGCAGCAGGGTGGTTCTGATAAGCGGTTCATCGGAATAGGCGCTGATATTAAAGTGTGTTCCCAATACATCTATGCGGGTATTGCTGTTGGCTACGGCCACCTGGAAAGGTTGCCGTTCATTGGCGGTTATTTCAAAATATACTTCTCCTGTAATACTTACCTTTCTTTCCTTACCCGTAAAGGTAGTGGGGAACTTTATGGACGAAAGGGCATTCAGCCATGCTTCTGATCCATCGGGCAATACCAGCCGGTACTGGCCCCCCCTTGGTGTGGCAAGGGTATTATAAGCCACGGTTTCATCACCGCCTGTACCGCCCGCCTCGTATACGAGCTGTCCTCCCGCCCGTTTGCTGATACGGCTGGCACCCTGTTGAGCGATATTCTCTTCCGCAGCCTGGTCCAGCGGAATAACCCGGCCATTGCCCAACGTGAGCACCGCTTTATTCCCCCCGGGCATAATTTCCGCTACCGGCGCCGGTTCGGGTTTAGGCTGTTGCCTCAAAAAGAACAGGGCGGATGCCCCTGCCAGGAAAAACAATACTGCGGCATAACGCACCCAACTGCGTTGCCACAGTAGACGGGTTTGCGTAAAGCCCAGCTGACGGTCGATCCGATGCTTCATAGCCTGCTGTGCTTCCTGCCTGCGGGCGCCTTCCATGCTCCAGCCGGATTCTTCCAGCAAACCGGCATACCATTGTTCCACCTGTATCCGCTCCTCCGGTGTACAGCGGCCTTCCAGGTACCTGTTCAACAGATTTACCGCCTCATTTTTATTCATGACAATACATTTCCTTTTATGTTAGTGACGTGAGGGAAGGAATAGTGGTAGATGGAAGGAAAAAAAATTTCAGCTGTGCATGTGTGGTACTACAGACAGCAGGAAAACAAGTCCTGCGGGAGCATATCCCACCTGTATACGCAGCCGGTTAAGCGCATTGCTGATCTGTTTTTTTACAGTTTCCTCGCTAACGCCTAACTGTGCGGCAATTTCACGGTACGATAACTGTTGTTTCCGGCTTAGGTTAAAGATCTCCTTCATTTTCCCCGGCAGGCTTTCAATGGCCTGTTCTATTCTTTCTTCCAGTTCACGCATATGCAGGAGGGTTTCCGGGGACGGGACCCCGCCGTTGTCTATCTGGTCAGACAACCGTTGCAGGTAATTGGAGCGGGTTACATTCCTTTCAATGTTCCTGATAGCCATATAGCGGCCGCTATTAAACAGGTAAGTGCTAAGGGCCCCCCGGATTTCCAGGCGGGCCCTGTTCTTCCAGATAGAAACAAATATCTCCTGGACAATATCTTCTGCCTCCGAATAGATCCTTACCGCTTTCATTACATGCTGCATCAGCGGATACCAGTACTTATTGTAGATGGTGGTAAAGGCCTCCTGATCATCATCCTTCATCAACTCCAACAGCGATGCATCATCAAGGGCAGCGTAATTTATCATTCACAATAGATTGGTTACGGAGATAAAAGTAGAAAGAAAGCTCCGATTATTTTGCATACCAGTCGCGCAACCTTACTTCAATTCCCTTGTTACCCGCATCTACCAGGCTTTTGAACTTATTTACATCACTGAGCCCGTCTTTACCCCGGTAGTGATAAGGATACACTATTTTAGGGGCAAAGGCCAGTACTGCATCTGCCGCTTCGGTTACATCCATTGTATAGGGCAGGTTCATACACACAAAGGCCACGTCAATATTTTTCAGCGCTCTCATTTCGGGAATGCCCTGGGTATCGCCGGAGATGTAAATGGATTTACCACCAGCCTTTAATACATACCCATTCCCCCTTCCTTTGGTATGCATGGCGGTGGCGCTTTCGGGAAGATTGTACATCGGTATAGCATTGATGGAAATTCCTTCCACCTTTTTTGATTCACCATTCTTCAGGGTAATTACCTGGGCGGCAGGTATGCCTTCCAGTTTGGCGGTTACCACAGCCGGCGCAATAATAAGTGTACGGGCCGTTTTCAGGGCATTGATGGTAGCCGCGTCGAAATGATCGCCATGAATATCCGTTACCAGGATGATATCCGGCGCTGCCAGGCCCTTATGTGGTTCCGCACCACCGGCAGGGTCCACGTAAATAGTTTTACCGGCTACCGACAACACAAGGTCCGCATGGTTAACTGGCTGGATAGTAAGCGGGCCTTTGGAGGTGGAGATCACATCTGGCGTAACTCTTTGCGCCATGGCATTGCCGGCGGCAAGCAATAATAAAAGTGCGAAGAAACAGTTTCTCATATCTGCTGATAATTATGGCCCTAAAGTTAAACAATTCCGGCGCCGCTTCTCTTTAAAAAAATGCTACATTCGTGCTCTCTGCAAAGTATTTACACTGATGGCATTCCGGCTTATTTTTCTTTTACTGGTTATTTTTTCTTTTCGCGTACAGGCGCAGTCCGACAGCAGCCTGGCTCTTATTCCGGCAGACAGCAGCCATGCTGGCGTCAAAGCCAGCGATACCCTGATACGGTACCGCATAAACGGCGCTTACCTGGGCAGCATCTGGCAGGATTTAAAATACACCGTAGCCCGGCCGGCGCACTGGCAGCAAAAGGACTATATCCGGCTGGGGGTAATAGCCGGCGTAACCGGAGTGTTACTGGCTGGCGATTACGGAACAAAACAGTTCTTTGTGCGTCACCAGTCGAACTTTGTGACCGGCGTCACCGACCAGATAGAGCCTTTTGGCAACACTTATTCTCCTTACATTGTAGCCGGTATGTACGTAGCGGGCGTTATTATAAAAGACCGTAACCTGGAGCATGGCGGACTGATGGCCGCCAAGTCCCTGATCATCTCCACTGCCATTTATGCAACCCTGAAAAGTATCATAAGAAGAGGACGCCCTACTTACTATGATTCTCCTTTCAGTTTCAACGCCCCTTTCAGTAACGATAAACAACATACCTCCTTCCCTTCAGGACATAGTCTCACTGTTATGACCGTAGCCACCGCCTTCGCAGAGCTATATGGGAAAGACCATCCCTGGGTACCCTGGGTATCTTACGGCATCGCCGGGCTTACCGGCGCCACCCGCCTGTATGAGAACCGGCACTGGAGCAGCGATGTATGGGTAGGTTTGGCCCTGGGGCACTTTGTAACGAAAAGCGTTTTCCGGCATCACCGGGAACTGGAGCATAAGAAAGCCATGCAGTTGAGGCTGGCGCCTTGATGCGGATTTTGTCTGACTCAGGATTAAACTGATTAAACTGATTACGCTGATTTGATTACTTTGGATTTTAAGGGATTTTGGGAGATATAAGCGAATGGATATTTGCTGCTCTAATAAAACCAGGGAGATAAAAGCGGATTCCTTCGCTTTTATCTTCTCACAATCTTTAAAAATCCAAAGTAATCAAATCAGTGAAATCAGCGTAATCAGTTTAATCCTGAGTCAGACAAAATCCGCGACAATCTTCGCAGCATGAATTTGGAAATAAATAGCTAATTTAGCCCAGCCTATAACGCTATGTCATATATGTTTATCCCTTGTTTCCGGCTGTTGGCACGGATCTGTATTGTTTGCCTTTTTTGTTTTTGCTATTGTTCAGTCATATTGCACGCGCAGGTAAAGGCGTTCAGCCCCGCACCGCCAAACGCGCAGCTGCTCAGCACCCTGGAGCAACAATTTGAAAGCGACTACCAAAATACCCTTGCCGCCCTCCCTTCCAGGTACAAAAAGGAATTCCAGGCTATCTACGATCAGCGCAGGGATAACATCAAATCGAAATTCGACAAAAAAGAGATCTATACAGCTACCGGCGCCAGGCAGTATCTCGACAAGTTGCTGCAGGAAATTATAAAAACAAATCCCTTGTTGCAGAACAGGAAAATATACTGCTACTTTTCCCGGTCCGGTGTGCCCAATGCAAGCTATATCGGCGAGGGCATTATCCTGTTTAACATGGGGCTGTTTACACAGCTGGAGAACGAAAGCCAGGCTGCTTTTGTGTTATGCCATGAGCTGGCGCATTATTATCTTCAACATAGTGAAAACAGCATTGCCCGTTATGTAAATACCATGAACGGGAAAGATATGCAACAGGAGCTGCGGAAAATCAAGTCTTCCGAATATGGCAAACGGGAACAAGTGGAAAAACTGGTACAGGGCATTACTTTTAACAGTCGTCGCCACAGCAGGGATCATGAATCCCAGGCCGACTCAATGGGATTGGTTTTCCTGCAGAATACCCGCTTCAGCCCCAACGGCGCGCTAACCGTACTTGCCCTGCTGGATACGGTAGATACAGATACCATGAACACCAGCGCACGGCTACAGCAAATGTTCAATGCCAGCGCATATCCCTTCAGAAAAAAATGGATCGCCAAACGGGAAACCCTGCTGGGTGGACAAATACAGCCGGAGAAAGACCAGCAAATGGCCGACTCCCTGAAAACGCATCCCGACTGCCGGCAACGCATAAAACTGCTTGAAAAAACAGTAAGTGCCAGCCCGCAAACCGCGCTGAATATTATCAGCAAAGCTACCTTTGATTCCCTGCGGCATGCCTTTAAGTATGAGGTGGTGAACTATGCATTTGAAAATGATCACTACTCCCTTAGCCTCTATTATGCAATATCCCTGTTGCAGGAATATCCCGATGATCCATTCCTTGTAACACATACCGGGAAAGTGCTGAACAGTTGTTATGAAGCGCAAAAAGCGCACATACTTGGCAAACTTATCGACCTGCCCTCGCCGGGCTTCAGCGATAGCTACAATGCATTGCTGAGGATGCTCCAGAACCTGGGCCTGGATGAATTCCCGGCCATCAGCTTCTATTATCTTGAAGCATATCAATCCAAACTGAGTACATATACCGCCTTCACCCGGGAGCTTGATAAGTCCCGGCAATTCATTCAATAATAACGCCTAAACCTTGAAATGATGCTCAAAAAAATGTCAGCAGTTATACTGCTCCTGCTTGCCGGATACGCCGTAGCCTGGTCGCAGAACAAATTATCCATCGAAAACGTGTATTCCACTTACCTGCGTAACAGCGGTACTATTAAGGAAAACCAACAGGTAAAAGGGTACTTCTTTTTCTACCAGAGCGATAAAATAGACAGGAAAACCAATGAATATACCCTGCAGATCCTGGACGAAAATCTCAATAAGGTAAGAGATCTCAAATTCGAGGATAACAAAAAGATATATCTCCTGGAAGCCGCGTATAATGGCAACAGCCTGTCTTTCCTTTTCCAGGATGAAAAAGAAAGAACGCTGACCATGAAAATCTATTCACTCGACGGCAAGCTTAAATATACCTATATCAGTGAATACTCGAAAAAAACAGAAGCCTTCCTCAAACAGATGGGCCAGGGACTTTCAGGTGACGAAGGCGGCAAGCAGAATGTATTCGACGTGGGCGCCAAAGGATATGCCACCATCATGCCGGTAAGGGACGGGAAAGATTACACCTATGAAGTGGATTTCTACGGATCCACCAAAAAATCGTCCTGGAAATATATCCCGGATAACGATCAGCGTTTCTCGGTAGCTGAATACCTGGGCAACACCGACAGCCTGATCATCCTGCAGGTGCTCAGCAGGAGACGCGTGATGAGCAACAACATGAACGCACACCTGGTTGGGATCAACTTTGTAACAAAAAAGCTCGTATTTGATATCGATGGAGATAATGATGAATACCGGCTGCTCCCTGCCAGTGTAAAACGTAAAGACAATGGTACTTTCCTGGTAATGGGTCCCTATTGCGATAAGGATGATAACGTGGTAAAGTCCGCCAGCAAAGGCCTGGCCATTTATGAAATAACTACATCCGGAAAAGTCATCTCAAAAAAATACAACAGCTGGGAAAAAGATTTTGCCAAATATCTTCATACAACCGGTAAAGGAAAGATCGATGAAGTAGGATACCTGTGCATACACAACCTTATCCAGACGGCCGACGGTAAGCTCATTGTGGTTGGCGAAGGTTATAAAAGGCAGGTAAGCGCCGGTGGTACTGCTTTAAAAGCGCTGGCAATGGTGACTGCCGGTACCGACGCAGGAATAGGAGCCACTAAAATTACCATCACCGATATGGTGGTCATGACGTTTGATGAGCAGTTCAATGTAACAGGAGCCCAGGTTTATAATAAAACCAATAACCCGGCCACTGTCAGTTCTGTTGCCGATTACGTCAGTCAACACCTGGTGGCCCTTATGCTTAAGAGCATTGGCGCGTTTGATTATGATTTCACTACCGGCGACGAAGAAAAGGAAAGCTTCTCCATTTGTTACAGTGATTATGAACGGGGCGATGGTTACAAGGGTTTAACATTTAACACCATCCGCTACAATGCCGGTAAATTCACGCAGGACAAAATAAAACTGAAATCCCAAACCAGTAAGTTAAAGGTATTTCCAGCCAAGCCAGGCTCCGTTATGATCCTTGAATACTTTAAGAAAGACAAGCGCATTGATATACACCTGGAAAAGGTTGGCTAACGCGTAGTTTGTCTGACTCAGGATTAAACTGATTTCGCTGATTACGCTGATTGGATTACTTTGGATTTAAAAAGATTTTGGGAGATTCAGGCGAAAGTATTCGCTTAAATCTCCCAAAATCTTTTTAAATCATTACAAAGTCCAATCAGTGTAATCAGCGAAATCAGTTTAATCCTGAGTCAGACAATTTTCGCGTATCTTTCCGCCAATTTTAATTCCAAAAGTATTATATGAAAAAGATTGCAGCGGTTCTTTTATCCGTATTTGCCTACAGCGTTTGTTTTTCCCAGGAAGATGGAACATGGGTGGAGCCCAGTAAAGAAAGCCAGGCTTATCACGAATACCGCCTGAAAATAAGCAGGCCACCGGACGGATTGGAAAAAGTACTGGGACTGATTGCCAAAGTAGCATCTGGTGAAAACGATAATGTTGCTTTGCCCCAAAAGGAATATATGGCGTTATCTATGCGGGAAAAACTCACCTACCACCTGATCCATGCGGAATCGTATAGCCAGAACTGTGATGCCATGCCGCCCGTGCCGGACGAGCATAAAAAGATCTTTGCGCAACTCCCTGATCCCTTTGGCGAATACAGCTGGAGCCAGCGCCAGGCAAATTTCCTGGCGGCCAACCGCGATTCTGCCATTGCGCTTATCAGCGCCTCCATCCAGCGAAGCAACCGGGTGGGCATTAACTATAAAAGGGCGATCATTGAAGTCAATGGCCGGGAAATGATCCCGTTGCTCATCAGCACCTATAACAAGGATCATAAAGATCATGATATACTTACCCTGCTGATGATACTGATGAAAAATAATGAGTATGCACCTTTCCTCTCCTCTTCTTCCTACAAAAAGCTGTATGCCGATGAAACCACCAGTTACCAGGCCTTCCTGAACTTCAACACTGCCAATGAAGCGCTGATCATTGAGCGGGCTACTGCATTTTACAATGGGCTTCCTAAAAAAGGTTAGTACGGCATTACTGGTGCTGGGCAGCTATTGCTGCCTGGCGCAAACGCCGGGCGGGTACGTGCTGGTGCCCGCCGGCAGTTACCGTGTTGGCGGGCAGCGGCATCTGCTCAATCCTGCGCGGCAGGTAACCGTGGATAGCTTTTACATCGCCATATATGAAACCACTAACCGGCAGTTTGCCGCTTTTGTAGCAGCCACTGGTTATGTCACCGATGCTGAGCAACGGCATGATGCCTTGGTATTTTCCCCCGGCCTGCGGGAGTTTGAATGGAACAACGATTCTACCGCCTGCTGGCGGTTTCCCAACGGTGTAAGCATGGGAGGAATTGAAAATAAAATGGAGCATCCCGTTACCTGCATCAGTTATAACGATGCGGCAGCTTATTGCAAATGGGCCGGGGTAAGGCTTCCCACGCTGGATGAATGGGAAATTGCCTCCAGGGCCGGCGCCGCCACCACTTATTTTTTTGGAGATAAAAAAACATTCATCGGGCGCTATGCGAACATCTGGCATGGAAAAGACCATTTGCAGGCAGATAGTTCAGATGGCTATATGTACACAGCTCCCATTGGCAGCTTTCAGCCCAACGCCTGGGGCCTGTATGATATCTATGGTAATGTGTTCGAATTTTGTTCCGGTAAAATAAAACCGGATGAGAGCCCTACCCTGGCGCATGCCCGCGGCGGATCCTGGTGGTGCAGCCAGGCATCCTGCTCCTTCTTCAACTCCGTGGATATAGGCCGCGTGCATAAACGCGCCTCTTTCAGCAACCAGGGTTTCAGAACGGTAAAATGATTATGGCTTTACGGTTACCGGCAAATCTGTTTTCACTGCTTTTGCTTTCATATCCTGCAGCCATACCATCGGTTTAAAATGCAGCTGCCATTCATTACCAGTTATTTTCACCTCATCACAGGCCGTGAACCGGAAAGCAGCACGCGACGCGCCCTGCGGCAGGAAGTTGTTCAGCCAGGTAATACGGTTATGGGTAAACAATAAGTTGCCGGTACTACGGGCCGTTAATACCGGGTAGTCGTAGATCCTGAATTCATTATCTGCTATCCTGATGTTATGATGTACCATGTAGCCCTTCAGCAACTGGTGATTTTCCGGTGCGATGGCGATCACATAGTTATTATCCGGCGCCAGGTTGTACCCGCATCCTTCAAAGGTGTTACCGCTGATCTGCACATCAGCTACCGGCCCCGATTCAAACCAGCTGGCCGCATCATCTGCAATGAGAATAGCGTGCATGCCTGTTCTGTAAAACCGGTTATTTGCTATCACTACCTTTTTACGGGTGGTTACCAGCAATCCCCTTGTATTCACCGCTTCAAACAGGCAATTCCGCACCGTAAGCGATGGTACCCAGGTGATATTCTCGAGGCAGTCGCCGGCAACGATACCCTCCGGCAGGTCTTTGTCCAGTGCCAGTTCCATTTCCCTTTCGCCGGTCATGCGGGCGGCGGTGACCCGGCCTGTGGCATATCCCTGTAACGTGGCCGCATGTACGAAACTGATGCTGTCGCCCGCAAAGAATGCCTGGAACCCATATGTCTGATGGTGCATAAAACGCAGTCTCAATACCCGTGGGCCGGCTTTCCCTGTAATGACGAGGTGAGTACCATGTACATTCACCGGATCGTCGTGCAGCCCTTTAAAATGCGAATCAGTAATAGTGATATCTCCTTTACAGCCGGAGAAGTGCATCCCGTCTGCAAAGGCAGCCATCGCACGGCCGCTGTTCTCAGCGGGCATAATTTGTATATGGCTGTAGTGAAGATTTTCAGAGAACTGAGATACAATACCAAGACCGTGCATATAACGCATATTGATATGCTCCAGCTGTACATTGCGGCAATGATTGATAAAGGCGCCCACCTGGTCACGGATACCATCCCTTACCGTAAATATATTGCCGGGCGCACCTTTAAAGCCGGAGAAATCGCCGGTGAACTGTACGGTATTGGGCGCTATAGTAACCGCCCTGCTTTTTTGAAACGGGGCCCAGGAAGAATAGGTGTAAACGCCATTTGCCGTATCGGCCAGTACTGCATGGAATATTTTCATCCCCCATTTTGGACCATGCCATTCGAGGCGCTGATCAATAATGCTGTACCGGGAATCCGGATGTATAGCGGCAACCACCATTTGCGGCGTAACTGTTTTCAGCGTCATCTCCGACATGGAAGGGCGTTCTGCATCTATAGTTACATGCCGCATAGTGATATTTTCACACCGGTCAAATACCCAGGTGGTCATCTTCCCATGAAAAACAAATTCCGCTCCGTTGCCCTCAATGGTAAGGTTTTTGAAATTTTCAAAGAACAACCCGATGGTCTTTGTTTTCTCTGGTACCTCTGTTTCGCTGGAGGTGTTGGAAATAAAATACACTTTCTTCACGGCGCTGTCCGGGTAAAAATCGTAACGCCCGGGGGCAAATTCCAGGATAGCTCCCGGCTTATCTTTACATGCGGCAATAGCCTGTTGCACGCGGGTAGTGGCATCTGTGAAAGTATTCGGCGCCAGGCCAAAGCTATTTACGTGTATACGTTCCTGTGAGATAGCAGTTAAAGAGAATAAAATACCGGTACCGGTAAATATCTTTCTTAAAAAATTCATTTCGCTGACAATAATTAAAATATCAAAAACGGGAATCAGAACAGGAACCAGATCATGGCCACTGCGGCGGCAGTCATTAATAACAGGGTAAGTCCGCCCAGTGTGTTGGATAACTTCGAATTGGTATATTCTTTCATGATCTTTTTGTTATTACCAATATGCATAATCATCACAATCATTACGGGTGCAGTAAGCCCATAGGCAATAGCAGTGTATAACAGCGCCTTTATGGGGCTTACGCCCAGGAAGTCGAGCGACAGCCCTACTACCAGCGAAATGATGATAGAAACATAAAACGGTTTGGCCTGGGAGAATTTTTTATCCAGGCCGGCCTGCCAGCCCAATGTTTCCGCGAGCATATACGATTGCGAACCTGCCAGTACGGGGATAGCCAGCAGTCCTGTGCCCAATACCCCTGTGGCAAAAATGAGATAGGTAAGTTTACCTGCCAGCGGTTCCAGCGCTTTAGCGGCCTGGTCTACCGTATCTATTTCCCGTACACCGGCGGGAAACAGCACGCTGCCCGCAGTGAGGATAATAAAGAACATGACCATGTTGGAAAACAACATCCCGGTGTTCACATCGGTTTTCATTTCACTCAATACTCTCTTATCCACTACAATGCCTTTGCCGTTGTGTGCCTGGTCTTCCGCCTCCATAGTGGTTTGCCAGAAAAAGAGATAAGGGGAGATGGTGGTGCCGAGTATAGCCACGATGATAGAAAAGAAATCCTTGTTATATTGGATGGTGGGGATAAACGTATGTTTGGCGATATCCCCCCAGTTCTGCTTTATCATGAAAGGCACAATAATGTACAGGAGCAGCGACAGGCAAAGCCATTTCAGGATCATTGCAATTTTTTCATAGGAGAACTGTATGATCACGAACATCATTACTGCCGTAATGGCTACGCAAAAAACCGGCACCGGTACCGAAGGAAAAATCATATTGCATACGGCTCCCATGCCCTGGATATCGGCGCCTATATTCAGTGTAATGGCAGGAAAGCTGAACAGCAGCATAATGTATAACACCGGTCTGGGATAGTGCTGTTTAAGCGTAACCGTTAAGCCCTGGCAGGTAACCAGCCCGATTCGGGCGCACATTCCCTGGATAGCTGCCATCAGCGGGAAGGTGAGTAAGGAAGTCCATAAAGTAAGCAGCCCGAATTGTGCGCCAGCCTGCGAGTAGGTAGCAATGCCGGATGGATCATCGTCGCTGGCGCCGGTAATGAGCCCGGGGCCCAGCTTTTTAAAAAATGATGCCAGCTTGTTGGGAGTAGCCTTTTTGTCCATACAGCAAGTTATGGATTTCAAAATAAACATCCCGCGTAATATTGTTTTTATGCGAAAAACAGTATACTTTTATGCCGCTAATGAGAATCATCCAGTTTGTTTGCAGCTTTTACCCGCTGTAACTGAACATGGACCCTATAACCAAAATTTGAACATGCTGTACTGATTGTTTTTACTGGTTAATTTGCTGTAGATATCCATGGTGGTGGCGTTGCCAGCTACGACCAGGTTTCTTTTATTAAATCATTTACATAACAGATCAATGCACCGGCTCCTGTAAGGATCCGGGAAATATGTCTGTTGAGCAACAAAATCATCTTTAAACCAAAATCTGAATAATATGAATAAGGTGGGCGCCCATGCTGCATACCCGATGAATCAATAAACCAAAATCTGACACAAGGCAGCCTGCCACAACATTTCTTATATATCTAAACCAAATTGAAACCGTATGAAAAAAGGTTTACTACTATGGCTTTTACTAGCCATCGGTGTGGTGCATGCCTATGCCCAGACCCGAACGATTACAGGTAAGGTAACAGATGCCTCCGATGGCCAGGACCTGCCAGGCGTATCTGTAATTATCAAAGGCACCAAAACAGGTGTGGTATCAGGTCCCGACGGTAAATTTTCTATCCAGGCAGATGCCAATGCCATTTTACAATTTTCTTTCGTGGGCTATGAAACAAGAGAAGAAAAAGCAGGTAACCGTCAGAACATCCAGGTTGCTTTAAACAGCAGCAATAAAGTACTGAGCGAAATACTGGTAACCGGTTATGGAGAACTGAAAAGAAAAGACGTTACCTCTTCTGTGAGCCATGTATCAGCCGGAATCGTAAACAACCGCCCTGCCACCAGCTTTGACCAGGCCCTTACCGGTCGCGCTGCCGGTGTGAACATCAGCACCAACTCCGGTGTACTGGGCGATAATGTGAACATCCGCATCAGGGGTATCAACTCTATTACCAACAGCTCACAGCCACTGGTAATAGTAGATGGTATACCGGTGAACTCCGTTACCAACCTGAACGTTTTCAACAGTGGTAACGGTACCCGTTACAACCCGCTGGCAGATATCAACCCGAACGACATCGAATCTGTAGACGTACTGAAAGATGCCGCTGCCAGCGCCCTGTATGGTTCCCGCGCTGCTGCCGGCGTAATAATCATTACCACCAAAAGAGGTAAGAACGGTACCATTAACGTAAACTACAATGCGTATGTAGGCGCCAGCACCGCCGTACGGTTGCCTAAACTGCTGAACGGCGACGACTTCACCACTATCCAGAATGAGAAAGCAAAGAATGCCACCAAAACAGGCGGCACCCCGGCCATCCTGGCTAAAGACATCGACGTGAACGGCGATGGCAAACCGGATCGCACCAACTGGCTGGATGAAGTATTCCGCACCGGCATTATCCATAATCACCAGTTATCACTTACAGGCGGCACAGAGAAAGCAAAATTCTATGCTTCCGGTGAATACGCTGATCAGCAGGGTATGGTGCTCGTTAACCGACTGCGCAGGGGAAGCATCCGCATGAACCTGGATGTTACACCTAAAAAATGGCTGAAATCCGGTATCTCTGTATACAGCTCCAAATCACTGAACAATGGCGTACTGTCCGACGGATACCTTGCCGGATCTACCTTCTCTGCATACAACGCAATGCCGAACGTACCGGTATACGACAAGAATGGTAATCTCTATATCAAGTCCAGCAACGGTGACCTTGCAGATGGTAACAACATCACCACCAGTAAACTGAACCGCTTTTTCCATCCATTGTCAAACCTGCAGCTTGGAAGAAACGACAATACTTCCACCCGTGTACTTTCCAATGCTTACGTGGAAATTGAGCCTATTGCCGGTTTAAAAATCACTTCCCGTTTTGGCGTTGACTTGCTCCAGAACTTCGAAGACCAGTACAGCGGCCCATTACAGGCAGGTTTGGGTTTAGGCAACAATGGCCTGGTACAGGAAAACCTTTTCAGGCAGAACCTGTGGAACTGGTCTAACTTCGCCACCTATACGAAAGCGATCAACAACCTGCACTTCATCAGTGCCACCATAGGCCAGGAATCACAACATTCCGAACAGAAACAATTATACACCGGCCAGGGTAACCTGGCAGACTCTTATTTCAAAGAGATCTATGATGGTTTATTTGCCGGTTCTGACAATAGCTACACCGGTGGCGGCAGGACTGCCAACTCCTTTGAATCCTTCTTCGGCAAGGTAGGTTATAACTACGGATCAAAATACTATTTTGATGCGACCCTGAGAGCGGATGCTTATTCCGACTTTGGTTCCAACAACCGCCGTGGTTACTTCCCAGGCGTATCCGTAGGATGGAGGGTTTCAGAAGAAGGTTTCTTCAAAGACAATGTTTCCGTGATCAGCGACCTGAAACTCCGTGCCAGCTATGGTATGGTGGGTAACTCCAATATACGCGCCTATGCTTTCCGTTCCCTCTACGGAGGCGGACAATATGGCGATGTTAACGGATTTGGCGTTGCACAGATCGGCGACCCCAACCTGCAATGGGAAAAATCAAAGAAACTGGATATAGGCGTTGACGTTACCCTGCTGAGAAACAGGATCACTTTTGTGGCAGACTACTTCCACAGCAACATCGACCACCTGATCCTTGATGCGCCTATCCTGGCTACCGTGGGCACTCCCTGGGATCCGTCCGGTACTGTTGGTTCTATCCTCACTACCAACATTGGTAGCATGTGGAATAAAGGGCTGGAATTAACCGTTAACACCCAGAACATCGCTACGAAAGATTTCAGCTGGAATTCCAGCATCAACTTCACCTTTATCAAAAACAGGGTGACTGCCACTGCAGATGGATCTGATATCATCAAAGTAAATAACAGGGTGAGCGTAGGCAAAACCATGGGCGTTTTCAAGCTCATTGAATGGGGCGGCGTAAACCCGGACAATGGTAATCCAATGTTCTACAACGCCAAAGGCGAACTGGTGATGTATAACCTGGATCCTAATGTGCCTACCGCCAGGAAATGGACTTCTCCTGACGGCACTAAACAAATGGCTGCCGTTACCGCCTCCGACGCACAATACGCAGACAAATCCGGCTACCCCACCTGGTACGGTGGTTTCAATAACACCTTCAGCTATAAAGGTATTGACCTGAGCATCCTGCTGCAATACAGTGGTGGCAACTATGTATACAACGCTACCCGTGCAGCCCTGATGAGCAACTATTTCCAGAACAACCTGGAAGAAATCAAAAACAGGTGGACTCCTGAAAACAAAAACACCGATGTCCCTAAACTGGTACTCGCCGATGCGCCAACCAACCAGGCGTCTACCCGCTGGCTGGAAAAAGGCGATTTCCTGAGAGCGCGTGAAATCAGCCTCGGTTATACCTTTCCCGGTATCAAAGAAAAAATCGGTCTGAACAGTCTCCGCTTATATGCCCTCGTACAGAACGCCTTTATCATCACCAAATATAAAGGCGCTGATCCTGAAATCAATACCAACCGTGAAAGCAATATCAACTACGGTACTGATAACAGGGGTATGCCATTACCAAGAATATACATGGTGGGCTTAAATGTTGGATTCTAATTGTTAGCGATTTAAAAACCTGAATTATGGAATTAAAATATAAACCGAACCTCCGGAAAAAAACAAACATCAGCCTGGTCGTTGGCGCAGTGGCAATGGCTTCCTCGATGTTGTTTTCCTGCTCCAAAGTAAATGACCAGATCCCTTTCTCTAAACTAACGCCGGAAGAAGCATTCAGTACCCCTGAAAGGATTGAGAAATCCGCTATCGGGATGTACGACGCCCTGCAAAACAAGGAGTTCCTGGGTGGCCGCGTACTTATTTATTCTGATGTAAGATCTGTTGACGTAAACATTGCCTCCTACTTTGGTAATGTGCCTACCTTCAACATGCTCTCCAATAACGTGTATGCGTTCAACTGCTGGTCTGGCGGATACCGGACTATTTTTGAGGCGAACTATTTTTCACAGAATCTGAAAGATCATGAAAGCGTAGTGGGCGCACAGGTAGCTGCCGGTTATTATGCAGAAGCTAAATTTATCCGGGCGCTTACTTATTTCTTCCTGGTAAATACTTACGCACAGACCTATACTTTCCAGGCAGATGCAGGTCATTTGGGTGTTCCCCTGATCCTTACTGCAGCGAAAGATGGTGGGGAAGCCCTGGATCCCAAGAATAAAGTTCCCCGCAATACTGTGAAGCAGGTGTATGACCAGATGATCAAAGACCTGACCGAAGCAGCTGCCGCACTGCCTGTTAGTACCGGTGACGATTATAACGATCGTGCCAGAGCCACCAAAGGCGCTGCGCATGCGCTCCTGTCACGCATTTACCTGTATGAAGGCAACTGGGCCAAAGCCCGCGACTACGCGGATAGCGTACTTCTGTCGTCTTACGGATACGACCTGGATGCCACTCCTGCAGATGTATGGTCTTCCGGCAACTATCAGAGCTCCATGGAACGTATCTTCTCTGTAGCCATGAGCTCCGGCGATAACCCTAATACCAACAATGCCATTGGTCAGCACTATGGCAGTTCCGGTCGTGGTGATATCACTATCAGCCAGGACTACCTGAAGCTCCCTAATTTTGACCGCTTCACCGATCTGCGTGCCAAACCACTATTCACCTATGCGATCAGCAACGGCGACACCACTGCTTTCTATACAAAGAAATTCTTTGGCGCCAGCACCGTAGATGCCTGGGTACCTGTAGTACGCCTGGCAGAAGTGATGCTTACCAAAGCAGAAGCATTGGCCCGGCTGAGCCCAGCTGTTGCTGATCCGGAGGCCATCATCCTCCTGAACAAGATCAGAACAAGAGCTAAAGCCAAAGTACTGGCTCCTCTTACACAGGCAGCACTGATCAACGACATCCTCACAGAGCGCAGAATAGAACTGGCTTTCGAAGGACATGGCGAATTTGACTTCCTGAGAACGCACCGTGCCATTCCTGCTCACGGTGGCGTAGATGCACAGGAATGGAATGATGATGCTGTGGTGTTCCCGCTGCCTAATGCAGAAGTGGAACGGAATCCGAATATGAAACAGAACCCGGGGTATTAAGGGTTTTGTTATTGTTATAAGGAAGGGGCTGACTGGGAGGTTGGCCCCTTTTTTTTTGTGGGGGTGTTTTGTTATGGGTTAGTACACCTAAAATCACTATTGATATTATACTTTATTGTCATGTTCAGGCGCCGATATAATTCGTAAATAATACCCAACTTCTTCATTTAATGACAAGGATGACTTTGACTTTCTCAGGTAGAGGCAATCTATTCCTTAAATAACGTTTCAATATGACATCCAGTTCTGTAATATAGAAAAATTCCCTTCAGCCTGAGAAGTAACTATGTGTAATCTTCGACATGTCCACAATTCCTCAATTTCAAGAACATAGAATCATTGCATCTTTTTCAACTTTATTTAATATTTAATCCTCTTCCTGATGTTTCAATATCATCATCTTTTTCAAGCTCGTAGCTATTCGACTGCTCCTCCCACGGAATTGACTGTGTCATCCATCTGGGGGGGCACTTCTCCATTAAGTAATGATCAAAAAACTGCTTCATACGCACGCTAAAATCTCTGGCATTCTCTCCGTTAAGAGTGTGATTTCCCTCATATTCCAGTAACCAGACCTTTTTACCCAATCTGCGAAGGGCTAAAAAAAGCTCAAAAGCGTTTGTAAAGGAACAAAGTCCGTCTCTATTTGTATGCATCATTAACAAGGGAGTGGTCACCTTATTTGCATTCAAAACCGTAGAATTCTTAATATAAATCTCTGGTTTTTCCCATAAAGAGGCTCCAACTCTTAGTTGACCCTTTTCATAGATTTCATGAGCGCTAGTTCCATCTCCCATTAGGCTACCATAACCGCTAATCCAATCCGACAACCCAGATGCTGAGCAAGCCGCTGCGAAAAGACTAGTGTGCGTTATAAGATAATTCGTCTGAATAGCCCCCCAACTACTACCCTGAACACCAATCTTCCCATTATTAACGTAAGGTAAACTAGTCAGGTAATTAACTGCAGATACAATCGCATCATAAGTACCCTCCATCGGATCGCCTTTCTCATAATAAATGTCAGGACAAAATACAAGATATCCATTACTTACATAATAAGGAATATTGATAGAGTTACCACCCGAAAGTGCATCAGGGCGTAGATAAGCATTCAATCTCGCAGACATCCGTTCATAAAAATAGAAAATAACTGGATACTTCTTCAGTGAATCAAAATTCTCTGGCTTGTAAAGAATACCCTGCAGATTTCGTCCCTTTAAAGACTTCCAAGAATGCAACTCTGTAAAATACCAATTAAAACTTTTGTGAGGAACCATTTGGGTAACCTGTTGAAATGATTTAAAATCACTGGTAATAAAGTAATTAGGCGCTTCGGTTGAACTCATACGCCGCAATATATATATATCCGCCTCTTCTGCCTTAATAGGTGAAAAATTTAAGTACGAAGGTATTTCAGGATTCTCCGAAACACAATACAAATAGGGGCCCATAGTCAATAATTCCGGATCCTTAACTTTCCCAACTATTAGCTTATAAAATCCGTTGTCCTTACTCTCTAGATCAAAGGCTGATAAAATAAGTGTCTCCCCTATCTCTAAATATCGATAACTATAACTCTCTAGGGCTAGAAAAAATTTCAAGTGATGAATACTACCGTATCCATTTGTCAATCTAATTGGTGGATGAATTCCTCTCGGATCGATTTGCCATATATCATCCTGACTATATACTAAAAAAGCAACATCATTCTTTAACCAAGCGCAAATACTCTTATAGCCATATGCGCCACTGTCTACATTCCTCTCCCAAGAGACCTTAACATCTCTAGTAATATTGATCAGTTTCCCAATTGAAATATCATATGAAAAATAGTCTTTTTGTACTTTATCATAATAGATCACATACTTCCCTCCCAATGATACTGTTATAAATGAGGCATTATTTGCAAAAGCTAATTCCTTCCTTTCACCGGTGTAAGTATACAACAGTTCCCAAAGATTCATCTCATTGTTTCTTTCATCAAATATTCCATTTTCTCGATGAGAAACCAAACAAACAGAATCTATCACTTTCTCATATCCAGGAAAATAAATGAGTTCTCCCGGCTTCCCTAATAAATGCAATCTTCGATCAGAAAGCGAAATAGAAGCTAGTTTACTACTAATCATTTGTTCTTCATCAGTCTCCGTTGGTAATTTGACCATCTCATAATTCCAAATATTCAATAATTTCTTATTTTTTAAAAGAAAACGGTCGTTATCTTTTTCTAAATCGACAAATAGATTCTTCCCATCTTTACTAAAGCTATGTAAACGACCTATAAAATGCTTACTAGGCATATCCCCTATTATCACTAAACCACAATATTTATACCTTTTATATAGATATAGCTCCCCTTTAATCATAAACGCCACCTGCTTTCCAACATCATCTACAACAAATACCTCAATGTCGCCTCCCCGAAAGATATTCGACATTTTCCAACTATTCAAATCTATCAAAAACAATACAGATATATTATCTTCTTCGTGACATTTAATGACCAAGGTTTCACCAATTCTGCTAAACTTAAATTGAACGACATTAAAAAAACACCTTTTCCGATTCGTCTTCAAATCGACTATCCAAAAACTATGCTTCTCGTCGTCAAGCCTATAAAGTAGAAGATTACCATGCAACCAAAATTCGCGAACATTTGGAATATATGACGGTGAAAAATTCGTCAAATTAAATACGCATAAGCTATCCTGAGAAATCAACCAAACAAGATTACGACTATCCGCCGAAAACCATGGCTTATTCAAACATAAAAAATCTCCATACAAGCTACCTCCTCTATCTCTAACAGATAATGTTTTCCTTTTCGTAATGGATTGCTCAGTAATAAAATATAAGTATTTACCATTTCTACTTATTTCAATTTGCGAAGGCAATTGCCATTCATCAAATGATTCCATAGATAAAGGCTTCTTCCCCAATTCGCAAAGCTGAGCCGACGAAATGAAAATGGGAAACGAGAATAAAAAAATTAAGCATAAGATATTGGCAGATTTGATTATAAATTGCCTAACCTTTCGTAAATCGAGGACAATATATCTATTTGCTAAGTGCATTATTTCCCCTTAATATAATAAATGAAACTCACCATAAAAAAACGCTGCAAGACGTTTATTTTTACATCTTCGATAAAGTTTGATCCTATATTCCTATTAATACTTAAATTACTTTTTAGAATATCAAATGCAGACAGTCTAATTGCTCCGTTATGATTGGAAAACAATTGCTTTGAAATATTCGCATTTAGCATTGGCAAGCTGGAATTAAAATCGCCCCCCCTCCCTCCATATATGGAATAGCCAAAGCCTACTCCAGCAGATAACCCTAGAGGCATTTTGGCATTAAAATCTAATGTAAAACTATAAGTAAAATAACCTCTAATATTATTGTCTTGATCGGAATAACGAACCTTATAATAACTTATCCCTGTACCAGTCATGATACTTAATAAGTCCTTATAAGAATAGATATATGACAAAGACTGAGAGAACGATATGCTTTGACCGTACCCTTCAAATCCATTTGCGATACTCATATTCCTCGCAAAATTAACTGCCGAACTCGCATTAATGGTAGATCTTTGTTTCTTAAGTGGAAAATTGCTTTCTATATTAATACCTATGCTGTAGGAACCAGTTATGTTTACTGGCTGTATGACCTGACGCTTTAATGAATCAATCCATATACCATTAATAATCTGATTCTTAAAAAAACTGCCATTTGCTGACACAGAAAAATATTTCATGGTAACACTATTAAGTGCGTTATATGACAAAGAGTATGTATTAACCTTCCCAATATTAATATTTGGATTCCCATACTTAATAACAAGCGGGTTACTATAATCAGGCACAGGCCTCATTTGTTCCACTGTAGGTAAAACAGAACTCGCTGCAAATGAAAACCTGACCCGTCTACCATTATTAAAGTTATAGCCTAAGTAACTCGTCGGCAAAAAAACCCAGTTTAAAAGCTTAACATCACCCTTTATATTTGAATAGCATGTATTATAACTGATTCGAGACGCATTTAGCGAAACTCCATACTCAAATTTTTCACCAGCTGAACTAATACCAATTCGAAAAATATTACTAACAAATGTGCTACTAAAACCGGCACTTAAGCTATCAATAGGCCTATCATATTTGTTATCTAGGTAATTAAAATCTGTTGTGGTGAAATCGTAATGATTATAACTTCTCACAAGACCGTAGGATGAGACTAAACTCACTTTAGGAAGGATCTTTATTGAATGCGTAATTGCTAATTGGAGAGTTTTCGGCTTGTTAAATACTGCTCCTAAGGTATTCAAGGTGTCCCAATAGCGACCTTGGTTAGTTAAAAATGAGGTATTAGAAAGATTGTAATTCCGCTCTCGGCTAATATAATTTGTATAGCTTAACATTACTCCTAATCTATGCCCATCGCTGTTAAACTGTCTTTCAATAAAAACACTATTTGAAAAACTACTACCATTTCGAGAAGCTCTATTAGTCAGCCATCCAGTATCTAACATTTGGCTTCTATCTCCATAAGATACATGATAATTTGTCATTAAATTACTCGCCTTAGACAAGCCAAAATTGTTTACAATACTTAGTGTCCAATTTGAATCAAGTTTAATATCCCATTTTGTGTTCAAGTTATATATCTTCGTTTCGCTCAATTGCTTATATCTCTGATTATAATAATAATTTGTATCATCAATATAACTTTTCTGGAAACTTGTCTTGGATTCATCTACGTTTAGATCCTGTATAATATAACTAGCATTGAAACCAACTTTATCGTTAATACTTCGGGAGTAGTTTAAACTATGTGTCAATTTTCTTGAAATTCCGGCATTTCCTTCTAGCCCCTCTAAATATCCGTTAACATTATCACCACTCGTAAAAATTGCGATTTGGTCTACATCTCTAAAACGGTTAATATTGGCCTTCATAGCAAATCTATCTCCAATTGCGAATCCGCCCATTATCTCCCCATCCCAAGCATTTTGCCTATCTTTTTTAATAGTTATATTAATGACCTTCTCGGTTGGACTATTTTCACCGGAGAAGATATCTCCTCCCTTTGCCTTTCTATTAATCAATTGTACTTTGTCTACCATATCCACATGGAGATTCCGTAATGCGACCTTAGGATCATTTATAAAGAAAGATTTCCCATCAACCATAATAGATTTCACGATCTCTCCATTTATACGAATAGTCCCGTCCTGAGCTATTTGTATACCAGGTATTCTTCTTAATAAATCACCAAGCACAGAATGCTCTCTCATGTGATAATAACTCGATCTAAACTCCATGGTATCCCTTGTTATCCGCACTGCCGCTTCACTTCCCACTACACTAATTCCAACAAGCTTTACGTCTGACCGAAGCATGGAAATATCACCAATATAATTAACACCGCGCGAAAGCTTCATCCTAACAGGAAAAACAACTGGCTTATAACCTATATACGTTACATTCAAGTAATAGAAATCCTCCGACAATTCATTCAATAAAAACTCGCCATTCTTATCAGTAATGCCAACCACAGCTCTTGAAGAATCCTTTGCAAATAAACAAGTTACTGTGGCTCCAACTAAACTCTCCTTACTTTCACCATCATAAATACGTCCTTTTATAGCAACTTCAATACTTTGAGCCAACAATTGAAGATTACAGAAGGTAACAACAAACAAAATCAACCATCTTTTCATAAAATAAAATTCCCGGCAGCCCCAATTTCAGACATTTAGTTGCAACAGTAATGCAGTCGTCTATAAATACAACCAGTAGTTAATAAAACACTGTATGGAAATTGCAGTATGGGAAATTAACTTTGATACAATCATGAATAAACCCTCAAACCATAAGACATGTTAGAAAATTTAGTCCCGAAGCACTTAAAACCAATTTTCAAACCGTAATCCGACATCGATAATGTTATATGAAAGAGATACCGGATTGCTTTCAGCTTAATGCTTTTCTTAAATCTAATTAAAAAACTGTTGGTACTGACTGATTCAAACAATCCGTCAACAAAAGTATTGCCCGCAACGTAGATGATGTAATCATAAGATAGGAGCTAGTGACAAATGATCCCAGACACATCAAGTTTCCCAACTTGAACAATAAATTTTGTACAAAACGAGAGAATTATCTTATTGAAAAAAATACCCTTTCAAAATCCAACTGTAAAAATATCAATATCATAAAAATGGTTAACACTCAATTTCAATAATAAAATTGCTCTATGAACACTTAAGTACACAACTACGAGGAAAATAAATTAGATTTTAATACCTAAAAAAATCGCCAATACAGTGATAGAGTTCATCTTCAAAAAAGAAAGCAATAAATGGTATGCCATTTTCGCAATTATTGGGTCAATATTACAATTAACTATATTCAAGTATCTATATCCATTTGCCAGTTTTATAAACGGTGATTCTTATTCTTATTTGGAAACTGCATATCACAATTTACCAATAAATACTTACCCAATTGGCTACTCTATGTTCCTAAGGTTCTTTAGTATATTTACAAAATCTGATACAATACTGGTCGCATTTCAGTACTTTCTTGTGCAATTAAGTCTGCAAGCATTCATATTCACATTATTTCATTACTACAAGCCATCCCCAATAACCAAAATATCCCTATTTACATTCACTCTCTTCAACCCAGCAATCCTGTATCTATCCAACTATATATCAAGTGATGCTTTTTTCCTCGCCTTAAGCATAATCTGGTTTACTCAATTATTTTGGATCATCAATGCTCCATCCAAACGTTTGATATTCATAAATGCTATTATACTTTTCGTCGCATTCACAGTTAGATATAATGCCCTATTCTACCCAATAATTGCTATCATAGCAATATTTCAAGGAAAACAAAAAACTGGGCTCAAGATTGGAGGACTTTCATTAAGCTTTTTACTAATTGGCGCTTTCATTCTTTATAATATTGATCAATACAACAAACTAACTGGTCATAGACAATTCACCCCCTTTACGGGTTGGCAGACAGCAAATAATGCCCTCTATGCTTACCGATTTGTAGATAGCGCTCATTTAAAAAAAGTTCCGGTGCGCTTCTTTCAGTTAGACAAAATGGTCAGGAACTATTTTGATTCTACAAAAGATTATAAAAAACACCCACAAGAAACTTTAATTGCAAGCACCGTATATATGTGGGCTCCCAATTCCCCACTTAATCTATATATGGAAAGGCAGTTCAAAAAAGACTCTGGAACAAATGCACTAAAAAAATGGGCAACAGTAGCTCCATTCCTTTCGGAGTATGGATCCGTAATTATTAGATACTATCCGAAAGAATACTTAAAATACTATATAATACCTAATATAATTAAGTACTACGCCCCACCAATAGAATTCTTATCGCAATACAGCACAGGTGTGGACAGTGTTTCGCCGATCGCTAGTGTTTGGTTCAACTACAAAACTAATAAGCTTAAAACGAGAGTTAAGGATTATAAAGTAGAAATATTGAACTTTTACCCCATACTTACAGGAACAATGAATATTGTTCTGCTCTTTTGCTTGCTCAGTTTCTTTTTATTGAAGGGTGTAGTAAAATCACCAAGGTTAAAGCATGGAATGCTTTTAGTAATCGCACTTTGGATTGTAAATTTCGGATTTAGTGTTATTGCAGCGCCAATAGCATTAAGGTTTCAACTCTTCCCAATACTAGTCTCATTCTCATTTACCTTTTTCCTATTAGAATTCCTAATAAAATCAGCTTTTGAATCTGAAAGCATCAACAATGGAGCGCCTGAAGAGATAAATCGAATAAAAAACGACAGTGTAATTGTATAGCACTGCATATTGATATATTGCGCTTATGTCAAACAAAAATTATAATCATGAAAGTAAAGGAAAGTATTATATTATTCGTAATAATTTTTAGTGGAGTAATTCTTTATACAAGCTTAAGTAGCATATTCAATCTGTCGGGTTCTAAAAATACGAAGGTAGTAACCTTTTCCTCACCGGAGAAAACGGGCAAAGAAGGTTTACTTATGCCTTCCTTTACTTTATTGCTATCTGATAGCGTCACTTATATAAATACAAAAGACATTCCCAAAGGAAGGCCAATAGTTCTCTTTTATTTTAGTCCATACTGCCCATTTTGTCAGGCAGAAATTAAAGAAATAACAAAAAATATAGATAAGCTAAAAGACATTCAGTTCTATGTACTAACACCATATCCGTATAACGAAATGATGACATTCTATAATGGATTTAATTTAAAATCATACTCCAATATTAAAGCCGCTATAGATATAAACTCGTTCTTCGGCTCATACTTCAATACCGTTCAGATACCATATTTAGCCATCTACGGAAAAGAAAAAAAACTAAATGGGGCATTTATAGGCGGGATAAGTTCTGAACAAATATATGCATATGCGAAAAAATGAAAACGTTGCGCAATAAGGCTATTCTATCTTGCAAGTCGGATTAGCCAAAATGGAGAAGCCGAAAACCATTATAAACGAGTAGGCATATTTCAACAAACTAAGTTTAGCTTTTTGATCCTAAAAAGCATCTATCATTATGAAACAAGCAAAAATCGCATTAACAGCAGTAGCCGTTCTGGCAGTAGTAGGTGGTGCATTGGCATTCAAAGCCCAAAGAGGACAAAGTGTTGTTGTCTATACAGCAACCGAAATCGGAGTACCTAAGACTACTTATTGTAGTATTGCAGCTACAGTAAATAATGCTACAACCGAAAACCTCGGTGCTTCATTTACTACGAAAGCTAGACTGACACCAGCTCCTGTTACTTTAACTGGAGCATGTCCTACTCTGACATTGTACTCATTCCAGTAATTATTAAATTACATTGTTAAGGCTCGATGAATTAGTGACAATACACTTTAAGGTAACAGCCTTAACAGAAATAATAAGGACTATCAAATTGATAGTCCTTATTAGCAATTTTTTACTAAAAATGATACCTGTATTAAATTTATTTCAAACATATCAATTTATTATTATGAAAAAAGCGAAAATACTGTTAACAGTACTAGTTATACTAACTGTTACTTGTAGCTCTTTAGCTTATAAAACAAGAGGTTTCGAAACCATTTTCTATATGCAATCAATATCTGGCATTAATACATATTGCACCGTTCCAACAATCATAAATTCCATCATAACAGATATTGGTCGCTCTACTCGCCTCTCAACAGCGCCAGTCTATACTGCGTGTCCAACTATTCAAATAACATATTTTCTATAAGAAATAGATAAGCCAAAAGCTTCCTTTACACAGAAAATTATCACAACCTAAATAATCAAAAGGAAGCTTTTAGCCACACAAAACCTATTGCAAAAACATACACCAAATTGTAATCTTCAACAAGACATATAGCATATTTACCTTGTAAATAGGCAAGTTTACAAACTGTGTCCTCTAATACGATCCTCCAATCAAATACATCCTTGCATTCTTCAACACCGTCCTTTACTCAGTTGAAACAGTATGTTTCATCCACTGAGGTATAGGTCCGTCCTTCAAATAATAATCAAAAAATTGTGCCATGCGAATATCAAAATCAATTGCAGACAACCCGTGTAAAGAATGTTGCTCTCCAATATACTCAAGTAACCAAACCTTTTTCCTTAGCCGACGCAAGGCCGTAAAAAATTCTAGCGCTTGTGAAAAAGGGCATATCCCATCTTCGGTAGTGTGCATCATCAATAAAGGAGTAGTTACACAATTAGCTTTAAAAATCGCTGAGTTCTTAATATACATATCGAGTTTATCCCAAGGGGTTCCTCCCATTCGATTTTGCCCGCCGCTCTCAAAATTCCCCTGCAGACTATATCCAGTATTGGAAATTGTTCCGTAAGCGCTAATAAAATCAGTTAAACCGGAAGCAGCACAGGCTGCAGCAAAAATACTTGTGTTGGTAATTAAATAGTATGTTTGAACGCCTCCAAAACTAAACCCTTGAATGCCAATTTTCTTAGAATTTACGAAAGATAGTTTGGACAAAAATGCGGTTGCGGATACAACTGAATTATAAGAACCCTGCAGGGGGTCGCCAACCATAAAGTTGACATCCGGAGTAAACACTAAGTAACCATTACTTACGTATGTTGGAATATTAATCGCATCAGACGAATAACTGGGAACTAGACAAACATTGAGATTATATGAAGGCTTTTCATAACAATTAAGAATAAGAGGATACTTCTTGGTCGAATCGAAGTTTTCTGGTTTATATAAAACACCTTGAAGTTGCACTCCTTCGGCCGTCCTCCAAGAGTATAACTCCGATGTATACCAATTATAAGATTTCTCAGGATACTGGTTACTCAATGGCGTAAATATCTTGAAATCCGTTGTAAAAAAATAATTGAGTGATTCTGTCGCTGTCATTCGACTTACAATGTACTTCTTATTATTCTTAGCTTTAACGGGGAACTGTCCTCTATAATATACATTGCCGTTTCGTGGCATATGGAAAACATAGGAGCCAAATGTCAAAACATCCGGATTTCCAATTTCATTTAGTTTCTTTGAGAAAAACCCATTCGCCTTAGAATATACTCCAGTTCCATTAATAATTACTCTTTCATCAGCTCGAATCCCCCTATTATTATATTCCGACAACCCTAAATGAAAAATAATATTGTGTTTACGGCCGTAGCCGTTAGTTACATTTACCGCCGGCTTAATGCCCTTTGGATCTAACAACCAAATATCATACTTATCATATACTAATACCCCCTCATCATTTCTCAGCCATCCGGCTATTTCACGAGTAGTTGAATCCTTGTCCCTAGTGTAAAGATTCAACCAACTCGTCTCCAAACCGGCAGTAATATTTCTACACTCCTTCGAAGAAATTTCATAGCTATAGTAATTGGATTTATCAGTAAAGATTACAAATTTTTCGTTCGGAGAGAGTTTTCCTTGATAACTCCCAAATTGGCTAAATGAAACTCTAGTTCCATCTTTCGCGGAAATCAAATAATATTTAAACTTTGCAGCAGAATTCCAACTATTTTCCCTCATATCAGAACCAGGATCGATATGCCAAACTATAGCCTTGTCAAGTTTCAAATCGTCCAAAATAATATCTCCCTCCTCAGTTAATCTTGACCAAACCTTACTTTTAACATCAATAACATTCAGATATAAATAAGGTTCTCTCTCTTCATTCCTTTTCGTTGACTGCAATTCTTTATCAATATAACTCCAAATACGAACCACTTTTCTACTTGCAGATCTCACATAACTTCCCTCCCCCTTCTTCATTGTATGAAATAGTAACTTACTCCCGTCATAATTAAAACGTACCAGATCAACTAGTGTCATCCCAGGTCCAGTTCTATCCGCCAAATCATCGAATAAGCTTATACATTTATGATCTCGAAGAGTATATTTAAAACATGTATTCCTAATA
>NZ_DATCRD010000220.1:0-3201 GCF_036569185.1 Chitinophaga sp.
AGGCGTATTGCCCATAAGGGTGGTTATTTCGTGATAATGCCTGATAAGTGATTCCACCCAGGGACCTGCAGGATTCCAGCAGGGCAGAATCAAATCCAGACCAGGAGTTAATGAGACCATTTCTCCCGATGTATGTACCACAGTTGTAGGAGGTGCTTGTAATAACTCTAATGACATAATTCAAAGGCTATCAGTAAATAATACCGGTTGAGATGGTTTGTGATCCACTATACCTATGACGTCAAAAGGGAAATCTCCCCCTATCCAGACAGCCAACAATAAAAAAGGTCCTGTAAAACAGGACCCTGGCAGTTAGCAAAAAGTAAATTGCAGTTGTAGGTTATTGCTATTGTAAAATATCGAATATTCTTTTCATGGCAATAGCATTTTCATGTCAGTCAGGCACTAAAAGCAAAAAAGGTTGTCCTGCTTTCGCAGAACAACCTTCCTGGTATAAAAAGCTAAGATTAAGCGTTTACTTTGCCTTTCACTTTTGCAATCACTTCTTCTGACACGTTATTTGGTGCAGGAGCATAGTGAGAGAACTCCATGATGGAGCTTGCGCGGCCGGAAGACAGGGAACGCAGCTGAGTTACGTAACCGAACATTTCGCTCAGTGGCACTTTAGCCTTGATAACCTGTACACCGTTTTTAGAGTCCATACCTTCCAGCATGCCACGGCGACGGTTGAGGTCACCTGTAACATCACCCATGTATTGGTCCGGAGTCTGTACTTCTACTTTCATGATCGGCTCCAGCAATACTGGTTTAGCTTTGCGGGCCGCTTCACGGAATGCTTGTTTGGCGCACAATTCAAATGACATGGCGTCGGAATCCACCTGGTGGTATGATCCATCAAACAGGCGAACTCTTAAGCTGGTCAGCGGGAAGTTTGCGAGTACACCCTGGTTGAGTGACTGTTCGAAACCTTTCTGTACAGCCGGGATGAACTCTTTAGGGATAGCACCACCAAAGATATCGTTGATGAACTGCAGGGATTTACCTTCGTTCTCTTTCAGCCATTCTGCATCAGCCGGTCCGATTTCTACCTGGATATCAGCAAATTTACCACGACCACCAGTTTGCTTCTTGAATACCTCACGGTGTTCAACTTTGGTAGTGAGGGCTTCTTTGTAAGCAACCTGAGGAGCACCCTGGTTTACTTCTACCTTGAATTCGCGACGCATACGGTCAACGATGATTTCAAGGTGCAGCTCACCCATACCGCTGAGTACGGTCTGACCTGTTTCTTCATCGGTTTTTGCTTTCAGGGTAGGATCTTCTTCTACCAGTTTAGCAATGGCCATACCCATTTTATCTACGTCTGCCTGAGTTTTAGGCTCGATGGCAATGTGAATAACCGGTTCAGGGAAGGTCATAGATTCCAGGATAATCGGTGCTTTTTCATCGCACAGGGTATCACCGGTTTTGATATCTTTAAAACCAACAGCCGCACCGATATCACCAGCTTCGATGAAATCGATAGGGTTCTGCTTGTTGGCGTGCATCTGCATGATACGGCTGATACGCTCGTTTTTGCCGGTACGGGTGTTCAGTACATAAGAACCTGCATCCAGGTGACCGGAATAAACCCGGAAGAACGCCAGACGACCTACGAAAGGATCGGTTGCAATTTTGAACGCCAGTGCAGCCAGTGGCTCTTTAGCAGAAGGTTTACGTTCCAGTTCTTCACCGCTGTCGGGATCAGTACCTTTTACAGCTTCAACATCCAGCGGAGAAGGCAGGTAGCGGCAAACCGCATCCAGCATCTTCTGTACGCCTTTGTTTTTGAAAGAGGAACCGCACATCATCGGGATGATAGCGATATCGATAGTAGCCTTACGGATAGCTTCGTGGATTTCCTCTTCAGAGATTGAATTAGGATCTTCGAAGAATTTCTCCATCAGGGTGTCATCGTATTCAGCTACTGCTTCCACGAGCTTAGCTCTCCATTCTTCCGCTTCAGCCACCATATCTTCCGGAATAGGAATTTCCTGGTAGGTAGCACCTTTACCTTCTTCGTCCCAGATGATACCTTTCATGGTGATCAGATCTACCACACCTTTGAAGGTGTCTTCAGCTCCGATCGGCAGGGTTAAAGGCACAGGGTTAGCACCCAGCATTTCTTTAACCTGTTTTACCACGTTCAGGAAGTCGGCACCGGAACGGTCCATTTTATTAACGAAACCGATACGTGGTACACGATAGCGGTTAGCCTGGCGCCAAACGGTTTCAGACTGAGGTTCAACACCGGATACAGCGCAGAACAATGCTACCAGACCATCCAATACACGGAGGGAACGTTCTACCTCTACGGTAAAGTCCACGTGACCCGGGGTATCGATGATATTGAATTTATATTGTTTGGTATCAGGTAAGGCTTTACCTTGTAAGGTTGGAAAATTCCAGAAACAAGTGGTTGCCGCAGATGTGATGGTAATACCTCTCTCCTGCTCCTGTGCCATCCAGTCCATTGTAGCAGCACCCTCGTGCACTTCTCCAATTTTGTGGGATTTACCTGTATAATACAGGATACGTTCTGTGGTAGTGGTTTTACCCGCATCGATGTGCGCCGCAATACCAAAGTTCCTTTGAAATTTTAAGTCTGCCATAATATTAAAGTGACTAAATAATGCAATTTGGGGGGCAAAGGTAATTTATTTTTAACAATAAATAAAATGACCTTCTTTTCCAAATTGTTATTTCTCAAAAACAAATGAGCGTGTTATTCATATTATATTTAATAATTATAAATAGTTCTGCGAAAACCAGTTTTTAGACGGTACCGACCACTTTTTTACCAATTTCCACCAAAAGTTAAATCGACGTTTTCCAGGTGTTATAATTCTGTCATATTTGTAGCATATTGTAAACCGGATATACCCTGAAGATTGAGCGCTAAAAACAGCGAAGACCAGAATTGAAAAATCGGTTCCCTAAATAAAAATCGTCATGAAATAGAATGATACTCCATGCGCTTGTATAACAGGCAGATACGTTATTTACTATTGTAGCCCTCCTGTCCGGCGCTGTAGCAGTTCCTGAACACTTTACTTATAACCATACATATATGAGATCAATTGTACTCAGATGCACTCCCGCACTGTTGCTGCCCTTGTGCGCCTATATTCCATCCCATGCCCAGGTGGCGCTTAAGCGGCAGGTGGTTGCCAATACAGGCGGGTCCGCCGTAGTTCAGAA
>NZ_DATCRD010000221.1:0-6931 GCF_036569185.1 Chitinophaga sp.
TTTTCGCGGATTTTGTCTGACTCCGGATTTTGATGATTTCGCTGATTACGCTGATTGATTACTTCGGATTTAAAGGGATTTGGGGAGATGTAAACGAAAATATTCGCTTACATCTCCCCAAATCTTTTTAAAATCATTACAAAATCCAATCAGCGTAATCAGCGAAATCATCAAAATCCGGAGTCAGACAAAATCCGCGAAAAAATATTTTCCCCGCTTGTAAGTAGTTTTCCCCCCGCTACCTGTCCTTCTCTCTGAACACGATTCCATTTTATGATAAACGAAGAATATTTCGTATTACTGGTGACCCGTCAACTGGCGGGAGCAGCTACACGGGAAGAACTGGCGGAGCTGGAAGCCCTGCTGGAACAACACCCGGAACTGAAGGAAAAATACCGGCATCTCCACCACTATTTTGAAGATCCCTTACAGGTATCGGCGGAAAGCACAGAACAGGCCCTGCAAAGAACAATGTCTAAAATAAAACAACAAACGACTAACATCCGTCCGATGGATCCTAAAAGACCCGGGAGATGGAAATGGGTAGCTGCTGTTGCTGCTGCCATATTGTTACCGGTTGGCGCCCTCTGGTTGTTTAACGCTACACGAAAAACACCGGATGCCGGGAGGGAACAATGGGTAAAACGCAGCAACGGGAAAGCTACCCGGTCGTTTATTGAACTGGCCGATGGCAGCAAGATCTGGCTCAACGCGGAAAGCATGATCACTTACCCGGAAAAGTTCCGGGGCGACAGCCGCGAGATCTTCCTGGAAGGAGAAGCTTTTTTTGATGTGGCCACCAACGCCACGCGTCCTTTTATTATACACCTGAAAAAAGGCACCATCAAAGTGCTGGGCACCTCCTTTAATATCAGGGCGTATGAAAATGAACCGGTGCAAACCGCCGTGGTAACGGGAAAAGTAGCCTTCATTCCCCGTTATGAAGACACTAAAAAGATCAGTGACACCATCCTCGTTACACCCGACGTAAAAGTAACCTATACCGCCAGCAGCGGCACACTGATCAAAGACAATACCATCGGGTCGGAAGATAAGGCCTGGACAGAAGGGCGATTGATCTTCAGGAACGCTACCCTGGAAGAAATCGGCGCCAGCCTGCAACGCAATTTCAACAAACGCGTGGTATTTGAAGCCAACGCACCAAAACAATACCGGTTAACCGGGGCTTTCCATAATAATTCCCTGGAAGATATTATGTACTACCTCAGTAAATCAAAAGCATTCCACTACCGTATTACCGATTCAACATTAGTTATAGGAGAATAATAAACATCAAGCCAACACCAATATTTATTCATTTTTAATCACCACTACGTTATGAGAAAGGTATTACACAAGCCTTCTTTTCGTCCGCCTTTCCTGTCGCTGATAATCTGCTTATCGCTGCTGAGCGTGCTGGATCTGCATGCGCAGGTGGCCTATGCAGCCGGGTTGCGCCGGCAGGTGCAGCATCAGCCGGGAAAGGAACGGGAAAGGCCGCCGGCTATGAACCAACTGATCAGTCTCCAGGTCGACAATGCCAGCCTGGCAACGGTACTGGAAAAAATTGAAGCGCAAACCTCCCTGGTTTTCGTGTATTCCAACGACGATATTAAAGCTGCACAGAAAATATCCCTGAATGTAAAAGATAATAAACTGGACGATGTGTTACAGATGATCCTGCTGCCGCTGGAAATTAATTATGAGTTCATCGCCAATAAAATCATCCTTAAACATGGCGGCGCCGCCACCACTATAGGACAGCAGCAGGATATCACCATCACCGGCCGTGTAGTGGATAACCACGGGCAAACTATTCCCGGTGCGAACGTTCGCGTAAAGGGAATGAGCATAGGAACGGTTACCAATGCAGAAGGAACTTATACCCTGAAAATTCCTGCCAGCGCGGCTAACGGTACACTGGTATTTTCCTCAGTAGGATATGTATCTTCTGAAATTGCCATCAGTGGAAGAACCAGCATTGTTGCCATGCTGAACGTAGATTCCAAAGATCTCGGAGAGATCGTGGTAACGGCTTATGGCCAGCAGAAGAAAACACAGGTGACGGCTTCCATCAGCACCATTAACTCAAAGGATATTACCAGCAGGCCGGCGGTGAATATGTTCCAGGCATTGCAGGGCCAGGCGCCTAACCTCATCATGCAGCAGAATACCGCTGAACCAGGCGCGCCAATGACTATGAACATCCGCGGTGTTGGTAGCTTAACCGGCAACGCGCCACTCGTGATCATTGACGGAGTACAGGCCGGCGGTAATGGCCTGCAGAACCTGAATCCCTACGATGTGGAATCCATCTCCGTACTGAAAGATGCCGCCTCTGCAGCGATCTATGGTTCACAGGCGGCAAATGGCGTGATCTATATCACCACCAAAAAAGGAAAGAAAGATGATCATCCTTCTGTTACCTACAATGGCATGTATGGCTGGCAAACGCCTACCACACTGCCCCGGCAGATGGAAGCATGGCAGTACATGACCCTGAAAAATGAAGCGCTGGTAAACTCAGGTAAAACGCCGCAGTATACGCCGGAAGACATTAAATTGTGGCACGACCGTGGCTCAGAACCCGCTATGCTCAAGGAAATGCTCCGCAAGTATACCCCGCAGCAAAGCCATAATTTAAGTTTAAGCGGTGGCGGTAAAACCAGCAGCTACCTGTTTTCCCTCGGTTATCTCGACCAGGGCAACATGCTCCAGAACAAATATGTGCCCCAGGATTTTTACTACAAACGTTACAACGCACGCCTTAACGTATCCGTGGATGTAAGCAAGTATGTGAAAGTAAGCGGTAACGCCGCCTACACCCGCTCTACCTATCGTACACAGGTATCCGATATCGGCTTCCTGATGCGTGATGCAATGCGTGTGCCCCGCACTACTGCTGTAAAAGACTCCCTGGGCAACTGGGTAGTGCCACCATTAACCAGCAACAGCGTGATGGCTTTACTGGCAGAAGGCGGATACCGTTTAAGAACAGTGGATAACCTCATGGGCGGCATTGATGTGGTGATCACCCCGGCAGATCACTTTAAGATCAACCTGAATGCTTCCGGTAATTATAACATTGATAACACCGCTTACCGTATCAATAAATTTACCTACGCACCTTATTATACTACCGCTACGCCGCCGCTGTATAATGAAATGCATAACGCCGAATACAAGGATTTAACAACAAACGTATACGGTACCGTAGAATACGAAAATACTTTCGGTAAACATTATGTAAAAGGGCAGGTGGGTGTGCGCAGTGATGCGATAGATGAAGGTTATGGCTTCCGTGCGGATCGTTTTGGTACTACTAACCTGGACAACGACTGGTCTATTGGCGGTGGTTATATTCCCAAGCCGGATGGTACCTACGACTACCGGGATATCGGCACTTATAACGATATGAGCAATCCCAACCTGTATGCACTGAATTCACTTTTCGGCAGGTTCAACTACGCCTATAATGATAAATACCTCGCGGAAGTAACCTGGCGTTACGATGGTTCCTCCAAGCTGGCCCCGGGCCACCGCTGGCAGTTCTTCCCGGCGTTTTCACTGGGATGGAGACTTACAGACGAAGCCTTTATGCAGGAAGTAAAAGACCGTATCGGTAACTTTAAACTGCGTTATTCATGGGGACAGGTGGGGAACTCCAATATCGGTGGATTCAACTATCTTTCAAGGGTAAGCATCAACAATGCCAACTATGCCTTCAATAATTCCATTGCACCCGGTAATACTTTCTCTACTTACAACGACCTGTTACAGTGGGAAATTTCTACCATGAGCAACTATGGTATCGATGCAGATTTCCTCAAAGGCGCATTAACAGCATCTTTCGATTATTTTAATAAGACGACCGACGGGATCTATCTTTTCCAGACTGTTCCGGGAACTGCAGGTACTGCTGCTCCGCTGGAAAACGTGGGTAAGGTGAATAACAAAGGCTGGGAGCTGGCTATCAATTACCGGCTTACTACCGGAAAGTTCCATCATAACTTTGGTTTTAACCTCGCTGATAACCTGAACAAGGTGATTAAATTCGGCCAGGAATCTGTACGTGGCTCTGATGTAACCTTTATCATTAAAGAAGGGTTCCCCATTGCGTCTTACTATGGTTATAAATCCGATGGACTGTACCAGAACCTGGATGATATAAAGAACGCGCCCAAAGTGCCTTTTGCCTATAACCAGCAGGTGATGCCGGGAGATGTAAGGTATATTGACCGTAACAAAGATGGCGTGATCGATGAAAACGACCGCTATGTATTTGGTAATCCTTTCCCCCGCTACACCTTTGGCTTTAACTACAGTGTGAGCTGGAAAAACTTTGACCTCACCATGTTCTGGCAGGGTGTGGGTAAGCGCTCCCAGTTCCTGAGAGGGGATATCGTGGAAGCATTTCATAACAATGAAGATCACGCCATGGTACAGCACCTGGATCGCTGGACGCCTACCAATCCAGGCGCTACCTATCCCCGTGTAACCATTGGCGCCGCCGATGCCAATAACTTCGCCTATTCCGATTACTGGTTGTTTGACACCAAATACCTGCGACTGAAAAATTTCCAGTTGGGCTACAACCTGCCGGCATCTTTGCTGAACAGGGCGCGTATCCAGGGTGTACGGGTATATTTCACCAGCCAGAACCTGATAACGATCATGCCTGAACGCTTCCGTGAAATAGGCGTAGATCCTGAGTTTACGCAGTTTGATGATAAGTTGTCCATGTCTAATTACAATCCTATTGCAGGGCGTAATTACCCGAATGCGGCCACTTTTGCTTTTGGTCTGGATGTTAAGTTTTGATGCCTAAACAATCAATTGTATGAAGAAATTAGTTTTATCAATATTAGTGGCCGGCACTTTATTCAGTTGCCGTAAACTGGATCAGCCGATCACCAGGGAGTTTACCGAAACTGCCTACTGGCGCAATGCGCAGGATGCGCTCGACGCATTGACCGCCTGCTATGAGCATCTTTCAAAAGATGATTATTATTTTGGAGATGAAGCGCTGAGTGATAACGCCTATAACAGCGGCGGCGGCCTGATCAATGTAAATGCTATTGCCAACGGCGGATACGATGGCGCCAACGGCAGGGTAGCAGATACCTGGTCTTATTACTACACTACTATTCGTAGGTGCAATACCGTTACCACCAACATCGACCGTGTGCCGAATATGGACCCTGCACTGAAAGCCCGTATCCTGGCTGAAACGCGCTTTATCCGTGCTTACGCCTACTTTCAGCTTACCGCCTGGTATGGGGATGTACCTTTTTATACAGACCTCATTACTATTGATGCTTCCCGTACTATTGCACGTACTGATAAGAACACCATCCAGCAGTTTATCTTAACAGAACTGGCGGATATCCAGAAAGACCTGCCCACCAATACGCAGCAGGCGCAGAACGACCGTGGCCGTATTACCCGTGGCGCTGCCATTGCCATGAGCGCCCGTGTGCACCTGTTCCGCAGCGAATGGGCGGCTGTTGTTGCAGATTGCGAGAAGCTGATCGGTAAAACAGAGAACGGCACTTATGCCCTGTTTGGTAATTACAGTACCCTGTTTACCGTAGCCAATGAGTATAACAGCGAAGTGATCCTGGACCTGCAATATGGCGGTGGAAGAACCTACGACAAACAACGCGCTTTCATGCCGCAAACCATTGCTGCACTGAGAAGCGTACTGGTACCTACGCAGGACCTGGTGAATGATTACATCATGACCAATGGTAAAGCCATTGGCGAAGCCGGTTCCGGTTATAATGAAAATACGCCTTATGTTAACAGGGATCCGCGTTTTGAAGCTACCATCCTGCATCACGGATCCAGGGTGATTGATTTTAACGGTGTGGAACAAACCATCCTGACGCAACCAGGTTCTGTTCCTGCCACCAATACGGTAGATGACCAGGGCGCATCTCCCACCGGTTATTATTTCTATAAATATTACGACCGCGCAGCTACCAACTATGCATCGGGATTAAACCTGATCATGATCCGTTATGCTGATGTGCTGTTGATGTATGCAGAAGCAAAGAATGAGTTGGGGCAGATGAATGCGGCAGTATGGAATCAGACCATTCAACCTATCCGCGTGCGTGCCGGGTTTAATGATGCCGGCGCTACCCAGTTTAACGCTGCGCTGAACCAGGAGCAGCAACGCGCGGTGATCCGCCGGGAAAGAAGGGCAGAGCTGGCGTTTGAAGGACTGCGGGTGTATGATATCCGCCGCTGGAAAACTGCCGATGTGGTGATGAACAGACCTGTAAGAGGTATTAAAGTAACCTCCGGTGCTTTTAATAAAGATCCGAATGGTTATATCATCGTTGAAAACAGGTTGTTCACCAATCCCAAGCATTATCTGTGGCCGGTGCCCACTATTGAACGCGATCAGAACAAAAATCTTTCACAAAACCAGGACTGGTAATATCCTTCCACCTAAAAACTGTAATCACATGCAAAAATATTTGATCATTATACTGAGTGTTCTATTATTTAGTTGTAAGAAAGACGATTATTCACTCAACACCAATATGCAGCCGGTGCCCAAGCTCACCGCCCCGCTGGACAATAAATATATTAAGCTGCAACCTACCACCAGCGCTACAGTGAGCTTTGAGTGGGACCAGGCCCGTGCGGAAGATGGCTCGCTGGTACAGTATGAAGTAGCCTTTGACAAAGCGGGCGGCGATTTCTCTTCGCCTGTTGCAAAATTCTCTTCCGATGGTGGCGGCGTACAAAATAAGTTAACATTGTCGCACAAAGACCTGAACAGCGTGGCAGGCAAAGCAGGCATTGCTTCCCTGGCTACCGGCAAACTGGTATGGACCGTGCTCGCATCCAAAGGATACAATATCCAGAAAGCCGCAGAAACAAAGACCATCGAAGTAGAAAGACCCAACGGTTTTGC
>NZ_DATCRD010000222.1:0-7764 GCF_036569185.1 Chitinophaga sp.
TTTTGTTACAGCTTTAGTGGTATGACGATCCTGTCTTTGGAGCCTGAGCTCAAATTGGCTGGACTATTAAGATCAAAAATGTATAATAGTTCCTCAAATGTTTTCCCCTGAGGTGGCGTGCACGTTGATAGATCACAATCAAAAAAGCTCACAAATTCGCCAAATATGGCCGCTGAGAAATCAACATTTTCCAGGATTTTATGCGTGCTTGTATTTGTATCATATATGCCATTAAAAGTAACGTTTTCCAGTTTGCCGACAAACTGACACTGCAGGAAACTGCTGGCATTGAAATTTATATTCTTCAGTTTACAGTGAGTGAAGCCGCAATTGATAAACCGCGTGGCATTAAAATGAAGGCCTGTGAAGTCACATTTTTCAAACTGGCAGTTATTATATTCCCCTTTGTTGTTACCGAATGCAGAATTTTTTAATTTTACATTTTTAAAAATGCAGTGGTCAAAATTACAATCATGAAAAAGTCTGGTGTTGTCCACATTTGTTCGCTCAAACAAGCTCGAATTAAAAGTAACTCTTTCAAAAATGGCACTGTTCATATTGGTGTCAGTGAAATCGAAATCACTTAACACCAGGTTGGAGAATTTTGTTTTTAATACCCAGGTTTGTTCTTTGTGGGTGGTGTTCATGGAGATAAATTAAGAAAATTTATTCAAATTACCGCTACTAAATCAGTGGCATCGGACCTTTAAGTACTTTTAAGAGAGATGGAATACCGGGAATTATTTTTGAAGGGCAAAAAATAATTGTCATTGCAGTGAATACCAAAATACCTTATTTTGCATATACAGTTCTTTCTTTCCAGGTTCGAGAACAAAAGAGTGAACAAACCGGTTTCACTACTTCAGAAATATTGATAATTACATAGTTGAGATAACACGTCGCTCAGTCATCCGACTAATGGCACTTTAAAGCATGTGATTTCATATGAAACTACATGCTTTTTATTTTTCCCACATTTTGTAATTACCATCTCTTTGAGCACAAAAAATTAACCTGTTGCGGTGTAAGTTCGCGCTGCTATTGATTTTAATTATTACTGATTTACTCCTTCTTTTTTTAAGTGGTCAGGCATCAAAGCAATATAATTCGATAATTTTCCAAATCATCTGCCAGGCTGGGGTCAAAATGAAATTATGTGCATTTGATCGGTTATATGCTGCCGACCGGCATCATATTCTCACGTAGATCATGTACTTTTCAAAGGCTAGCCATTAGCGGGCGGATAATATACTCAAGGATTACGACAGGCTAATTAACCAGATCGCCTATACGCCTGTTCCCCGCGCCGGACAAGCTTTTCCCTGCTATTCAACAATTTTCCTGTCACGCGCCACATTTAATAACATTTCATACATCTTTTCTGCGGCGAAAGGTTTGTTCAGAATATCATAAACATGTATCTGGGCCAGTCTTGTCCTTACCTCGGTCATAATATCTGCAGTAAAAATGATAACATGTGTGCCTGGATACTTGCGACGCACGATTTCTGCAAGCGCGTAACCATCAATGGAAGGCATATGCAGATCCAGCAGCGCAACATGATAGCTGTTATTTTCCAGCAAGGTGAGCGCCTCCTGTCCATTGTACGCACAATCAGGTACCACGCCAAAGTACTCCAGCTGTTTCCTGGTTACCAGTACATTGATGGGGTTATCTTCGGCAAATAAGATACGCAGCCCTGTCAGCTTCTTTTCAAAGCGGGCAATAGAAGCGTTACGAACAAATTTAGCAGGACTGTTCTCATCGTTTGCCCGTACAAAAGATATTTCAAAATAGAACTCTGCTCCTTCACCAGGGGCGCTTTTTAGAAAAATTTTGCTTTTATGTAATTCCACCAGCTTTTGGGTGATCGTCAGTCCTAGCCCGGTACCTGCGTGTTTACGATGTGGCGCCTGCTGCAGCTGTTTAAAGCTTTCGAAAATTGTTGAGTGCATTTCCTCCGGGATACCGGTCCCCGTGTCTTTTATAGAAAAATGAATGGTGGCCTGGTCTTTTGTTTGCGTTGTTAGCCGCAGCATGATGGTAACGGTACCCTGGTCTGTAAATTTTATTGCATTACTGACAAGATTATTAAGGATCTGTCCGAGCCGTACCGGATCTGCGATCAGCCGCCTGGGGATATCATCATCTATAAAACTTTTAAGCAGGATGCCTTTGGCTTCTGCCAACGACTTAAACTGGCTTTTGATGTTACTCACCAGCTCATAAAGGTCTACTTCAGCTTCTGAAAGCTCCAGGTTATCGCTCTCCATTTTGGTAAGATCTAATATATCATTAATTAACCGTAGCAAGTGGTCGGCCGAGAAGATCAGGCTCCGGATATATTCCTCCTGGTCTATCGTGTGATTGAGCTTGAGCAGGTTGGAAATGCCAATAATACCATTAAGCGGCGTCCTTATTTCATGGCTCATTACCGACAGGAAATCTGTTTTTGCCCGCGCCGCATTTTCGGCAATATTCCTGGCTGCAATTAGTTCCTGCTCCGCTTTCTTGATCCGTGTGATGTCCATCAATGCCCCTTTCACGATGGCTACTTCCCCATCTTTTACTATAGGTACCCCAATAGCCCGTACCCATTTCTTAGTGCCTTTTGCCGTTATAAGCCGCAGTTCAATATCATAAGTAGTTTGTTTCATGATAGCCTCGCTAACCACCTGGTCCATCCTGGCGCGGTCTTCCGGCTCATAAAAAGCACGGGTATTATCCAGGTCCGGGATAAAATCATCGTCTACTTCGTACAAAAAATAGTTTTGCCTGGTCCAAAACACTTTACCGGTTTTCAGATCCGCTTCCCATCCTGCCGTTTCGCTCAGGCGCTGGCTTAGATCCAGCAGCAGGTGGCTATGCTCCAGCATTTCCTTTGCTTCCCGGATAGCCAGTTCATCTTCTTTCATCCTGGTAATATCCATAAGCGCTCCACGCAGGGCGACCACCTCATTATCCTTGATAATAGGGATCCCAATAGCCCGCATCCATTTTTTAACGCCAATACGGGACACGTGCCTGAACTCAAAATCGTAAGGTATCCGCTGTTTAATTGCTCTTTCAACATTGTTTTTCAGGATCTCCACATACCCTTCATCACAAAAGGAGAGCACATCCTCATAGGTAGGTTCGAAATCAGCCTCCACACTATTAATTAAATAGGTCTGTTTCGTCCAGAATATCTTACCTGTTCGCAGGTCATATTCCCATCCTCCGTTCTGGCTGATTTCCTGGCTGGCATCAAGCAGGCTATTGGATCGTTCAAGTTCTTTGTTTACCTCCTTTAAAGTCCGTCGCTGCTCTATTTGCGTGGTAACATCTTCTACGAATCCGGTATAATGAAGGGGTGTTCCGGATGAATCAAACTCAAATTTCGCATTGGCCTTTAAATGCCGGATGCCATTTAAAGGATGCCGGATCCGGTAAATAAAATCAAAAATCTCTTTTCTTTCTGCCAGCGTAGCCTCCAGCAGCCTGGAAATAAGAGGAATATCCTCTTCATAAACAATTTTCATCCATCCTTTTCCCTGGAGCTCTTCCCGGGTTATCCCGCAAATATTTTGCATCTGTTTGTTCGAATAGAAAACATTTCCATCCGCATCGGCCTGAAATGCGCCAAGTGGTATTAGTTCAAGTAATTGATGTACCGGTATGTTTTCACCTGGAGGTGTAGCATCTTCCTGCCTCATTATACACTGGATTTTGGCGTATTACCTGATCAGATTCTTAGAGTAAGACATTCACTTATTAAGTGAAAATACAATTTATTTACAATATAAACACCAATTGGTTTCGTAATAAATATACCCGCTGCCAACATCTACTTAACAACCGGTTAACACAGTTAACCCGCTATTAACAAAAAACGAAAACGATTCGCAGCAATTTTACATCGTTGTCGGACGCAATCTTCAATTAACAATTTTAAATTTAAACTATATGAAAAGGAAATCTATTTTCCCGGGGGGAGGCTACGTGCTGTCATTAGCTATAGCAGTCATTCTTTTATCATTCCGCCCGGATGGCGGCAAACCGGCAGGTACTTATCTGCATAAGATATCTTCCGCTGAAGGCCATACAAAGCTGGAGTACAATGCAGACAAAACACTGAAAAAAATGCTGCAGTTCCGCAAAACAGAAAATGCATCCTATACGGATGTAATCCTGCCCGTATATGAGAACGGACGCCTGGTACGTACACTTTTTGCTGATGATGAAAACGCTGTCACAGGCGATATATTCACGAGCTACGACTATAATACCGGCGGCGAACAGATCGAAAAGGTAAAGTACTACCGCAATAACGACATATTCACCTACGATTCGCTGGCATACAATGCCGATGGTAACCTGCAAACACGCTACCATTTCAGCAAACATCCATCTTCCGGCAAGTGGGAAAATACAGGCTATGAACAATTTACCTGGAGCCAGGACGGAAATGTTGAAAGGGTGGATAACTACGGCAAACAACCCGGCTATAGCAAATTTGTATGTACTTCTTCTTTAAGTTACACTTATGACAAAGCACAGAACCCGCAGCACGAGCAGCCGGTACTGGCCTTTGTACTGGAGGCAAATGCCGCCAACCTGTCTGCACATAACGTACTGTCTGAAACTATCAGTTCCGCTAATTCATCCGCAGCTATTACCAATACCTACAGCTACGCTTATAATGCGGCCAAATACCCGGTACGTGCCACGTTCAACTCAGGTATGGACAATAGTATTGTAAAACTGGAATGGATATCACTGCCATAAGTGACCTTTCAGATAACATCTTTTATCAGGATTAAAGGGGAGGAGTAATGCTGAAGTGCCCCTGAAAGACAGACTTTTGGGGGCTTTCAGTTTACTTACAGGAAAAATAAAATTACGTTTCATAACCTATTGCCTTATCTGGAAGCCGGCCTTTTTTCCATTTCAGCAGTTAACCCCGGAAAACCCAGGTAGTTAATCCCCGTTAGAAATCCCCACGTATTTTTTAATCAGGACAAGATTTCATATCTTTAAATAAGGTGTAACCGAAGCTACTAACAATGGCTATCTCCGGTTATTTCCTCCCCATTGGACATATCCCGGTTAAACCTATTATTTAAAGAATGAAAAATGAACCGAATTCGCCTCTGGACGAAGCCAGTGGTCTGTTGGCTGTCTTGCAATATGCGCCCATGGGGGCATTTTGCTTTGACGCAGCAAATAACTGCATTTTTGTTAATCATGCGCTGGAAGAAATCTCTGGGCTCTCGCTTTCCGAATCACTCGGCCGGGGATATACAAAAACAATTTTCCCGGAAGATTTACAGACACTGAAAGCTGCCCTCGGAGCTACAGCGGAGAGTCCCGGACATCCCATTTCTCTTTCTTTCCGGGTCAGCCATCCTACTAAAGGTACCCGCTACTGCCGTGTTAATTCCTGGGCCCTGCCTGCCCAAAATGGCAGCGGAAAATATCGCATAGGCTATGTACACGACGAGACCGAAGAGCAGATACTGAAAAGTAAACTGGAGCAAAGCAATATGCTGCTGAACTTTAGCCAGGCGTTGGGAAAAACCGGGGGGTGGGAATATCGTCTGGATACCGGCGAGATCTTCTGGTCCCGGGAAACCTACCGGATAAATAATGTGACAGAGGATTTTATCCCCTCCCTCGATAAAATATATACACTGCATGATGAAGCATCCCAACAGATCCTGCAGGAACGGATACATCAGGCCATTGAAAAAGGAACCCCTTATGATGTGGAACTCCGGCTGGTTGCCACCGACCCTGATAATTCCGGGAAATGGATCCGGGCTATCTGTGTACCGGTAATAAAAGATGGTAAGGTGGTCGCACTCAAAGGGGCAGTGATAGACATTTCAGAAAAAAAAAGAGATGAACAGGCGCTGATAAAAGCCAGGGAAGCTGCGGAAAAATCAGCGAGAGACAAATTCGACTTCCTGTCTACCATGAGCCACGAAATAAGAACCCCGCTTAATGGCATTATTGGAATTGCTCATCTGCTCAAAATGAGTTACCATCCGGCACATGAAGAATACATTAACAGCCTTGTATATTCCTCGGAACACCTGTTACAGCTGATCAATGATATAATGGATCTCAACAGGATCGAAACCGAAAACCTGGAACTGCATTTTTCCGAAGTGGATTTACCCGAACTGCTGGGGCACATAAAAGTACAGATTAACCAGCAGGCGATTGAAAAAGGTCTTTGGTTAAATACCGTCGTAGACTTAAATACACCGCGACATATTCTGGCCGATCCTGTCCGTATCAGCCAGATATTGAATAACCTGATAAGTAATGCTATAAAGTATACCGAAAAAGGCGAGATCACAGTATCTGTCATTGTAAAAGCAGAAACAACGGATACGGTAACTTTGCGGTTCTCTGTAAAAGATACCGGTATAGGCATTCCCCCCGAGCTCCACGAAACAATTTTTGAAAGTTTCAGGCATCTCCATACAACTTCCTCCCACCGCTTGTCTGGTTCCGGACTGGGACTGGCTATCACCCGCCGGTTGATAGCCCTGCTGGGCGGCAGGATTGTGCTGGAAAGCAGCCCCGGAAAGGGATCCAACTTTTATTTTGACTTAACCTTTGAAAAACGGATCGCTAAAACGGTGGATACAGGCAGATCAATGCAAAATGATATATCGGCCTATGCAGGTAAATTTAACTGGTTACAGTTACTCCTTGTTGAAGACTCCAAGGTTAACATTATGGTGGTAGAAAAACAGCTGAAATATTTCGGGATAACTCCGGATGTAGCCACAAACGGCAATGATGCAGCAAGCCTGTTGCAGAGCATCTCCTATGATGTAGCCCTGATCGATCTTCATATCCCGGGTATGGATGGCTATGCCCTCGGAAAACTGATAAAGCAGCAATACCCCGATGTCCAGGTTGTTATTTTTACTGCCGATGTCCTGGCAGATGTAAGAACACGCTTTGCCAGTTTAAATATCACCCATTTCCTCAATAAACCATTTGTCCCGGATGAGATGCTGGATATCCTGTTGAAAATAAGTTATGGGAAAAAGAAACAATAGCTTTTCGGACAGGTAGTAAAATAACACTTCGCCCGGTCACTGGTTTGTGCATGCTGTTGCTTCATATCATCCCCCTCTTTTTAATGGCTGATGGGATAGGGGCCATCCGTAAAGCTCTCTGCATGATATCCTTTTGAACCGGTTAATTCTGCAAGTGGGCTGCGTAAACTTTCTCCTGCGTTTATACGTGCTATTACGTAAGCGAAATCATATGTTGGTTCCCAACCCAGCTCTTTTCTCGCTTTCTCATTTACATACACCCGGTCTATGCTTTGGTGAATCTTCCATCCGCGGTGGCTATACGCTGCTGCATAAGCCGGTACGGTGCGCAGTACTACCTCTGGCGCATTGAGGCGCAGATCACGCAAATCTGCGGGGCGGAACGGCGTGGTAGCGCTGATAATATAAACGCCCCATCCGATGGAGGAAGCCTTTTCTGCCGCCAGCAAATGTGCATTTACCGCGTCTTCCAGCTCTACCCTGCGAAACAGGAATTCGTTGGCCTTCAGGTTCTCGTCCTGAAAGGTTTCCCTCATATGTTTGTCGTCGTCTTTTTCAGGAAAGAAACGGGAAGTGCGAAGTACTATGCAGGGCAGGCCGTGATTTCTGTAGAAGAGCTGGCAAAGGTCTTCTGCTGCTTTTTTGGTTACCCCGTAGATATTCTTAGGCTGTGGCTGCACTTCCTCCGTAATCCAGGCTGCAG
>NZ_DATCRD010000223.1:0-22908 GCF_036569185.1 Chitinophaga sp.
TATACCACCCACACAGTTTACAGGAACAGTGTCTTATAAGTTCTAGTATTATATCTTACTATAAATAAGAAATGCGGAAGGATCCTTTCCGCATTTCTTATTTTATCCAATCCCGATATTATTTTAAATATATGCCGGATGTTATATAAAACTCTATTTTTAAGAACCGTCCCAACAATTTTGCCGCCTGGTTGTTCAGTAAGAAATCTTTTGTAGCTCAACCTCACACTATTTATTAACTTATTAACCAACAGAACTATGATCAGGATAATTCTACCGGGCATGTTCTTTTTATTTATCAGCCAGCTGTTATTTGCACAGGATGCTAACTATTGGTCCGCCAGCTATGGGCCGGGAAGCTTTTTTACACCAGGAGCTGTAATTGCAAATAATAAAGACAGCGGCGTGCTGTTTTATAATCCGGCATTACAGGCGCTTACCAGGAAGAAAACCGCGTCTATTTCCGGAACCGTTTACCAGGTGGAATCTATTAAGGTGAAGAACGGCGCCGGAACCGGGAAGGACCTGCATTCCCGTATTACTTCCAGTGTGCCGCAGATGTTGTCTGGTATCGTATCTGTGGGACGCCGGAAGCCTGTGTACTTTGGTTATGCGCTTACGCATACTTCTGTGCTTAATTACAACGTATCACAGCAACAGGATACGAAGCTGGATGTAATAGACAGAAGCGGAAGCCCGGGGTTGGAATATTACGTGGGCCAATATAATTTCCAGAATCTTACCAGGGAAACATCGGCACTTATCAGTACGGGATTCCGGCTTTCCAGCCGCTGGGCCATCGGTTTTATGGCGGAAGGCCAGTCGCGTTCCCAGCATTACAGTGAGGCCTTTACTTCCCGCGCCCTGGTGAACGACAATACTTCCAGCACCCTGCCGCTTGCCAGTAATGAAGGCGATTACCAGGTAGATTACAGTCATATTGGCTTAAAATTAAAAGCGGGCTTCAGCTACGAATTGGGGAAACATCACCTGGGGTTATTATTGTCGTCGCCCCTTATGCACCTATATGGCAAAGGAACGTTACTGAGCAGTAACGCTGTTGCAAATGTTCATTTCATCGATAACGAGCCGGTTAACCTGCTGGCTAATACACGGCAAACAAATCTGAAAACAAGCTATAAAGCGCCTGCCAGTATCGCTTTGGGATATGCTTATGATTATCATAAGGGACAGGTGTATGTAGCAACGGAATATTTTATGAAAGTGAAAGACTATAACATTCTTACCCCGCGGCCTGAGATTTTTGTAAGACCGGATACAGGGAACACGAATTCCTCTACTATTGCATTGCTGGAAATGCGTGAAGCAAGAAAGGCTATATTTAATATAGCCGTAGGCGTTAGTTACCGGCTGAAGCCGTTGTTAACAGGTTATTGTTCGTTCAGAACCGATTTTAACTATGCAGACAGAAAGGATACCGATGGTTTTTCTCCCAATACATCTACATGGGACAATTACTATTGCCAGCTGGGAGTGAATGTTAAAAGAGCCAAATACAATCTTCGTACAGGTATTCTCTTAGGTTATGGTCATACCAACAGTTATCAGCAGCCCATTAACTTCGATGATCCGAAGGAATCCAACCTGCTTTCCGGTACTGTTGGCACGGTGCCGGCTACACGAATAACGGCAGCGCTGATGATTGCTTTTATTCATAATCTATGATATTATCCCTTCCCACCAGCCACCCAATGCTTCAGATTGGCATCTCATTTGAATCTATAAGCTTATAAATAACATGGTTATGAAAAAGATATTGATAATCACCTGTTTAGCTATAGCAGGTTCGTTGTATGGGAATACCGGCCATGCCCAGGTAAAAGTAAATGTAAACGTGAATATAGGCAGTCAGCCGCTGTGGGGTCCCGTAGGGTATGACTATGCAGAATATTATTACCTGCCCGATGTAGATGCCTACTACTATGTACCGGAGCGGCGTTTTATTTATCTGCATGGCGGAAGATGGGTTTTCGCTCCCGCATTACCTGCCAGTTATCACTACGATCTCAACAGGGGATACAAGGTAGTTGTAAATGAGCCTAAGCCCTATCTTCACCCGGATGTTTACCGGAACAGGTATGGAAAGTACAAAGGCTATTATGGTAAACAGCAGATTATCCGCTACAGCAATGATGAAAAATATTATGTGGTAAAAGGGCATCCGGGTAAATACAAACAGTATAAAGGCGATAAGGGCAATAAGGGTCATAAAGGTAATAAGGGCAATAACGGCAGGGGACATAAAGATTAATTTCCCGGATAAAAAAAAGATGTAAAGCCCTCTGCGGGCTTTACATCTTTCTAAAAATAACTAATTACCTGCTGGTAATATTTATATCAATCGCGCTATGCACTTTCGCCAGTAACTCAGCTCCGGAAAACGGTTTCGTAATAATATCATCTCCCGGGCATTCTTCTCTCAACGCATCAATATCTTCCGAATCTGCAATAATCAGTATTGGTATTTTTTTGGTTTGAATATTTGTTTTCAGATGCCTGCATATATTCCCAATATTTGCATCAGGTAACTGGTTGCTCAAAATAAACAGATCCGGTTTCTCAAATGATCCTTCCAGTAATTGTTTTGCATCATTTAAGAAAAACACCTGGTAATGTTTCCTGAGCAATGATGATAAAAGTAGCCTTATATCAACATCGCTTTCCGTGATTAGGATTTTCCTGTTCATAGCCATACGATTTTGATGTGCCTATGGATAAACCAATATCGCACCAGAATTGTTTAGCCTGTTTTTAAATTATTGATTTTTAATTGTTTACAAAGTATAATATCATTTTTACTTTTAAATATTATTGAAGAGAATGTGCCACAATCCGGGTACATCTGGCTTGTTACAACGCCAGCTCACTGATACTTACTTCCTGAACGGAAATAGTATTATTCATTTCACTACATGCCAGGTGGCAGATATATGCGGGCATTATGGATACCGTATTAAGCTGCCAGGTATGCTGATCATAGGAAACAATATCTGTAGTAGTATTAAGCAGATGCAATGCCTCGTTCAGCCCTGTGCCTGCAGCTTTTAATACTGCTTCCTTCCTGGTCCAGTACCGGTAGAAAACGGCTGGTGGTGCAGGATCCTGGCAGATGCGCTGCCATTCTTCCCCGCTGAACTGTTGCCGGAAATCATCCACCGGCAATAGCTGGAGCTTTTCAATATCAATTCCAACAAGCCCTTTTTCAGCCACCGCGCAGGCTACTATATTGCCGGAGTGGGTAATATTGAAGTCAGGTGTACCCTTGATGAACGGCCGCCGGTAGGTGGTGTATTCAATATTTTGCAGTGTATATGGGAGCCCCTGACGCAGCAATGAATGCCGCAATAAATGTTTGCCCAGTAATGCGGCGTGCGCATCTTCCCATTGCCGGTACCTGTAAATGGCTGCCTGTAAGCTTTCCGGAAGTACGTTTGCCAGTTGAGTGAAAATGTGAGCGGGTAATGGCGTATCATAGCGGGCATAGTAAACGGAGATCACCGCAGGGACCCTATCTTCGTTAAAATTTTCACATTTTTTTTGCAATTGCATTTAATATTTCTTTTTAATTTGGTCGCCGTCTGAAATAACAGATTACCATTATACCACTGCTGTACTTAGAAGTAAATAGCTATTATTTCATCTGAATATAATTATTATTTATTAATCTCATGTTAGCAATGTCAGTAAGCAACAACCAACATCGCCGGCGGATTGCCCGGAATCTGCCCTCTCTTTTTTGTTTATTCCTTTTATCTGTGTCATTCACCAAACAAAGTACGGCGCAGGCCAACAAGCATTCGGAGCCACCTTTTACCGCCAGGCTTATTAACATTGAAGCGGCTACCAATACGCCGTTTACCTACAACACCAGGTTACATAACGCCGCAACTGTATCCCGCGTATACCAGCTTTCTGCCACTGTGCCCCCGGGATGGAATGCTTCTTTTAAAGTAGAGGGTGTGCAGGTCACATCACTGAATATCGATTCAGAAAAAACACAGGATATCACCCTGGAAATTAATCCTGCTATAGAAACCAAACCGGGAAAATATAATATACCGGTGCTGGCTGTAACAGGGGGCGATTCTGCAAAACTAGACCTGGAAGCTGTAGTGAAAGGCTCATACAGCGTTTCACTCACTACGCCATCGGGCAGGTTGAGCGATGAAATCACTGAAGGCAACCGCAAAGAGATCCATCTTGTGGTAAAGAACACAGGCACCATTGCACTCGATAACCTCGATCTTTCCGCTCAGGCTCCTCCTCAATGGGACGCCGCATTTGTACCATCCACCATCACCCGCCTGGAGCCTGGTAAAGATGCCGAGGTGACTGCCACGCTGAGCGTGCCTGATAAAACCATTGCAGGGGATTATGTTACCAACTTCTCCGTTAAAAATACCAACGCTTCTTCCAGCGCATCTTTCCGCATGACGGTTACTACATCCGTTCTTACCGGATGGATCGGGATACTCGTGATCATAGCCGCATTAGGCGTTGTGTATTACCTTATCCGTAAATATGGCAGGAGATAGCTTATGGAACAACCAATTATTGAGATCAACGGGCTGACCAAATACTACGGCTCCCTGAAGGCCGTGGATAACCTGCACCTGGCTATAAACAAAGGTGAAATATTCGGGTTGCTTGGTCCCAATGGCGCCGGGAAATCCACTACCATATTAATGCTGCTGGGACTAACAGAGCCCTCTGCCGGGGAGGCCCGCATCTGTGGGCTGAATGCTGCGCGCAATCCTATTCCTGTGAAACGCAAGGTAGGATACATGCCGGATAACGTGGGTTTTTACAATGAGCTAACGGCATTGGAAAACCTTACTTATATCGGACGGTTGAATGGCATCCCTGAAGCGGAAGTAAAAGACCGTGCCCGGAATATGCTGGCGGAAGTAGGACTGGAAGCTGCCATACATAAAAAAGCGGGCGCCTTTTCCCGTGGTATGAAACAACGCCTCGGACTGGCGGATGTGCTGCTGAAACAACCGGAAGTGATTATCCTGGATGAGCCCACCCTTGGTATTGATCCCACCGGCGTGAGGGACTTCCTCGAACTGATCAGGCAATTAAGCCAGGCACAGGGCCTCACAATATTATTGTCGTCCCATCACCTGCACCAGGTACAGCAGGTATGTAATCGTGTAGGCATATTCGTTGGTGGGCGCCTGTTGGCGGAAGGCAATATTGAAACGCTGGCCGCCAACCTGTTCAATGCGGCGCCCTATGCGGTGCAGGTAACGCTGAAAACAGCCATCAGTGAGACTAACGGACTGGAGAAAGACATTCTCCGGCTACCGGCTGTAAGCAAGGTAACAATAGATGGAACCGTAGTGGAAATATCAGGACAGGAAGATATTACGCCTGATATTGTACGTTTCTTTGTGCAGCATGGTTTTGATGTTACCGGCGTACAACAGAAAAGCTATGGCCTTGATGAAATCTATCAACGGTATTTTGAAAATAATTTAAAGGAAAACGTATCTAATGAAAAGTCAAGCGGCCTATTTCAACGGTCTTTTTTCAGCAGGTTCAAAAAGCAATAACCAGCCACCACATCAGGCAACCAATCCTTTTTTTGCCATGGTACGGAAGGAGGTAGCAGACCAGGTGCATAGCTGGCGCTTCATCATCCTGGCGGGATTGATACTGCTTACCTTCCTGGGATCCATGTATGTATCCCTGACCAATATCAGTAAGGCGGTATCAAATATCAATGACCCGGACAGGTTATACCTGTACCTGAAGCTGCTTACAACAACAGACGGGTCGTTACCGCCTTTTCATATCTTCATCGGCTTCCTTGGGCCGTTGCTGGGTATCAGCCTGGGCTTTGATGCTATCAATTCAGAACAGTCAGGCGGTACGCTGATCCGGCTGATGGCGCAACCGGTTTACCGGGATTCCGTGATCAACGCAAAGTTTGTTGCTTCGCTTATTGTTATCACCACACTTTTCCTGTCACTTAACTTGTTAATGATAGGTGGCGGATTGATCATTACAGGTGTAAGTATGGAGCCATCTGAATTGATGCGGATACTATGTTTTGTAATACTGAGCGTGATCTATGTATCGTTCTGGCTGAACCTTTCCATATTGCTTTCGGTGAAGTTCCGGCAACCGGCTACATCGGCATTAACAGCCATTGCCATCTGGATATTTTTTACTGTCTTTTACCAGATCATTGTGAATGTTATTATCAAAGCATTCCTGCCTAGTCCGGATGTACTAAGCCAGGATCAGCTGGTAGCATATAACAGGATCATTTTAACCTTCCTGCGTTTTGTGCCAAGCCAGTTGTATACGGATGCCACTACCACCTTACTGATGCCTTCTGTGCGCAGCCTGGGGCCTCTTACAATGGAACAAATGGCAGGCGCTATTCCTTCGCCGCTGTCGGTGCGGGAAAGCCTGCTGGTAGTATGGCCGCAGGTAAGTGGTCTTATTGCCGCAACGGTGGTTTGCTTTGCACTTTCTTATTATCTTTTTATGCGGAGGGAGATAAGGACTTAAAACTTGTCCGTTCTGAAGGGAGATGCCGGCAATTGCTCCTGATTATACAGATTGGGATTTACCGGGTTGTCTGACCATGCATAACGGACGTACACGGGCGTGGCAATTTCATTGCTCCACACTATTACTTTATTCCCTGCTATTTTTGCATTTGCCCGTACAAATTTTTTATCCGCGCCTGCCATCTCAAAAGTGGCGGGCGCTTCTCCATCTTTTGTAATAAGGCCCCCACCTGTATGTGTAAAGCTGACAATAATTTTATCTCCCTCGATAACGGCCGACTGGTAAAGAGGCCCGCTGTAAACAATATCTTCCTTATAAGCCTTTTTCATGGCTGCAAGCGCCAGTCGCTCGCCTACTTCTTTTTTATTATCAGGATGAATATCATTCCACTCACCAAGATCAATAGCCACTACCATGGCTGTATTGGGAACCGATAACGCCTTCGTTTGCGATTCCCGCAACATGGCCCAGCCGCTTTCCACAGGCAGGTAGCTGTAATCCTGGAAGCCGGGCAACTGTACATAAAGAAACGGAAGAGCGCCCTGGCCCCATTGCTGTCTCCAGTCACTGATCAGCGCGGGCAATAGTTTTTCGTATTGCTTAGGCTGACCGGTATTGGATTCGCCCTGGTACCAACAGTATCCTTTGATCGTATAATTGATCTCCGGGGCTATCATGGCATTGTACAAAGCAGCAGGCTGATACTGGAGTGTGATCCTTTTTACAGGCGTTGTAACAGGAGGGAAAACAGCGCCTACTTTATATTGCCAGTAACCTTTCAGGTCAATGGTATCGTTGCCTGCGAAAATGCAGTATGGTTTATCCGGCACAAATCCGCCTTTACCGGCGGTATTGGTAACACGTATTACAAACAGGTTCTTACCGGCCTTTAATACATCCGGCGCTACATTGTACCTGCGTTGGGGATATTGATAGCCGGTGGCGCCTGTTTTTTTGCCATTGATGTATAGCTCATCTGCATCTACAATTCTTCCCAGGAAAACCCTGGCTGCTTTGCCGGTCATAGCAGCGGGTATATCTATTTCCCGGCGGTACCATACAATGCCGTTCAGGTCCCGGATGCCCTGGTCTTCCCAGTACCCGGGAATGTTGATATTACGCCAGCCTTTCGGTGTATAGGTCATATCATACCATGCGGGAGCGTTGGCCAGCCCGGCATCCGCTGGCTGTGGGGCAGGTGCTGCCTGCCTGCTGAAGCTATTGATATAAGCTGTGTCTTTATTTTTTTCGATGACCGCCATTTGCGCCGGGAATTCTTTCAGTCCTTCGCTGCTGATCCATGCTTCAATAGGAGTGCCGCCAACGCTGGCGTTGATAATGCCAACAGGAACTTTATATTTTTCATGGATTTTTTTTGCAAAGAAATAGGCCACGGCGGAATAGGGCCTTACCGCTTCTCCTACGGCAGGCACCCAGCGCCCGGCGGGTAAGTCGTGCTGAGGCCCCTGCAGGTCTGTAAGCGTAGGCACCAGGAATTGCCTGATCTGCGGGTAATTGGCTGTGGCAATATCATTGGCATAGGTAACGTCATGGATGTCCATCTGATGAACCATGTTCGACTGGCCGCTGCAAAGCCATACATCTCCAAACAATATATCATGCAGGGTAATTTTATTGCTTGCGATAATGTCTATATTATGAGGGCCGCCTGCTTTGGTGGGAGCTAGTTGTATCATCCAGTTACCATCTGCGCCGGCAGTTGCTTTATATACTTTACCTCTGAACCGGATCTCTATTTTTTCATGGGCGGAAGCCCATCCCCAGAGTTTTACCTTTTCATCTCTCTGAAGGATCATGCTGTCGCGCACCAGCGCTGGAAGCTTTACCTGGGCGGTTCCGGTATATACTGAAAAGAGGAATAACTGGAGAATAAGGAGTTGTTTCATAACGGGGATGTTTATACGTTAAAAACCGATGCTGTTTCCGCCATCTACCGGCAGTATTACGCCTGTAATAAATTTTGCCGCATCACTGGCCAGGAAGTATGCAGCCTCGCCTATGTCGGCTGGTTGCCCCATGGCGCCCATCGGTGTTCTGCCGAATACTTTTGCTTTTCTTTCGGGATCGCTATCCAAAGCCTTTGCTGTCATATCTGAATAAATAAAACCCGGTGCAATGGCATTTACCCGTATGCCTTTAGGGGAAAGCTCAACGGCCATCGCACGGGTCATACCATCGATGGCTGTTTTACTGGCCGAATAGGCAATTACTTTTGGAATACCATATTGCGCCGCCATGGAGCTGATGTTAATGATACACCCGTTTTGTTGTTGCAGCATATGCTTTACCACTTCCCGGCTCATTGAGAAAACGGCGCTGAGATTGGTAAGGATCACCTGTTGAAATGCTTCGTCTGTAACTTCGGTGAAATCTTTTTTCATGTTGATGCCTGCATTGTTCACCAGGATATCAACAGGGCCATACTGGTCAATTACCGTTTGAACAAAACCGGGAATGGCAGTGAGATCGGTAACATCGCATGGCATTGCATGGCACAGTTCTCCCAGTTGTTGCTGGGCAGTATCCAGGCGTTCCCGGTTTCTGCCGGCAATCACAACCCGGATGCCCTGTTGTACGAATTTTGCGGCAATGGCCAGTCCGAGCCCTGAACCTCCGCCTGTTACAATAGCTAATTTTCTTTTTATTGCCGTCATCTTCTTTCGTCAGTTTAATATGCGGTAGCTAAATTCCCGGTGCAAACGGGAACCGCAGCTGTTTATAATATTCCAGTGTTTTACCAGGCGGCTCATATTGAGCAGGAATGGGCTGTTTGCTGATACTCCGGAAATACAGCAGGCAGGCGTTCCGCCACCAGATGGCCTCTTCATGTTGTATGTTCAGCAGCATGCTCACCTGCTCAAATCGTTGTTTGTCTACATAGGGTTGTAACCTTTTCCAGGTATCCTGCATTTTTCCCGCCCGTTCAGCACCTTTATAATATTGATAACACAGTTCTTCCCATAAAGTGCGCCCGCTTTTTACAATGAAATTCCATGGCACATGATGAAACCACAACAGGTATTTTTCATCGCAGTGGCTGCTGTCTTCCCATTGTTTTCGTGCATCAGGAAAATACTGGGCCAGGGCGTTGCTGCCTGTTGCCGTGCGGTTAAATCCAATACCGTTGCTATCTGCCTTATGATAATAAACAGGGTTCCATTCCGGCCGGCGCTGGTCGTTTACCCAGGGCGCAGGCCCGTAATGATGGCTGGTGCCCATGATATGATGCAGGCCCATAGGATTGGAGTATTGCACAATGATATCGCGGCTTTCCAGCATTAGTGCAGTGGCGGCTTTCAGGAAATCAGCGTTGTCTGAAAAGGTCATCCGCAGCCATTCGTCTGCAATTTGTTCACTGCTGAGGTGATGATCCCATGCCAGGCGCCCCAGTGCATACCAGTTAGCTTGTGCAAACGGGTGACCGCACCAGTTGATATCATTGCCAATATTGGCTACCCCGGCCATACCGCTGAGGGAATGTTTTTCCAGGCTGCCATCTATCACTTTGGCTACAGTGCTGCCTTTTCCTTTGCTGTAGGTATCACTGTCAAGGGTTTCTTTGAAGAGTGGCGCCAGGAAAACAAGGCTTGTTCCCTGACCCAGGTATTCCTGTGTTACCTGGAACTCCATCATCAGCGGTGTTTTTGGCATAGCGCCAAACAGCGGATGAAAAGGCTCCCGGGGCATAAAGTCGATAGCCCCGTTTTTCACCTGTACCATTACATTGGATCTGAACTGCCCGTCGAGTGGAACAAAGTCGTCATAAGCCTGCTTATGGCGGTCTGCAGGGTTCTCATGGCTGTACACAAACGCGCGCCATATTACAATGCCTTTAAACGGAGCGATGGCATCTGCCAGCATATTAGCGCCGTCTGCATGGGTGCGTTTATAATCCTGCGGACCGGGTTGCCCTTCACTATTGGCTTTTACAAGGAAGCCGCCGAAGTCGGGTATCCGGGTATATATTTCCTTTACCTTTTCTTTCCACCATAGTTGCACATTTTCATCCAGCGGGTCTGCGGTTTTCAGGCGCCCTGTTTCAATGGGAGCGCTGAACCTGGCGGTGAGATATATTTTGATACCGTAGGGCCTGAATACATCGGCCAGTGCTTTTACTTTTTCAAGATAGGCAGGCGTCAGGATAACGGCGTTGGCGTTTACGTTAGTGATCACCACACCATTAATGCCAATGGAGGCATTGGCCCTGGCATAGTCGATATAACGCTGATCAATATACGTAGGAAGCGTATGCCAGTTCCAGATGGAGAATCCCGCGTATCCTCTTTCTACCGTCCTGTCGGGATTGTCCCAATGGTCCAGCATGCGCAACCGGATCTTAGGCGCGGAAACGATATGCAGCTGCCGGATGGGCCGGGAGGTTTGCAGGAGACGCAGGAAATGAAAGGTGCCGTAAAGCAGGCCCTGTTCTGTATTGCCGCTGATAAGGATGCACTGTTTGCCGTTAATTGTTTTGGAGATGATAACAAATCCTTCTTCCCCGGCGTCTTTCAGTTGTGTTGCTATCCCTGCATTGCGGATCAGCAGGGAGGATTGTGGGGTGCCTGTTATGATGGTCCCGTTACGGGGTGTGGAGATATTGGTATCTATTTTAGTTTGAAGTAAGCCGGACAGGCCTGCATACAATTCTTCCTTTACAATTTTCATCGTGGCAGAGGAGCCGCCTGTTATGATGGTAGTAATGCTTTCACGGTAGGAGGTAAGCAGTGCTTTGTCTGCGACAGGCTTATATCTTAACCAAAGGTCATACCCGTTTTCCGCCTTTGTTATAAGGATGCAGCACAGGTATAAAATCAATAACGTGGTCTTTTTCATGTGTCGGCAAACTAATTTATTGAATCACTTTGCTTCCTTCCGGATAAAGCGGCAATAAGATATTACTATTTCTTGTTTTAACGCTATACCGGGTGCAGGGAAATGTGCGCCTGTTTAAAGCTGATGTTATCCTCAAAAGCACACTTTTAAGCACTATTTACGCAATCGGTTGCGTAAATATCTCAAAAAAAAATTTATTTCCGCAATTTCTTTTTCAGGGAAGAAGCCCGGACCACCATTTCCGCCCGCAGGGTAATGGCATCGGTAGTATACAGGTTGCTGGCTCCTTTAAGATGGTTAATTAAATAAGTGGCGGCGGTATTGCCGATGCTGTCGCCGGAATAGTCCATGGTGGTGAGATTGGGTTCAATCACGCGGCTGATAGGATCGTTGTTGAACCCGGCAAAGGCGATATCCTCCGGGATACGAAGCCCCGCGCCTTTGAGCGCAAGCATGCAATAAACGGCGGCAGTATCGTTGGCAGAGAAAACGGCATCGGGCCTTTTGCCCGGGGGCAGATCCAGGATATACCTGGCCGCATCAGTTCCGGCCTGTTCAGACAGGTTGCTTACCAGGTACAGCTTTCCGGAAACTGGCAGGTGATGGTCGCGAAGTGCCTGCCGGTAGCCGTTCAGTCGCTCCTGGTATACATTCCGCAACAGGTTACCGCCCAGGTGCATGATCCTTTTGCATCCCTGCTCTATCAGGTGCCTGGTTATATTATAGGCGGCTTCATAATTATTGATGCCTACAGCAGTGCTTTCCGCATGCGGATAAATACGGTCAAAGAAAACAACGGGGATCTTACGCCTGAAGAACGGCTCCAGGTGATGGATGTCCTGCGTATTATAGGAGAGCGAAATAAGCAGCCCGTCCACTCTTTTATTAAACATGGTAGCCGCGTTACGCTTTTCTTTCTCCACATCTTCGAGCGATTGCGCAATAATAAGGTTGTATCCATGCCTGTTGGCTGCATTCTCCATGCCGGCCAGTACAGACGACATGAAATGGCTGTTAAGCCGGGGCACCAGTACGCCCAGGGTATGGGTATGCCTGCTTCTTAAACTGCTGGCGAAGGTATTGGACTGGTAACCCAATGTTCTGGCGGCTTCAGTGATCTTTTTCCGGGTGTTTTTGCTGATCATGGGATTGTTTTTTAATCCCCTGCTCACGGTGGCAGCCGAAACATCCAGGTATCTGGCTATATCATATATCGTTACCTCCCGGTCTTCAGACATTTTAGTGCAGCTTGTTTATCAAAGAAAATGAACTTTTTCTGAATAAAAAAATGCAATCGGTTACGCGCCATTGGTTTTTTCTTATATTCGTTTCGCAAGGGCGGATTATGGCTTGCTGTTGGCAATGGCATCGGTCCGGCCCCCTTATGAATGCAACGTTTATATCTCCCTAATGTAAATTCTATGTTAATGCATGAAACCATGCGCTGGTTTGGCCCGCATGATATTGTTAGTTTGAAAAACATCCGGCAGTCGGGCTGTGAAGGCGTTGTAACCGCATTGCATCATATTCCTGTGGGCGACGTGTGGCCGGTAACAGCAATTGAACAACGCAAAGCGCTGATCGAAGCCGAAGGTATGAGCTGGACAGTAGTGGAAAGTTTGCCTGTTAGTGAAGACATTAAGCGGCAAAGCGGCAACTACCTGGCGCATATTGATAATTATAAGGAAAGCCTGAAAAACCTTGCTGCCTGTGGGTTAGAAGTGATCACTTACAACTTTATGCCGGTGTTGGACTGGGTACGTACAGATATCAGTTATACCCTGCCTGCCGGAAGTAGAGCGCTTTATTTTGAACGCGCGGCTTTTATTGCGTTTGATATTTTTATGCTGAAGAGAGAGAACGCAGCAAAAGATTATACCGCCGCAGAAATTGCGGCAGCGGAACAATGGCTGCATACGCATACCGATGAACAAAAGGAGAAAGTATTCCGGAATGCGTTGCTGGGTTTGCCTGGCAGCACCGGGCGCTTTACCCCGGAAGAAGTTTTAGCCGCATTGCAAACATACAGGGACATTGATGCCCCGAAGTTAAAAGCGCACTTATTTTATTTTTTGGGAGAAGTGGTACCGGTGGCGGAAGCACAGGGCCTGAAGCTGGCCATACACCCGGATGATCCGCCTTACCCGGTTTTGGGATTACCCCGTGTAGTGAGCACCGAACAGGACCTGCAGCACATCGTAAATGCAGTGCCTTCACCGGCTAATGGGTTGTGTTATTGCACCGGATCGCTGGGCGTAAGGCCAGGCAATGATCTTACAGGTATCATCCGGCGTTTGGGAGCGCATATCCATTTTCTTCACCTGCGCAATACCAGGAGAGATGCTTCCGGGAACTTCTTTGAAGCTGATCATTTAAACGGTGATGCAGACATGGTGACGATTGTACGGGAGCTGTTATTGTTAATGAAACGACGCGGTACTTCTTTACCGGTACGGCCGGATCATGGTCACCAGATGCTCGACGACCTGGATAAGACCACCTATCCGGGTTATTCATGTATAGGAAGATTGAAGGGGCTTGCGGAGCTTCGCGGACTGCAGGTGGGGCTGGCCAGCCTGTTGTAATACACCGGCGTTCCTGTGGCTTTTACCTTCCTGAACAGGGGTTTTACCGGATGCTGCTTGTGTAGTGACTCCACCGGCCTGTAAATTCGGTGAAAAAAGTAATGGAAAACCCACATAGCAAAATCAGTCCTACCGCAAAAATAGCCGCTTACTGGAAGTCTTTATCAGACATTCCCTTCTCAAAGGAAATTGCGGTGGCCTTGCAGGCGGAGCAAACCGCACGGCAGTCGCTCGGTGATAATATAGCCACCATGACCATCTTCTCCCCACTGATACTGGAAGCAAGGTATAAGGCTATTGATGCGGCTATTATGAAAAGGGGAGCGCAGCATATCATCGAACTGGCCTGTGGGTTATCGCCCCGCGGCTTGCAACTTGCCGCAGCAGGGATTGAATATATAGGGACCGATTTGCCGGACATTCTTGCGGAAACCGGGCCTGTTATCAACAGCATAGGATGGAGACAGGAATTGCCTATGCAGCGTATTCATTTCCAGGCCGCCAATGTGTTGGATAAAGCGCAGCTTGAAAATGCAGCAGGATATTTCCAGGGAAAATCATTTGATATCTGTAACGAAGGTCTGCTGATGTATTTGAATGCCTCGGAAAAAAAGATCATGGCAGAAAATATACGGGCTTTGCTTGCAGCTTCCGGTGGTTGCTGGATCACTACCGATATCATGTTTCCAGATATAAGGAAGCAATTATTTGCCGCACTTACCGGTAGCCGCAAAGAGCTATATACTTCGGTGCTGGGCAACATTTCAGAACAAGTAGGAAGAAACATTACCGCAAATGATTTTGAAGATGAAGCCGCCGCTATATTCTTTTATGAAGCTGCTGGTTTTGACATTGAAAAGATCCCGTTCTATGATGGCAGTTACCCGCTTTCCACGCTGCATTTAGTGCCTGCCGGGGTACAGGAATGGGCACTGGAAATTTTAACACAGGCAAGTACCTGGATCCTCCGGCCGAAACAATAATTGTAGACAATGGTGGGCTGTTAAGGATGCTTATATCACCTTATCTGCCCCGGGTATGAACGGATAATTGAAAAGTGCGAACGGATACTTAATGTTTTTCACAGGAGAAAATAAAGGGTATATTCTTGTACCGGAGCTGTTCCCTTGTTACCGGTAACGGGGAACCAGCTGCCAGTTACTTTCACCCTCTTTTTTGGCTACATTTTGAGTAATAAAAAGTAGCAGTTTATATGAAGAGAAATACCGTAAAAACATTGGAAAGTTTTTCAGCATTTAACACTTCGCTGAACGCAGCAGAAATGCAGCAGGCCAAAGGTGGTCAGGGTTTTACCGTGATCAAGTTCACCCAGGAGATCACTGCCGCCGGTTCCTGGATCACAGAAGATTATTATGTGGATGGAAAGTATTCCTATTCCTCCACTACTCCGGATAATTGTCAATGATCCATTGTTTGCGGTTGAATGTGGCAGCGTTATTCTGCCTCTTCCAGGTAAGGGATATATATTTCTACAATAGTTCCCGTGCCGGCGTTCAGATCCGCCTTATTCTTTATTTCCAGCCTGGATTGCTTACCCGTTTTACGGCTAAGCATTTCCAGGCGTTTTTTATTGATCTGCGTAGATAAGGATTGTTTGTTGTTTATTCCTGTGGGTTTGTTTTCCTGTATACCGGTGCCGTTATCTTCAATAATACAGTGAAGCATGTCGCCCTCTTTCCTGATATCAATATGGATGATGCCTTTGTAGTCCAACTCCTGTACACCATGCTGGATGGCGTTTTCAACGAACGGCTGCAGCAGCATGGGAGGAATAAAAATATCATCCATATTGTCCGGTACATGAAGGAAGTAGTCGAAAGTGTTTTCAAACCGCAGCGCCTGCAGGTTCAGGTAGTTGGATAATGCTTCCACTTCCTGTTCCAGCGGTACAAAGGCGGCCTGTGAATGTTCCAGGTTTACCCGGAGCAGGCTGGCAAATGAAGAAAGATAACTGATGGACTTTTCTGTTTCCTGGTTACGGACCATGGCCTGTAATACGGCCAGCGTGTTAAAGATAAAATGTGGTTCCATCTGGCTGCGGAGCAGCTTTTGTTCCAGCTCCGCCTGGCGTAGTTTTTCGCGTAGCTTTCTCCGCTTGTAGAACATCAGCAGGAAAACAGCTGCCAGTAATACTAAGCTGATGAACCCTGCTATAATGATCCGTTGCAACCGGGTGATCTTTGCTGCATCACGGTTACTGGCATCCAGTCTTAATATCTTTTCATCTTTTGCTTTCAGTGCGTATTGATCTTCCAGTTCTATGATCTGCCTGGCATAGGCAGAGTCGGTATAGGACCTTAGTGTAACAAGCGCCTCATAGTAGGCTTCACTGGCGCTTTTATACTGGCCCATCGTGTAATGGATCCCGGCTTTTTGTTCCCAGGCATCTGTTATGCTGGCGTCAAAAGAAACGAGGGTAGTATCTTTTTCTTTGGCGGCCAGGGTTACACAGGTATCTATATACTTCAGCGCCCTGGGATAATTTTTCATGGCAATATAAATATTGGCTACATGGTAGTAAGTAACGGGAGGAAATTTTTTCTGTGTGCGTTGTATGTCCAGCGCTTTGAATATATTCTTCAGTGCCTCTTCATATTTCCCCTGTTGTTGCAGATACACGGCTTTGGACTCATATTTCCCCGCCTGGTACATAGGATGATAAAGGGTGGTATCGGGAATGATATAGTTATCAAGGTACCATATAGCTGAATCGAGATTGCCATGATAGTTATAGAAGGCGCTCAGGTTGTTGGCGATCACTGTTCTCAACCGGGGATTACTGGTTCTTCCCAATCCTTCCAGCAGGTACTTTTTCTGCTCGGTTTCATTGCCCATACTCCTGTATAGCTCAGCCAGCCGGAAACAGGTGATGTCCATGTTTACAGTATCATATTTACTGCGGTAGTCGTATGCCTCCCTGATCCGTTTCAGGGCTTCCGGGAAATTTTTCCGTTTCATATATATTTCACCGATATGATAAGCGGCAGTAACGCTCATTTTTCTGCCGGTATCTTTTTTCTGCGCCAGCTCCAGGGCCTGTTGATAGAAGTACATGGCGCTGTCGAGGTTGGGCAGGGCATTGTAGAAGGTGCCTTGGGTAGTAAGAATATTAAACTCCATCCTCAGGGAGGAATAGCTTTTCATAACAGGGATCAGGCTGTCCATCAGCCGCCTGGCCTTCGGGAATTCGTGGTTATTGATCAGCGGGTTGAAGCGGCTGTTGAGATAATCCAGGAGGCTGTCTTCCTGCGCCACCATACGTTTATTTTCCGCATCGCTGTTGTGCCGCCTGCATGATAAAGCGGAGAGCAGCATGATGCCTGCAATAATGTACCCGGCAGATATTTTTCGTGTAAACATGCCCGTTAGTCGCGGTTAGTGAGGAAATTGACCACTGCATCTTTTTTCCGTACAGATACGGGAATAACTGCGCCGGTTCTTAACAACACGTGGCCATCTTTATGATACCGGTCTATAAACTGTGTATTTACAATATAGGATTGGTGCGTTCTGAGAAACAGCTGCCGTGGCAGTTGTTCGTCGTATACTTTCAGCGGTTTGCTGATCACCAGTTTACGGTTGCCCGATAAACAGAAGGTAGTGTAACATCCGTCGCTCTGGCAAAAGATGATGTCTTTAAAAAGGATGATATGCAGTCCTTCCTGCGTGCGTAAAACGATCCGGTCGTCTGATGCGGTACCTGGTGCAGAAAAGCGCCGCTGGGCAATGGCTACCGCCTGCTGATTCGCCGCGGGATTTTTATACCCGCTCACTTTGTCGAGCGCCAGCTTCAGTTCCGGTTCGCTGATGGGTTTCAGGAGGTAGTCCAATGCCCCGCATTTAATAGCGTTAATGGCATACTGACTATGTGCAGTAATAAAAATAATCTGGAAATCTATTGCCGGCAATGCGCCCAGCAGGTCGAATGCGGTGCTTTTGCCCAGTTGCACGTCCAGTAAAACCAGGTCCGGTTGAAGGTTTTGAAGTAATACATCCGCCCTGGCGGTACTGCCGCAGCTGCCCACTACTTCAAACCCTTCGTACCGGCTCATCATCTTCTCTATATCATTTCTTATAAGGGGCTCATCTTCTATAATAACTACTCGTTTCATGGAATTGGAAAATTATTAATGCCGTCACACCAGGCTTACAGGCTTACGGATAAGTAAAGAGCTAACGGATAATTAAAAATATACGACGGATAATTGTTGTTTTTCTTCAAGGCGTATAGTTATGTTATCATTGATATACCATGACAAATATGCTGTTTTTTAATCAGGAATCCATATATCCCGGATATTTTTTATGGGAATAAGATGAACGTTTAACCCGTTTGAAAATGATACTGATCCTTTCTGAAACCGGCGATGTTACTACTTATCATGTAATGAGATGGCTGGAGTGGTATGGCAAAGAAGTAATGCTGGTAACTGATAAGCACCGGATCAGCAACATACGTATTGACAACCGGCATACTTCCCTTTGCGTGGAAGGCAAGCGGCTCGACTTCAGTAAAGTAACCGCTTACTGGTACAGGAGAGGTAATTTCGCTATACCCGCGTATAAGGGCGGGGATCACCTGCCACCGGTGATCCGGGACAACATGGCTAATGAAACGCAAACGGTAGTGGAACTGTTACATAGCCGGCTGCGGAGCATTCCCCACCTGGGCAGGTATGAAGATAGAAAGGTGAACCGCCTGAAAGTAATGGACACCGCTGCACAGCTGGGGCTTGAAGTACCGGCATACGGCGTTTTTAACAGCAGGGAACAGGTGGCGGATTTTGTGGCTGCACATGGCCGGGTAGTAACCAAGCCATTAAGCGATGGGCTGATCATAGAAGAAGACAGGATCTCCTACGCTAACTATACCTCCCTGTTCGGATCGGAAGATGTGGAGGCGCTTACAGAAACTTTTATGCCCGGCCTGTTTGCGGCTTATGTGCCCAAGAAGTATGAGCTGCGGATCTTTTATCTTGACGGCGTTTGTTATACCATGGCTGTAATGAGCCAGCAGGATACCCAAACCCAGACAGATATGCGGCACTACAATTATACAAAGCCCAACCGTAATGTGCCCTACCAGTTGCCTGCGGCAGTCAGCGCCGGCATTCATGCATTGATGCAGGCACTGGAACTGAAAACCGGATCTGTTGACATGATCGTGACCCCGGGCGATAAATTCATATTTCTCGAGGTTAACCCGGTAGGACAGTTTGGCAATGTAAGCAGCAGTTGTCATTACCACCTTGAACAAAAGGTAGCCAACTATCTTATCAATATCGCTTTTTTGAAACCCGATTTTTAACGTTTAATCAAACATTATGAAAACACTGCAAACATTTGAAACTTTTAACCAGTCGCTCACAGCAGGCGAAATGCACGCTGTAAGGGGCGGCGAAAACTTTTTACGTGATAACTTCTACAAAGTGGGCAACGACACCGTGCTGGTGCATGAGTGGGAATACGAAGGCGCTACCGGTTCCCGCACTACTATCATTGATGGCGGCGGCAGAACCGTGTATATGAGCAGCAGCTATGATTGAGCACTGGCTTGTATATGCCGGGCAACGTACATGATTACGCGGCCCGGCTTTTTAAAAAGTAAACGTTATAAGATGAAGCCACTGAAAGAAATATTCAATATAGGATTTTCGCCCTCCTTTCCGCCTTTCTATAACAAAACCACGGTAACAGACCGGGATCATGCCGGAAGGCCTTTCCCGCTTGCCAAAGCAGTGAGGTTATCTGCTTACCATCAATATACTTACAGGGCTAACAGGTATTATAAACCACTTTCCAGAATGATAAGATATGACTTGCTTTAAAGACAAGGAGAAGATGTATATGATACAAATGACCAGTTGCCAGTTTGTTGCAGGCGCCAAACGGGCGCTGGTAATGGATTTGCAACGGGGCCGTTTTCAGCCAGTGCCGGTACATATGAAGGAGCTGGTGGAAACCTACAACGGGAAGCAACTGCTTACCATGTATGCAGCATTTGACATTACACAACATCCTGTGCTGGACGAATACCTGCGCTTCCTGCTGGAAGAAGAATATATTTTTTTAAGTGAAGATGCGGCAGATGCCGACCGCTTTATTTCCCTGCCGCTTACCACAGCATATTACAGCCCTGTTGGTAATGCCATTATAGATATAGATGCGCAGAGCGATTTTAACGTAGTAGGGTTAATACATCAACTTACTGCCCTGGGCTGTGAACACATCCAGGTGCGCGCATATTCGCCGCAATCGGTGCAGGAGTTGCTGGCATTGGCTGCAGCCACTACGGAAACGGTATGCCGCTGTATTGAATTTATTGTACCATACGATGAACATTTTAAAACTACAGACTGGAACCATCTTTTCGCTGGTCATCAGCGGATTGGGAGCATTACCTGTTATGGGGCGCCGGGAAACGGTACAGATCATTATGTAGCGGGACTGATCCCTGTTCATTTCATTGAACAGGTGATCACCGGGGAAGATCATTGCGGTATTTTTCATCCTCATTATTTTACCAGCAATGCGTTGCACTTCATTGAGTCACGCCATCACAATACCTGTCTTAACCGCAAAATAGCGGTAGATAAGGCTGGCTATATCAGGAACTGTCCGTCTATGCCGCAGCATTATGGACATGTATCCGCTACTACATTGCAGGAGGCGTTGAATAACCCGGCGTTCAGGCAACACTGGCGTATACATAAGGAGATGGTGCAGGCCTGCCGCGACTGTGAGTTCAGGCATGTTTGTACAGATTGCCGCGCTTACCTGGAGGATCCGCATGATGGCTGCAGCAAGCCGCTGAAATGCGGGTATGATCCCTATACTGCCACCTGGACCAGCTGGGCGGATAACCCGCTAAAACAGGCCGCCATCGCCTTTTACGAAATTGATGTATCATGTTCAGCATAAAGAAATTTCCATACGAGCAACAGCGGAACAGCATGGACTGTGGCGCTACCTGTTTACGGATCATAGGCCGTTATTACGGGCGTACTATGTCACTGGTACAACTCCGGCAGCTCAGCGGCACCAGCAGGTCGGGAGCCAGTTTGCTGGGCCTTTCCAGGGCAGCGGAGGAAGTGGGCTTCCGGAGTATGGCGGCCATGGTCACCTTCCGCAAGTTGCAGGACGAAGCGCCGCTACCGCTTGTTTTACACTGGCAGCAAGAACATTTCGTAGTTGTATATAAGATCACCCGCAGCAAAGTATATGTATCTGATCCTGCCAAAGGCCTGGTGGAATACAGTTGTGATGAATTTGTAAAATACTGGATCGGCCTTAATGCCGTACCAGCCACCGCACAGGGCATTGTATTGCTGATGGAGCCAACCCCTGCGTTCTATGAAACAACCGTGCACACGGAAAAAGAGGAGAAGGTAAACATACGGCCTTTCCTCTGGCATTACATGAAACCGCATCAGAAGGTAATGATGCAGGTATTGCTCAGCCTGGGCGTAGGCAGTATACTGCAACTGATGATCCCTTTCCTGACACAGAACATTGTAGACACTGGTATCTATAAAAAAGATATTGGTTTTATATGGCTGGTGCTGATTGCCCAGCTGGCGCTGGTTAGCGGGCAGCTGGTACTGGAACTGGTAAGAAGCTGGCTGCTGCTGCATGTGAGCAGCCGCATTAACATCACCCTGGTGTCCGACTTTTTCTGTAAGCTGATGCGCCTGCCCATCCGTTATTTTGATACCAAATTATCCGGTGATCTGCTGCAACGGATCAATGATCACCGGCGTATTGAAAACTTTATCACTAAATCGTCACTGGGGGCTGTTTTTGCCGTATTCACCCTGCTTACCTACAGTATGGTGCTGGCGTACTATAACAGCATGCTGCTTACTATTTTTTTAACGGGCAGTATTTTATACGTGGCCTGGATTTTTTATTTTCTGAAGAAGCGGGAGAAGCTGGATTATAAGAACTATCAGCATGCAAGTGAGAACAACAGTAAGATTTACGAACTGATAAACGGTATGCAGGAAATTAAACTGCATAACGCCGAGCAGCCCAAGCGATGGAGTTGGGAACGTATACAGGTGAAGCTGTACCGGGTAAGCGTGCAGGCGCTGAAACTGGAACAGCAGCAGCAGACAGGCGCCCGCATCATCAACGAAATAAAAAATATCTTCACCACTTTTTTGGCCGCCCGGCTGGTGATAGATGGTGAAATTACACTGGGCACCATGTTAGCCGTTTCCTATATCATCGGGCAACTCAATAGCCCCGTGTTACAGCTGATCGCTATTGTAAAGGAATGGCAGGACGCCCGTATCAGTCTTGACAGGCTGGCGGAAACGCATCTTGAAAAAGATGAAGTGCTTCATACCAGGGAACAGACAAGCCTGGGTATGCCGGTACCAGCCAATCATACCATCAAACTGGAAGATGTATCGTTTGCTTATGGCGATATGGAGGAACCGGTGCTGCGGAATATTAATCTCACCATCCCGGCAGGTAAAATAACGGCCATTGTAGGCGCCAGTGGAAGCGGTAAAACTACCCTGCTCAAATTACTGATGCGGTTTTATGAGCCGCAGAAAGGAAAAATAAAAGTAGGCAACACGGAGTTGCCACTCACCGACCTGCACCAGTGGAGGGAGCTTTGCGGCGTGGTGATGCAGGAAGGTTTTGTATTTAATGATACTATTGCAGGGAACATCGCTGTTGGCGAAGACGCGCCCGACTGGCAACGCCTGAAAGCTGCCTGTGATATCGCCAATATCAGCGGGTTCATAGAGAAGCTGCCTTTAGGTTATCATACAAAAATAGGGCAGGAAGGAAGCGGTATCAGTACCGGGCAAAAGCAACGCATCCTCATAGCGCGTGCTGTATACAAACAACCGGAGATTATTTTTTTTGATGAAGCCACTTCTGC
>NZ_DATCRD010000224.1:0-15187 GCF_036569185.1 Chitinophaga sp.
GCAGCCCTGGCCGTACTGGAAACCATACAGGCGGAAAAACTGGTAGAGAATGCAGCTACCGTAGGTAATTACCTCATGGAGAACCTGCGCACTTTTGATAAGGTGAAAGAAGTAAGAGGCCGTGGTTTGATGATCGGTATAGATCTTCCCGAAGAATTATCACAGGTAAGAAAAGAACTGCTGCATACCCATAAGATCTTTACCGGTGAAGCAAAACCAAACGTGATCCGTTTGCTGCCTTCACTGGCGCTCACACAAGCGCATGCCGATCAGTTCCTGGAAGCATTCGGAAAAGCATTAAATAAATAAGTAAACAACCATGTATGGCAGGCAGTGTGCCTTTACATCTTTCCACTGCCTGTTTAAAGCCTATAAGCGAAATGAAACAATTTATTTCTACAGCAGATGTTCCCAGTGTCCCGCGGTTAGTGGACATTGCGCTGAACTACAAGAAAGATCCTTTGAGGGATAGGGAATTAGGTAAGAATAAAACAGTGGGAATGATATTCCTGAATCCCAGTTTGCGAACACGCTTAAGTACACAGATCGCTGCAAAGAACCTGGGTATGGAAGCCATTGTGTTTAACATCGATAAGGAAGGCTGGGCGCTGGAAATGAATGATGGCGTGGTGATGAATGGCAACACTACCGAGCACGTAAAAGAAGCTGCGGCGGTAATGGGGCAGTATTTCGATATACTGGCCATCCGTACTTTTCCCGGGTTAAAGAATAAAGAAGAAGATTATACAGAGAAATATATCAACCAGTTCATTAAGTATGCCGGCGTGCCGGTGGTAAGCCTGGAAAGCGCTACCCTGCACCCTTTGCAGAGTTTAACAGATGTAATTACCATAAAGGAAAACTGGCAGCAGACCCGTAAACCTAAAGTGGTAATGACCTGGGCGCCTCACGTAAAAGCGTTGCCACAGGCTGTTCCCAACTCTTTTGCGCAATGGATGAACGCATGGGGAGAAGCAGATTTTGTGATCACTCATCCTGAAGGCTATGAACTGGATGAGAAATTTTCCGGTAAGGCACATATTGAATACAACCAGGACAAGGCATTGAAGGATGCAGATTTTGTATACGTGAAAAACTGGTCTTCTTACAAAGATTATGGCAAGATCACCTGTACGGATCCTTCCTGGATGTTTACCAACGAAAAACTGGCGCTTACCAATACTGCCAAAGTGATGCACTGCCTGCCGGTAAGAAGGAATGTGGTAATTGCAGATGAAGTACTGGATGGTCCGCAATCTATTGTTATCCGGGAAGCGGGTAACCGTGTATGGGCTGCCCAGGCAGTTTTGAGTGAAATACTGAAAGGATAATTATGATCAACTTATTTATTATCAAAGTAGGCGGAAACGTGATCGATAACCCGGCATTGCTGCAAACCTTCCTGGAGAAGTTTGCAGCAATTCCCGGTAAAAAGATCCTGATACACGGAGGCGGTAAAATCGCTACCCGTATCGGCGATAAGCTGGGCATCGAATCAAAATATGTAGACGGCAGGAGGATCACAGATGCAGATACCATCGATGTGGTGACAATGGTATACGGCGGTTTGGTGAACAAACAGCTGGTAGCCCGGTTGCAGGCCAATGGTTGTAATGCCATCGGTTTGACCGGTGCAGATGCCAACATTATTCCTGCAGTAAAAAGACCGGTAAAGGAAATCGACTATGGTTTTGTAGGCGATATACACAATGGCACCCTGCATACCGCTCCACTGAAAGCACTGCTGGATACCGGTATTACACCAGTGTTTGCACCGCTTACACATGATGGTAAAGGTCAGATCCTCAATACAAATGCAGATACCATTGCTTCCTCCCTGGCGATTGCTTTATCGGAGCATTACAGCGTGAGGCTCATCTATTGCTTTGAAAAGAAAGGCGTGTTGAGGGATCCGGCAGATGATAATGCGGTGATCAATCTCATCAACAAAGAAATTTACCAGCAACTGCTGGAAGAAAAAATACTGACAGACGGGATATTGCCTAAACTGCAAAATGCTTTCGGGGCAATAGACAACGGTGTAAAAGAAGTGCTGATAGGACATGCAGACGATGTATTGAGCAATACAACCCCGGAAGTGGCAGGCACTCTAATATGCTAACCTATGTGGAACGAAAAACTATATGATGTGGCGGTGGCCCTGTTGAAACAGATGATCGCCACCCCTTCATTAAGCCGGGAAGAAGACGGCACCGCGCAACTGATCAGTGAGTTCCTGACGGCCATGGATATTCCGCATGAGCGGCATCTCAATAATATCTGGGCCTTCAATAAACATTACGATCCCTCCAAACGTAATATACTCCTGAACTCCCATCATGATACCGTAAAACCCAATCCGCAATATACCCGTGATCCTTTCAGCCCGGATGTGGAAGACGGAAAGCTCTACGGGCTCGGTAGCAATGATGCCGGCGGTTGCCTGGTAAGCCTGATCGCAACGTTCCTGCATTTTTATCACCGTAGCGATCTTAGCTACAACATCATCCTTACAGCCACCGCAGAAGAAGAGATCAGCGGCGCCAACGGGATAGAAAGTATTTTGCCGAAGCTGCCAGCTATTGAGTTTGCCATTGTAGGCGAGCCTACTTTAACCCAACTGGCCATCGCTGAAAAAGGCCTGATGGTGCTGGATTGCACCAGCTATGGTAAAGCGGGGCACGCGGCCCGGGAAGAAGGAGAAAACGCCTTGTATAAAGCGATGCCTGATCTCAACTGGTTTAAAGATTTCCGCTTCCCTAAAGTATCGGAAACACTGGGTCCGGTGAAGATGAGCGTTACCGTGATCAACACTTCCAATAAAGCGCATAATGTAGTACCGGCCGACTGTACCTTTGTGGTAGATGTGCGGGCTACCGATCAATATACACTCGAAGAGCTGCTGGAAATTATCCGGGCCAATGTATCCTGCGAAGTAAAGCCACGGTCTATGCGGATGCGGCCATCCTTTATCCCGATGGACCATCCGTTTGTGCAGGCAGGTATAAGCGTGGGTAAATCCTGCTACGGATCGCCTACCACCTCCGACCAGGCGCTGATCCCGGCTACTTCTGTAAAAATAGGCCCCGGCGATTCCGCCCGTTCGCATACCGCAGATGAATATATCCATCTGCACGAGATTAAAGACGGTATCCAGAGTTATATCCAGTTACTTGAAATGATCCAGTAGGATGAATTTTAAGCCGGACGTAAAGCAGCGTATCTTTGATAAATATGATTTTTAATTTCATGGGTTAACAGCGCATGAAAAAACTATAGTATTATGAAATTGTGGCAAAAAGATAAAGCCTCCTTAGCGGCAGTGGAAACATTCACCGTAGGAAAAGACCGTGAAATGGATGCCTTCCTGGCGCCGTTTGATGTGCTGGGCTCTATGGCACATATCACTATGCTGCAAAGTATAGGCTTGCTGGAAAAGGAAGAGCTCACCATACTGAAACAGGAGCTTAAAAACATCTACCAGGAAATCCGGTCCGGCAACTTTAAACTGGAAGAAGGAGTGGAGGATATTCACTCACAGGTAGAACTGTTGCTGACCCGCCGTTTGGGCGAAGTAGGCAAGAAGATCCATAGCGGCCGTTCACGCAACGACCAGGTGCTGGTGGATCTGAAACTGTTCCTGCGTCATGAGCTGCAAACCATGACGGAAGAAGTATTGGCCTTATTCCACTTGTTGCAACAGAAAAGCGAAGAATATAAAGCACACCTGATACCGGGTTATACACATCTGCAAATTGCCATGCCCTCTTCTTTTGGTTTGTGGTTTGGCGCTTATGCAGAAAGCCTGGTAGACGACCTTACCATGTTACAGGGCGCTTACCGCGTAGTGAATAAGAATCCGCTCGGCTCTGCTGCCGGTTATGGATCTTCGTTCCCCCTTGACCGTGAGCTTACCACTGCATTGCTTGGTTTTGATGCGCTCAACTACAACGTAGTATACGCACAGATGGGACGTGGTAAAACGGAAAAAATAGTCGCTTTTGCACTGGCGGGTATTGCTGCCACTATCGCTAAAATGGCTATGGACGCCTGTTTGTTCATGAACCAGAACTTTGGTTTCATCAGCTTCCCGGATGAACTTACTACCGGCTCCAGCATTATGCCACATAAAAAGAACCCGGATGTATGGGAACTGATCCGCTCTCATGGTAATAAGCTCCAGGCGTTGCCAAACGAAATTGCCATGATGATCACGAACCTCCCTTCCGGCTACCACCGCGACTTACAGCTGCTGAAGGAAAATCTATTTCCTGCTTTTCAAACGCTGAAAGACTGTATCCGCATGAGCCGCCTGATGCTGGAAAATATCCGCATTAAGGAAAACATACTCGATGATGATAAGTATCAATACCTTTTTAGCGTGGAAGTAGTGAATAACCTGGTATTGCAGGGCACTCCTTTCCGTGAGGCGTATAAGAAAGTAGGGATGGATATTGAAAACGGTACCTTCTCCCCGGATAAGGCCGTGAATCACACGCATGCAGGCAGCATCGGAAACTTAGGCACTCAGCAGATCGCTGCACAAATGGATGCGGTGATCAAAGGATTTCCTTTTGAATCGGTGGATAAAGCGATAGAGAAATTGCTTAACAGCTGATAATACAAGACATTGCAGCGCAAGCTGCAATGTCTTGTTTAGAGAAGATTGTTTTTAAGAATAAGAACTGACCAGCCAGACTGGCACAAGGTTGCCAGCTATGTTGTTACTAAAAACCGATCTGTGTACTATCTGAGCTCCAATCAGTATTCAGTGATACCTTGAAACCAAAATGAGGATCTATCTCAGGGCCGAAAAGTTTACCAGTGATGATCACCCTTTTATTCCATTCATTAGTGAAAGCTACTTTCCGCTCAGCCATTACTTTATAATTTCCATCCAATGCGGTAATAGTGGCTACCATTGGAGTTGTTCTATTCAAAACAAAGAGTTCGAACTTTGTTGGGCTTACCCTCTTAAAAGGTCTGATGATTTGGAGATTGTCGATGTCGGGGACTTCCGGATCTGTATGAATGGCATCCGTTTTACCTGTGTTAAAAAAATAATACCCACATTCTTTATCTATCCGCACGGTAATATTCTGGTTAGCATTCGCATCTAAAATATTCACTTCTACTTTACCTACGATCCGGTCGAGCGCCCTTGCGGCAACAATGGTATCATTGTTAATATTAATGGTGAACTTTTTATAAAATGCCTCTTTTGTCCAATACCAATCTACCACTCTAAAGCTCAGAAAGGCTGAATCAAGCGAAAGTGGCGCCGGGTTCCTATACGGATAGCCGCCATTTGCTATAGTATCCGGTCCGTTAAATTCCAGATTAAAGGGCGAAGCAAACATCACAATCGTGTAGGGCCCTCCCGGCTGAAGAGAATCTTTAACGACCCCAAAGTTACTTCCCAGGGAAGACTTTTGAAATTTCCTGCTTATCTCCTTGCCCTTGTTATCATAGGCCAGGTACCAGAAATAGTTGACATACCTTCCCATAGAATCCGTGGCAGCTGTGGCAGCCAACGTGGTTCTGCTATTGGCCAGATCAACGGTTTCCTGTGTAAAACCTGTTGCGCTGAATGTAACAGCTACTTTTTCTTTTGGACCAGATGGGGAGGGCTTTTCAATAGGCTTGTCATCCTTTGAGCAGGCAAAGAATAGCAGGCAGAGTGCAATCGCACATGCAGACATGGCTTTCATAACAATGTTGGGTTTAAGGTTTCAAAAAAGTGATATGGTTACTTAAAAAATAAAAGACATGAATACTTTGGCACAATATAGCTATGGATAAATGGGAACAACATCCTAAAATACAAAATCCCGATCAATTGGCGTTATATTTTGGGAAGATCTGAAATACAACAGCCGTCTCATAAGTTTGAGACGGCTGCTGCCAAGAAAATTGACATCTGTTTTCCCATTGAACGGATTTGTTTTATACAGATATCTTAGAACCCGATAGTCACCCCGGCAAAGAAATTAATCCCTGCCATGGGGTAATAGTAGCTATCATACACTACGCGGTTGCTGGCCAGGTCGTAGCTGCTGTAAGTGCTCCCGTTAGGCTCATATTTCACGTTGAAAACATTGTTCAGCATGAATTGCAGTCCAAGTTCCCGGAATAACGGTTGCGGTACTACGTAGTTGATACGCAGGTTGTTTACAAAGTAAGGATCCAGGCTGCCATCTATATTGGAAGTGTTATCCATATACTGGCGGCTTACATATTTGCCGAGTACATCGATGTTCAGGTTTTTAACCGGTTTCGCGGTTAACGTGAACCCACCTACGAAAGCAGGAGAGAAGGAGATATCTGTTTTGTTGAACACCTGTGTATGTGCTGCCGCATCGCCATCGTAAGCAACGGCATGGTAATCCAGCACTTTGTTCTGGCTCAAAGCTGCATTGGCGGCTATGTTCACCATGCTGCCCAGTTTTACATTACCATTCACTTCAATGCCCATGCGATAGCTTTTGGGAATGTTGGTGCGCACATAGGCGCCTACATCAGTAAGCATACCGGTTTGCACCAGCTGGTTTTTGTAATTCATGTAATATACATTGGCCTGTATAGCGGCAATGTTGTTATTCCATGAGTAGCCGGCCTCCACATCGCGGAGTATTTCCGGTTGGGGAGTTGCTACGCCGTAGTTGCTTTCAAAGTCCACGCGGTTAGGCTCTTTATGAGCGATGGCAATGGATGCAAATACCCGGCTAGTGGGATTGATGTTATAAGAGATCCCTGCTTTGGGATTGAAGAAATTATAGTTCACATGTGCAATGTAGGAAGGCGCCGCTTCAAAGCCATCCATGTTGTACATGATGTTGCGGTATTGCATGTCTGCAAAAATACTGAGCGCAGTAGTGAGTTTATACTCGCCTTTCCAGTAAACGTTGAAATCATTTTTAGCCGCAGGATACCTGTAGTATTCGTGGTCTTTATCGATACCTGTTTGCGCCCAGATGATTTTGCCGTAGTGGTCGCCGGTATAGCGGTTCCAGCCGCCGCCCAGGCTCCAGTTGAACTTTTCGCCGGTACGGTTCACAGAAAATACGGAACCATAGAAGTAGTTGTCCAGCCACAGTTGCCGGACGAGGTCAGTAGTATCAACTCTTTTGCCGTTGATCACTGGTCCCTGCAGGCCGTAGTCAGAAAATGCCCGCTGCGCTTTATATTCTTCATAGTAGCCGCGTCCGCGGGTGAGGTGGAAGGCTACGTTAAAGTTGAAGTGGGAGTTAATTTCCTGGTTCAGGAACAACTGGTAATGATCCTGCTGGTAATTGTCGGTTTGGTTATCGTAGGGAGCTCCAGGTTTTTCGGTGCCTGCCGCATTGTAGGTCCGGTCTGTTTCCAGGAGTGCTTTGGGTACGCCGTACCAGGCCTGGTATGTTTTTTCTTTCCCGGAGAAGACGTTCAGCCGTATGGCTGTTTTGGCGGAAACGTAGGCGGCGGAAGTATAGAAAGAGCGCAGGTCTGAAGTGGCGCGGTCTATATACCCGTCTGATGAAATTTTGGAAAGGCGGGCATCAATGGTAAAGTGATCGTTGATGAGGCCGGAACCGGCTTTCACCGTATGTTTCCAGCTATTGAAGGAGCCGTAGCTGTTGCTGATTTCGCCGTATGCTTTTTCATTGAATTCGTTGGTGCTGAGGTTCAACGTAGCGCCAAATGCGGCGGCGCCGTTAGTGGAAGTACCTACGCCACGCTGTAGCTGCACGCTGCTTACAGAGGAAGCAAAGTCCGGCATGTTCACAAAAAAGGTTCCCTGCGATTCCGCATCATTCACCGGGATACCATTTACTGTAACGTTGATACGGGTAATATCGGAGCCGCGTACACGCATACCCGTATAGCCGATGCCGGTACCGGCGTCTGAGTTGGTTACTACGCCGGGCTGCTGATCCAGCAGGATGGGCAGGTCCTGCCCGAGATTTTGTTTTTTGATATCCGCCGCGGTTAAAGTAGTGTTTACGAAAGGTGAATTTTTACCTGCGCGTAAACTGCTGATCTCTACCGGTTTTACCAGCAGGGCCGTTGTTTCCAGGGAAATGTCGGTAAGCTGGGTGGTGTTGTTGGCGGTAATGTTGGTGGTGAATGTTTTAAAACCTACAAAGCTGGCTGTTAAAGCATAGGTTCCTTTTTTAGGAAGATGGATGCTGTAATGGCCCCTGCTGTCGGTAACAGCGCCTGTTTGGTTGACGGAAATGGTAACACCCTCCAGTGGTTGGCCGCTGGCTTTACTGGTAACGGTACCGGTTACCAGCGATTGTGCATGTAAAGTGCCTGCTATAGATAGCAGCACTAATAACATTAGCTGTTTCATTTTAAGTATGTCTGTTTTCTGTTTGTTCATTCCTAACCAGCATTACCTGGTCCAGGTTCATTGGGTGTGATCTCAGCCTGAAAGTAAGGCACCCCATGTGTTGCGTTACTGCAAAGGTATACTTGTAGGAATTATAAATCAGAAATTATTTTTTGGGAGAAGGAAATTGCTTAATTTTCAGGATACTTCTCTCAATCATCGTTTATAAATTTTTAATCATTTAAATCTTTATTTCTGATGATGAAACTTCAGTTTATCGGGCATCTTGGCCGCGATGTAGTGAAAAAAGAAGTCAACGGTGCCACTGTATTCAATTTCCCGGTAGCGGTGAATGAGCGTTTTAAGAACGCACAGGGCGTACTGGAAGAAAGAACCACCTGGGTGGACTGCGCGCTTTGGGACAAGTTCAATGTAGCTCCTTTTTTAACGCAGGGTGTAATGGTATACGTAGAGGGCGCTCCCAAAGTGGAGGCTTACGTAAGCACAGCAACCGGTGCGTTATGCGGGGCATTAAGGCTCAGGGTGTTTTCACTGAAGTTGCTCAGCCGTAAGGACGAGGAAAAACGGAAAACCACGGTGCCTGAAGTAACCGTACCCGAGGCAGAGCCCGTTCAGGAGCAGCCCGCTGACGACCTCCCATTTTAACAATGTATGAAGCATTCCAATATGAAAGCCAACCTTTTATGGTTGGCTTTTTGTATTTCTTTTAAAAAAGATTTGGTGCTGAATGAAATAGTTGTATCTTTGCACCCTCATTGCGAGGTAGAGCAGAGGTAGCTCGTCGGGCTCATAACCCGAAGGTCAGTGGTTCGAATCCGCTCCTCGCTACAAAATAGTACTGAAGGGTGCGTAAAAAAGATTAAGAGCCGAAGAAATTCGGCTTTTTTTATTTCAGTAAGTTTGAGTTGTTACAACAACATCAGGAGGTTTAATTGTTATCATGCATAAGGCAGGTTTTGTAAATATTTTTGGTAAGCCCAATGCGGGAAAAAGCACATTGCTGAACGCCATTATTGGTGAAAAGCTCGCTATTATTTCCCCCAAAGTGCAAACTACGCGCCACCGTATAACCGGGGTATTAACGGACCCTGCGTACCAGATCGTTTTTTCTGATACGCCGGGTATCATTGATCCCAAATACAAGCTGCACGAGAAAATGATGGGAGCGGTTAAATCGGCCCTGGAAGATGCAGACGTGGCCCTGCTGATCATGGATGCGAAAGATAATATGGAAGAGAACCTGGAGCTGTTTGATTCACTGAAACTGAAAGTACCGGTTATTCTCATCCTCAATAAAATGGATAATATCCTCAAAGAGGATATGGAAGCTTTAACGGAACGCGCCAAAGCCTGGGGCAAAGCGGCAGCTGTAGTACCCATATCTGCCATGCAGAAAAAAGGTATAAAGGAACTGCTGGCGGAAATAGTAAAACTGCTGCCCGATGGCAACCCGTTCTATCCTGACGACACACTAACGGATAAGTCTACACGCTTTTTAGTGGCGGAAATGATCCGTGAAAAAATATTCCAGCTGTTTGAAGAAGAGATTCCGTATCACACTACCGTAATTGTTACACAATTCCAGGAAAAGGATACGTTAACGAAAATCACCGCTGAAATCATCGTTACCCGCGATACCCAGAAAGGCATTATCCTGGGAGAAAGGGGCAAATCTATCCGGGAGCTGGGAACATTGGCCCGGCAGGAGATAGAGAAATTTATTGAACGGAAAGTATTCCTGGAACTGTTTGTAAAGGTGCGTGGTAAGTGGCGCGACAACGACACTTTCCTGAAGGAATACGGGTATTAATATTGAAAAATTCCTGGGTGTATTATCCAGGTTAGTACGACAAAATACAATAACAAAATGGCAGGATTTACAGTAGCTATAGTGGGCCGTCCCAACGTAGGCAAGTCAACGTTGTTCAACCGTTTACTGGAACAGCGGAAGGCCATCGTGGACGACCAGAGCGGTGTAACCCGCGATCGTCAATATGGTATTGCCGATTGGAACGGCAAAACCTTCAACGTAATCGACACAGGCGGATTTGTATCCAACAGCGACGATGTATTTGAGCGGGAGATTCGCAAGCAGGCGAAAGTGGCTATGGAAGAGGCCAATGTAATCATCTTCATGTGTGATGTAACTACCGGTATTACCGACCTGGATGCAGATGTGGCGGATATCCTGCGCCGTACCTCCAAACCGGTTTTTCTTGTAGTGAATAAAGTAGATAACAGTCAGCGCCAGCTGGAAGCCACAGAGTTTTACAGCATGGGATTTGAGCGTACCTACTTCCTTTCTTCCATGACCGGCAGCGGCACCGGCGAATTGCTGGACGACGTGGTAACTTTCATTACCCCGGATATGGGAGATGCCAACCAGGATATAGACATTCCTAAAATAGCGATCATCGGTCAGCCTAACGTAGGGAAATCTTCCCTGCTGAATGCACTGGTGGGCGTGGAGCGTAATATCGTGTCTGATATTGCCGGTACCACCCGCGATACCATTCACACCCGTTACAATATGTTCCAGAAAGACTTCATGCTCATTGATACTGCGGGGATCCGCCGTAAAACAAAAGTGAATGAAGACCTGGAATTTTATTCCGTGATCCGTGCCATCAAGGCGGTAGATGAATCCGATGTGGTAATGCTGCTGCTGGATGCCGAAAAAGGCATCACCGCACAGGATCTTAGCATTTTCAGTCTTGCTGCACGCAAAGGCAAGGGCGTGGTGATCCTGGTAAACAAATGGGACCTCGTGGAAAAGGCCACCAATACTGCCAGGGATTATGAAAAAACGCTGAAAGAGCGCCTGGCGCCTTTCTCTGATGTACCCATCATCTTCACTTCGGTAACAGAGAAGCAACGTATTTTCAAGGCAATTGAAACTGCTTTGGAGGTGTATGAAAACCGTACCCGCCGGATCCAGACTTCCGTACTGAACGAAGTGCTGCTGAAAGCCATTGAAGCATATCACCCGCCGGTGGTGAGGGGTATTCCTATCCGTATCAAATATGTAACGCAGCTGCCTACGCATACGCCGGCATTTGCCTTTTTCTGTAACCTCCCGGACGATGTGAAAACGCCGTATCGCAATTACCTGGAGAACCAGATCCGGACAAAATTTGATTTCAAAGGGGTGCCGCTGAAGATCTTCTTCAGAAAAAAATAAATACTTACCGGAAAAGAGCTAAGCAGATTTTGTATTTTATAAATTTTGCATACCTTTGCGCCGGTTTTAAAAATAAAACGACCTAAAAAATGAAAAAATTATTCGTATTAGCTGCTGCCGCTGGCCTGTTCTTCGTTGCTTGTAACGGTGGTAGCACTCCAGCTACTGATTCTACTGCAACTGCACCTGTAGACACTATGAACGCTGCTCCGGTAGCAACTGCTCCAGTTGACTCTGCTGCTCACGTTGATTCTGCTGCTGTAACTGCTCCAGTTGATTCAGCTGCTACTGCAACTCCAGCTAAGTAAGAGATTATTATAACAATAATATCTTTTCTTGCAAGAAATTAAGAAGCCCATCGCTTATGCGGTGGGCTTTTTGATGCGCGCTGGTGCGCCTTCGGCGCATGCGGATTTTGTCTGACTCAGGATTAAACTGATTTTACTGATTACCTGGATTTTGTTTTTGGGATTATAAAAGATTTGGGGAGATCTAAGCGAATATTTTCGCTTAGATCTCCCCAAATCTTTTATAATCATTTACAAAATCACAAAAAATAAAATCAGTAAAATCAGGTTAATCCTGAGTCAGACAAAATCCGCTCTAATCTTCGAGTATACTCGCCAGGTTCATCAGTTCATCCGTTTTGTAAGCGTCTTTGTCGTCGCGGAAGCATTTGGATAATTCTTCCAGCAGGAACTGCACGATGCGTTTGTTGGATTGTGGTTTGAAGTAGGAGGGAACCGGCGGTACGGACACTCTTTTCAGGTAAGTATCCACATCCTGCTGGGTGTAGATCTGGCCCTGGATGGGGTCTATAAAAAACAGGATGCGATGGTCATCGGGCTCCACCGGGGTGGAAAAATCAATGTAGCTGTCGAAATACGCCAGGATAAACTGCCGGGGGATATTCACGGCATACACCGGGAGGTCCAGCATAGCGCAGAGGCTTTGGTAGATAATCCCGTTGGTAACAGGATTTCCCTTTTTAGACTCTACCACCTGGTTGATGAAGAACTGGTTTTTGCGCTGGTAGGAAACTTCTTCTCCTTTGAGGCCGAAATAGTTATAGATCATGCTGTTCAGCACATTGATCTGTTCCAGCGGGGTAAGATAATTATTCAGTTCCAGCCATATATTACGTTTGATCCGGTCTATTTCTGCAACGATCGGTGCATCCATGAGGTCGGGGAACTGGTACCGGGCAGCCAGTATGGCGCCCTGCATAAGATCCTGGGATGACGAAAGCCCCCATGCGCGTAACGCTGCCTGCAAATCCTGGTAATGAACCCGGTGGATCAGCAGCTCTATCCTTTCCTGAATAGCCTCGTCAATTGTATTCTCCCACAAATTCTCCAGGTTCGGAATGATATCTTTACCGTACAGTAATATTTTACTGGCAACCGTATCAAATACCTCCAGATCCGGATCATCCAACAGGTGGAACAAAGCGTTTATTTCTCTGTTTTCGTTCATACCATTATTATGATCATGTGGTAATCATTAAATAATGTGATCCTGTCGGCAAATTTAATAATAAGCATACCATTCACACTGCAGTTATTATCATTGCCCCGATTTTCAGCATATTCTTACCACAGCGTTATTCAGCTTTCTTCTTCCTGGGAGGCGCCTTTTTCTTAGGTGGATTGGCTTTCACGTCTTCAATGATCGCTTTGGCTTCTTCCACGGTCAGATCAGCAGCGTTATCTATTTTTTCCTTCGGTATCTTATAGTTCTTCAGCCCTTGTTTGATATATGGGCCATACGGTCCTTTCAGGATCTGAATTTTTTCCTTCTCAAATATTTTGATGGTCCGTTCATCTTTGGCAGTGCGTTTCTCTGCAATCAACGGCGCCACTTCATCCAGTTCCACGGTATAAGGGTCCATTTCCTTTTTCAGGGAGTAGAACTTCTTATCGTGCTGTGCATATGGACCAAAACGGCCAATGTTGATAATTACATCGGAATCTTCAAACTGGCCGATGTTACGGGGCAGTTTAAATAATTCCATTGCCTCATCCAGTGTAATGGTTTCAATGCTTTGTGTGGCCTTTAACTTGGCAAAGCGGGGCTTTTCCTCGTCTTCCACACTACCTATCTGGATCATAGGGCCATAACGGCCCATACGGGCTACAATTGGTTTACCGGTAGCGGCATCGGTGCCCAGCGGACGTTCGCCTTTTACACGCTCTGCATTTTCGAGGGTGTTTTCCACATCTTTGTGGAAAGGAGAATAAAATTCGCTGATCATCTTATTCCATACCTTTTTACCGCTGGCAATTTCATCAAACTCTTCTTCGATCTTGGCGGTAAAACCGTAGTCCATAACATTATTAAAGTACTGGTTCAGGAAGTCGGTTACAATCATTCCCAGGTCTGTAGGGAATAATTTCGCTTTTTCTGCGCCGGTATTTTCTGCGTCTGTTTGTTTGGTGATCTTATCTGCCTTGAGCACCAGGATACGGAAATCTCTTTTCACACCTTCTTTATCCCTTTTCTCCACGTAGTTACGTTTCTGGATAGTGGTGATAGTAGGCGCGTAGGTAGATGGGCGGCCGATGCCCAGTTCCTCCAGTTTCTTTACCAGGCTGGCTTCCGTATAACGGGGAGCCGGGCGGGAGAACCTTTCGGTGGCTTTCATTTCCTTCAGATCCAGGGATTGTTTTACGGCCAGTGGCGGTAAAGAGCCTTCCTGTTCTTCTGTTTCATCTTCATCATCGTGGCTTTCCATGTACACTTTCAGGAAGCCGTCGAATTTCAGTACTTCCCCGCTGGCTGTCAGCTCCTCATGGTTGGTAGAGATATCGATCTTGGCGATGGTTTTTTCCAGTTCCGCATCCGCCATCTGGCTGGCAATGGTGCGTTTCCAGATCAGTTCATACAGTTTGCGGGTATCGCTGTCTTCTACCGTGGTGTTTTCCATGTAAGTAGGACGGATGGCTTCGTGCGCTTCCTGTGCGGACTCATTTTTATTTTTGAATTTCCGGTGCTGATGGTATTTATCGCCGAAACTGGTTTTAATGGCTTTTTCAATTTCACTTACCGCGGTATCCGACAGGTTTACGGAGTCGGTACGCATGTAGGTGATATTACCGCTTTCATACAGCTTCTGGGCCAGCAACATGGTTTTGGAAACGCTGTAGCCAAGTTTACGGCTGGCTTCCTGTTGCAGGGTGGAAGTGGTGAACGGCGCTGCAGGCGATTTCTTGCCGGGTTTTACCTGTATATCTTTTACGGTATAGGCGGCGCCAACACATTGCTGCAGGAATTTCTCCGCATCTTCTGCTGTTTTGAACTTACCCGGGCCGTCGGCTTTAAAGGAAATGCTCTTCCCATTAATATCCTTACCGGTGAACCAGGCTTCCACCTTAAAGGTGCTCACGGAGTTGAAAGTGTTGATCTCTCTTTCCCTTTCCACGATCAGTCGTACCGCTACAGATTGCACACGGCCGGCTGAGAGGGAATTGCGCATACTCATTTTGCGCCACAATACCGGGGAGATCTCAAAACCTACGATACGGTCCAGTATACGGCGGGCCTGCTGCGCATTTACCCGGTCCATATCCAGCTTGCGCGGATGTTGTACGGCGTTTTCTATGGCAGGTTTGGTAATTTCATGGAAAACAATGCGCTTGGTCGTTTTCGGGTCCAGGTTCAACACCTCGCAC
>NZ_DATCRD010000225.1:0-15414 GCF_036569185.1 Chitinophaga sp.
TCAAGATATTTTATGTCATCTCCCATTACCCGCTCCAGCACTTTTTGTTTGGATACGCCCGATTGCTGGCAGTACCTGTCCAGCCATGCACCGCGACCAGATTTCACATACAGCACCAGCATATCTTCCGTAATAAAAGCAACGGGCACATGTTCCATCTGCCAGTCATTTTCCTTAATTACGGTGCATAGCAGTGCATGCTCATAAAACTGCTCGGGTATATCCAGCCGTAATACAGCACCGTGCCTGGCGGCAACATAACACAGCTCCCTTGTGATCAGCTCCGGCGGCAGGTAACGCAACGCTTTCCCATCGCGCTCAGCTGCTGCGGTGGCCAGTTCCATGGTGATGGCGCCAGGTGGAAAATATTGCAGCGCCCCTATATAGTAGCTCATGGCCTCATAACAAAGGTTGGTGGTGCGCATTTCCATGGGCACCCGCTTCAGGTCGCGCCAGTTACGGCGTACCTTATTGCGCCAGTATTCAGCAGTTCTTTCCCGGGGTTGCAGTATGCTTTCCCCCGCTGCGAGGTCGCGGCGGATTTCTTCAAAGCTGGTGGTCATGGGATTGCTCAGCAATGCCCGCAGATTTTCAGAGATCACCTGGTCACCGTCTTCCGTTTCACTGCATTCATTCGCTTCGGGGCTTTCGGGATCGTTGTCGTTATAATAAAACCGGCTGATCTCCTTCCGGCAGGGCATCAGGTGATAGTCTTCCACAATCATTACAGGAGCGGTAATGGTACGGTCGCATTGCATCCAGCCGTGGTTGTAGTGCAGCATGATCACTTCTTCCACACGGATATCGCCTTCCACCCTCACGGGAGATCCGCCAATCAACAGGTTGCGGCAGGTAAGGTTCCCGTTTACATACAAGGCGGGGCCGTAATCGCCTGTTTCGTTGAGCACACTGCCGTCAACGGTCAGGTGGCCAATCACTATAAACCCCGACATGGGCCGTCCATCGGGCATTTTGTTGAGATGTTCCGGCTCGAGTATTAAGTCGCCCTCCAGGTGCAGGTCGCCTTTATACACATAAAAATACCCCTCCGTTCCTATGATATCCATGAAAGCATCCTCACTTTCAAGAATTTTTATCTGTACCTGGTGTTGATTCAACGCCTGCAAAGCAGGCACAATCTGGAAATCTTTAAGCATGGCGCTAAGATCGTATAAATATGGAGATCTCAAAAACAGGAAAGCCCCGGGCGTTACCGGGGCTTATTCATCTTCCAAAATCCCTTTGCTAAAAACACTTACAGGGGTAATACGCCGGAATATATTTACTATATTTGTGCTATTCCGAAGATCTCTTTAAAAGCCAGATTAATATATCGATTCCTGATTAAATAGGTTGTTACATTTATGTCCACGTCTGAAGGATCACCAACTTTTTTAGCCAATGGTGATAGAGATTTGTTTAACGATTTATACAAAAGGTATTGGGAGAAATTGTTCATTGTTGCCAATAAGCACCTGAAAGATGCTGTGGCGGCGGAAGACGTGGTGCACGATGTATTTTTAAGTTTGTGGAACAACCGGGAAAAAGTAGAGATAGGCCAGTTTGAAAACTACCTGGTAACGGCTGTCAAATACCAGGTGCTCACCCAGATCAGGAAGAAGGCTTACGCACGGAAATATACCCGGGATGCAGCAATGGACAACCACCCGGAATTGGTTCCCGAAATCAGTGATGCGGTACATAACAGGAAAATACTGGAGCTTGTATATAAGGAAATAGACCAGCTGCCGGAAAAATGCAGGCTCATTTTTCAATACAGCCGGGAAGAGGGAATGACCTCGAAGGAGATCGCGCAAACACTGAACATCAGCAAAAAAACGGTAGACAACCAAATCCACAAAGCCCTCGAGCGTTTAAAGTTCAGGCTGAAGCATATGCTTTTTTCATTTTTAGGATAAAAGGAAAAGCGCCGGTACATCAAAAGTACCGGCGCTTTTTATCAGGCTTTACCAGCCAAAGTTCTGCACCAGTTTACCGCCTCCCTTATCTATTTCCGATTGGGGAATTGGCATAAGGTAATGCCTGTCTGCAAATACCCGGCGTTGTATGGTAGTAAGTTTATAGAACACAGCGAGGCCCGCCTGTTCGCTGCCCGGATCAAAACCGGTAGCCTGCAGCTCTGCTGAAGAAGGACGGGCGTTCATACCATGCACATCCCCGTTATCTACGTTTTCAGCAATCAGCCAGCGGCGCACATCCCAGAAGCGTTTTCCTTCAAAAGCAAATTCCACGCGCCATTCATTCCGGATCCGGTTCCGCATTCCCACTTTTGTATTATCATTGGTGCCGCTCACCGGTAATGCCGGCATTGATACGCGGGCCCTTACCTTATTAACAGCATCGTACACCTCCTGGCTGGGAGCGTCCAGGTATTCATTCATAGCTTCAGCATAAATAAGATAGATTTCGGCCAGCCGTATTACCGGGAAATTCCTGTTACCGTTTCCTCCGCCTCTCAGGTTTACACCCGGATCGCACCATTTTCTCCAGTTATACCCGGTTTCGCAATTGGTACCTGATTTGGGCCATCCGTCGGAAGCCCCGCCATTGTTGCCAAAGTAGGCATATTTCAATGGGCGCCTGTGGTTGGTGGAATCCCAGAAAGTATATTGGAAATTGATGCTGGCATAGAAACGGGGATCCCTGTTTTTATACATATTGGAAACGTTCGTTGCCTGCCGGTATGCTTTTCCATCCCACAGCGGCCCATCCCAGAAACCGTCCTTGGTATAACCTGAATGGACATCCGTAATGGGCAACCCGTTATTCATTTCGTATGCGTCTACCATCTCCTGGAATACGCTGAATTTACCATTTCCCCCGGCCGATTGCGCATCCTGGCCGTTCGGCTGCATGGTTTGATCCAGGTCCCTGGTGGAGCCCATTAAATAAGGCAAAATGGTTTCCTTATACTCGCGGGAGTAGAACAGGCGTGCGTAGTTGTCTATCGGGTTCGATGGGTTCGGATTGTTCAGCGCATATACATTCATATCCAGTACTGCCTTTGCTGCATCGGCAGCCTTCTTCCATTTCTCCTTATCATAGGTTTGCGGGAAAAGCTGTGCACCGTCTGTATTTTTCACACCAGCGTACATGGTGTTGCCATTAAACAAAGGGCTGGCTGCGTATACCAATGTAATGGCCTTTAACGCCATCGCTGCGCCACGGGTAATGCGCCCGGTTTCACCGGGGTTATCTGTATAATCGATGGGCAATACCGGCGCTGCCTGGTCCAGCTCTGTTATAATATAATTCACCACCTCATCTACCGGCTTCCTGGTATTCAGTGATTCGGGAATGCTTTCGCTTACATCTGTAACATCATCTCCCAACAGTGGAATTGCACCATAGGATCTGAGCAGCTCAAAATATAATTTAGCTCTCAGGAAACGTACTTCCGCCTTGTATTGCGGGATCCGGGTGCTGTAGTAATCGGCCCTGTCCTGGGGAATAGGGGTTTTATCTATATTTTTCAGGAAGATATTTGCTCTTCTTATAAACTGGTAAGCCCATCCCCAATTGTCCAGCGAGTTATCAGTAGGGCCCCATGCACCGGAATTAAATTTCTGCTCCGGCACATTTTCCCAGTGATTTTTACATTCATCTGTACAGGCGCCCAACACGGTGTTATAATAAATGTTCGTGGTGCTTGTGTTTAACGACGTATACATATTGGCCCAGGCCCGTTCCGCCGTATTGATATTATCGTAAATGTCTTTTTCTGTAACAATTTCCTTGGGAACAACATCCAGATACTTCTTACAGGATATGGCGGTTACCCAGAGAAGTATGAGTCCGTGGAATAATATTTTACGTATCATTTGTTGTTGATTTTAATTTGTTCAGATAACCAGTGCCTGATCGTGGTCATTTTTTAAAAGGAAAAAGTTAATCCCGCATTCACTACCCGCTGCTGCGGATAAGTGCCGGTGCCCCCATTCGATATTTCGGGATCAAAGATTTTCAGTTTATCCCAGGTAATGAGGTTGATACCATTTACAAAGATCCTTGCATTACTGAATCCTATCTTACCAAGCCAGTACCGGGGAATATTATATCCTATCTCCACTGTTTTTAAGCGCAGGTAATTGCTGGAGTAGATCCAGAAAGTGGAATTCTGCTGGTTATTGGTATTGTCCTGCGACGACAGACGCGGATATTTATAATCTCCGTCAGGATTGGAAGCTACCCAGTGATTGTCTTTAACTTCGGCCAGTACACCGGCAAATCTTGAAAAAGGAAAGATACCAGACCCGTTCACCAATAGCGAGCCACCGTAAGCGCCCTGGAATAATACGCTCACATCAAAGCCGGCGTAGTGGTAAGAAAGGCTCAACCCTAAGATAGAAGTGGGCTGGTTACGCTTTCCCGGAAGGTAACCGGCATCAAGGGAGTTAATGATACCATCCCCGTTAATGTCCTTGTACTTGATATCGCCGGGCTGCACGTTTCCAAATACAGATTGGGAAGGGCTTTTCGCAATATCATCCGCACTTTTGAAAAAGCCGATGGCCGTATAACCGTATATGGACCCCACTTCGCTGCCGGCTCTTGCCTGCCATTCCCTGCCTTTATAATCCGGCTGCGCATAGTAGGCAATTTTGTTGGTGGCATAGGAGTAGTTGACACGAACGGCATAGCCCTGTTTCCCGAATTCATGCCGGTGCTCAACAGACAGGTCAATGCCCTTTTTATTAACAATGGCGGCATTTAATGCGGGCTGGTTCAACAGTCCTACGGTGGCTGGCACCAGTTCAGAGTTAATAAGAATGTCGTTTCGTTTCTCCCTGAAATATTCTACGGTCATGTTCAATCCTCCGTTCCATAATCCCACATCCAGGCCCACATCGGTTTTGTAGCCCTTTTCCCAGGTAAGATTGGGGTTGGGGATCCGCTGCTCATAGGCGCCGCCATAGCCTGTACCATCGCGGTTTACGCCAAACTGGTAACCTGCATCATTAGGGTTCCACTGGCTCAGGTAAGAGAACCTGCCGGATGGCAGGGCATAGGTTCCGGTGATGCCATAAGAGCCTCTTATCTTTACCTGGTCTACAAACGACAAGCCCGGAGCGGAGCGGATAAATTGTTCTTTGGCTATATCCCAGCCTGCGGAAACAGCGGGGAAAAACCCAAAGCGTTTACCGGCAGGGAAGTTCTCCGCACCGTTGTAAGCGCCGGAGAATTGCACGGTATAGCGGTTATCATAGTTATACATCACCCTTCCTACAACGCCCTGGTTTTTGTAAGGAAGCCCCGGAATGGCATTGCCTATTCCACCGCCTACTCCGTCAAAAAAGGAGGATTGGGTGTAAAGCACCATGGCCTGTATGGTATGCCGGCCAAAAGTATTATCGTAGTTCAGGTAAGTTTCCAGCGTGGTACGCCTGCTGCCGTTGGCATTTACGTCATAGCCCAGGGTACCATCCCCGTTTTCTATTACCTGGTAGGTACCGCTTTTTGCCAGGTCGGTCACTGTATCAGCTATTACACCGGGCAACAGCTTGTAAAGGAAGGTACGCCTGGAAAGGCCCCGCTTCATATTCCGGTAGTTGGTGTTATCGAAGGAGAGCCTTACCCTTGAGCTGAGCCCTTTCAGGAAATAATGCATGTCCCATTTAAAGCCTGCGGTTGATTGAAGGTTCGTTTCAAAATTCCGCTGGTAGCCTGATTGGGTTAACTGCACATATGGAGAGGCCGGCACGGTATTAAATGCAGCAGGACTGCCATCCGGGTTAGTAACCGGGTACCACCAGGCGGGGGCTGATTTAATGGCACTAAAAATATCGCTTGCATTGGCGCCGGGGTAGTTCCTGTCGCGCACAATAGCGCCCAGGCCCAGTTCCATGCTGAGGTCTTTTGAAATCTGCAGGTCAATATTGGAACGGAAATTATACTTGTTAGTGATGGCCTGCATGTTGTATCCCTCGATCTGGTCTTCATACCGGTACAAGCCGTTTTGTCTTAAATATCCCATGGATACAAAGTATTTGGCGAATTCATTACCGCCCGTCACGTTAATATTACCCTGCTGCATCAGGGAATAGGGCTTCAGCATAGCATCCATCCAGTTTACATTGGGATAGATGTATTGGTAAGCCGGCTTGCTTCTGTCGCGGTAATACTTTAATACTGAATCCGTATACTGTATGGCCACCGGCAGCCCGTCGTTGATCAGTCCTTCGCGGTACATGGTAAGCCCGTCGTATGAATCGGCATATTCCGGTAACCTGGTAGGGCTTTGCCATCCGTTTTGCAGGGTTACATTTATACGGGGCTTGGAGGTGGTGCCTCTTTTGGTAGTAACCAGTATTACGCCATTGGCGCCGTTGATACCGTAAATAGCTGTAGAACCTGCATCTTTAAGAATACTGATGTCCGACACTTCGTTGGGGTCAATATCCCCAAAGGAGCGCTGGATCCCGTCTACCAGTACAATAGGGCTGTTGTTACCCGTAGTGCTTAATCCCCTGATGAAGAGGTTGGACCCGTCGGCCCCCGGTTCACCGCTATTCTGCACGGTGATGAGGCCGGGTAACCTGCCGGCCAGTGCATTGCTGATATTGGCAACGGGGCTTTGCCTGAGTTCCCTGGGACCAATAGAAGCGATGGAGCCGGTGAGGTACTTTCGTTTCTGCGTGCCATATCCAACCACTACTACTTCTTCAATACTTTTTGCGTTGAGTTGCAGCACTACATCAATAGGAAAACGGGTGGTACTGAGCACAGGAATTTCCTGGGAAATATAAGTGGCATAGCTGATCACTAAGGTGGCGCCGGCATCGGGCACTTTTATGGTAAACTTGCCGGCGTTGTTGGTGATAGTGGAGGTCTGTGTGCCTCTGATCACCACAGTAGCGCCCACCAGCGGTTCCCCTATATTGTTGTAAACGGTTCCAGTTGCCTGGAGAAACCGGCCCTGCCTGGCTTCCGGCCCGGAGGCAGGTTTTCCCCTGACCACAATTGTTTTGTATTTTAATTCATAAATAAATGGCTGGCTTTTGAAAACCTGCAGAAGTATTTCTTCCAACGGTTTATTGATCTCATTAATAGTTACCGGTACGGCTTTTTTAAGCAGGTCGTCCTGGTACACAAAAGCATAACCGGTTTGCGCTTTGATCTTTTCAAATATAGCCGGCAGCGACATGTTCACCCCTTTTATTGTTACTGTTTGGGCCATGGTGCTGGCATTCACCTGGAAGGTGGCAACAAGAATAAAACAAGTAATTAACTTCATGGCTGGAAAAAACGAGGCATGGAAGGGCCACAGATATTTAAATCTGCCCCAAATGGGAATAAGATTCATTATCTTTATAATGTTTGGGTGATAAATGGTTGTAAAGTGAAATTGTTACAGGCTGTTTGGACCCAAATGTTTTTATCCGGAAGTGTGAGCGCACTTCCGGATTTTTTTGGATCTGCATGTACGCGGAATTTTAAGTACTATTCATTGACATGGAATTCTTATTTGGTTGATACGATAATCTTATTTCCTTCCAGCTGATAATGCACGGTACCAGTAGCTTCCAGGATATCCAGCATCTGGCTTACTTCACTTTTCCTGGAAAAAACACCCGACAGGTAAATATTATCCGTATTTCCCCTGTACTCTATTGAAACATCATACCAGCGTGCAATTTGTCGCATGATCCCTTTAATGTCCAACCGGTTAAACCGGAATTCCCCGTTCTTCCAGGCAAGCGCCCGCTGTATATCAGCTTTGGTAACTTTAAATTTCTGGTTGTTTTTTTCCAGTGTCGACTGTAAGCCTGGCGATAGCGAAGCGCTGCCGGCGGAATAGGCAGTTTCTACTTTTCCTTCCAGCAGTGTGGTTTCAATAGCTGCTTCATCGTTATAAGCCATCACATTAAACTTTGTTCCCAGCACTTTTACCTTCATGGCGTTGGGCAGGCCCGTGTTGCGAACCGATACCGTAAACGGCACTTTGTTGCCTTGCCCGGAAAGCACAGTGGCAACTTCAAAATATCCTTCTCCCGATAATTCCACTTCCCGGCTGCCTGCATTAAATGCTACCGGGTACCGGAGTGACGATGCTGCATTGAGCCAAACCTTTGTTCCATCAGACAATGTAATGCAGTACTGCCCGCTCTTTGGTGTAATAATGGTATTATAAGCCACCGATGACGACTGTTCCTGTTCATGTGTGGGCACATAGGCCACCTCTCCATCTTCCGGCTTTATGATCTGTACCCCGCTTTTGCTGTCGATAGGCCCATCGGCAGTACTATCCAGCTCTATTTCCTTCCCGTTTGCCAGGATGAGCGTTGCCTTATTATTTCCGGCCCCACCTTTCTTTACCGTTGTTTTGGCAATTAATGGTTTCCTGGAGAAGATACCGGTTTGCTGCACCAGGAAATAGGTTCCAATACCCAGTACTACAGCAGCTGCCGCAGCAATTTTCAGCACCCTGGAGCGCTGGTGTTTTTGTTCATGTATGGTCTGACCTATACTTTTATCCAGGCGGTTATAAATTCTTTTCCCTATCTGCTGTCTTAATGCCAGCAGCGCTTCATCAGCAGTATCTTCTGTTGCATCTGCTGAATAGAACCAGTCGTTTACCAGCCGGGTTTCCTCCTCGCTGGCTTCCCCGCGCAGGTATTTTTCTATAACGTGAATGGGTAAGTTCATAATAATAGAAGTATACTGAACAGGAGATGATACCTACGCGGGATTAAAAAAAAGTGCAGATATTTTTAATTAGGTAAAAATCAATTACTTCACACCTTCATCCGGACTACTCTTCCGGATGAAGGTGTGAAGTACCGGGGCCTGATCCAAACTGTGTATATGGCTGTGGGCATATCCGGGCTTTATATGAGGGAGATGTAAACATCATTTCCTTCACCGCCTCTTCAATCACCTCCGGTTGATCCTGGTTGATATAATGACCACTGTTCGGCGCCAAAATCTGCCGGCTAACCGTAGAGAGGCCCAGCAGGTCTTGCTGCAGCATAATGGCGGAGGTGGCAAACCAGCAGGCAAGCATGTAATCTGCTACTGATTTACGCGATTGGGTAAGTAGAACAAAGGATAAAAAACCGCTTATAATAATACCGGGTAGATAAAGTATGGGCATTCGGGCTTATAATAACTTGCGGATAAAGATAAGATAATCCCCCCAGCTTCCTCTTTAAAAAACAGCACTTAGTTTGCCGGAAAACAAGCGATCCATGCCCTGTTTAACTATTACCTAAAAATCGCAGGACATAAGGCTTAAAAGTGCATTTCTTAACGGGGCCGGCAGCTGCGCTACCACATCAGACATCTCCCCTGCTGAAATATGCACCATTAACACCCTAAATACCGCTGCAACTGCAATAGCTGCATTTTGCCGGTCATTAAAATCCGCAGGCGAGTCCCCGGTATCAGATAATTCCAGCAGAAACTCATCCCAGGTCCTGATACGTTCTTTATGACTTATTTTCCAGCCATCAACATACATTCCTTTGATGATCAGGGGCAGCTGGGAAATGAAATGAAGCGATTCCTCTATACTTAAACACCGCCGCAACGTATGCAGCGTACAGCGTAATACCCCGGCAGCCCTCGATATATTGTCATGATCTCTTAGCTCCATGGCCAATTCACCCAGTATATAATTTCCTTTAGCTGAATAGTGATCAAAATAACCTGCCATAACCATTGATTTAGAATACCAAGGTATTACCAGGAAAAGTTGAAATAAATGATCCGACTCACAGGGGGAAGTGATTATAATCAGGTAAACAACTAATAACTATCATTTATCCCCTGCAGGCTTAGTTATAATTTTATTATTATCAAACCAATATTCGCATGGGAGCAAAACAACCTTCAATACTTGTCACTAAAGCCTCCGGGGTAACAGTACCTTTTTCTGCAGAAAAGATCAGACAATCCCTGAGAAAATCAGGGGCAAAGCCTGATGTAATAGAAACAATACTGGATGAGTTATACAAGCAAATATATCCCGGTATACCAACCCGTATGATTTACAAAATTGCTTATAGTTTGCTGAAAAAGAAAGCGAAACCAGCAGCAGGAAGATATCAATTAAAACAGGCCATATTTGACCTGGGACCATCAGGATTTCCCTTTGAACAATATGTGGCCGAACTATTCCGCCAGGAAAAATTCACGGCAACTACGAATGGGATACTCGAAGGGCATTGTGTTAAACATGAAGTGGATATACTGGCAGTAAAAAATAATATCTCAAATATTATTGAATGCAAATATCATCATCAACAGGGGACCTTCTGCGATGTAAAGATCCCGCTTTATGTAGAATCCAGGTTCCGGGATATCGAATGGCAATGGAAAAACACGCATCAAAAGGCGCAACAACAATGTGAGGCATGGCTTATTACCAATACCCGCTTTTCAACGGACGCGGTGCAATATGCAACTTGTATGGGACTACATCTCATGTCGTGGGATTATCCCATCGGAAAAGGTCTGAAAGATATCATTGACCAGGCAGGGTTATACCCGGTAACCTGCCTTACTACACTTAGCCGTGGTGAAAAAAGCAGGCTACTGGAAAGGGGGATTGTACTTTGTAAAACACTGGCAGCGCACCCGTCCTACCTGGAAGAATCCGGCATAGCTGCCCCCAGGAAGAACCTGGCGATGGCAGAAGTAGAAAACCTCTGCCAGGAATCTATAGAACCAGCTTTACTTGAAAACGTACCGGAAGTAATATCTATAAAACCATCAGTATGAAAAATACAGTAAAAAAATTCCCGGAGGCTTTAGGCGAACTGCTGGAAATCAGCGATATCAGCACTGCCAATATTATAGCTATTCATGAGCATTTTGGGGTAAATAACATTAATGAGTGCAGCACGATTGTTAATTCGGGGCAACTGGCAGACCTTAAAGGGTTCAATGCAATAAAAGTGGAAAATATCAGGCGCGCCTTGAAGCTGGCCAAGGAAAATCATTTCCAGCTATGGGAAGCGCTGTTGGCGGGAGAAGAAATGTTGCGCGCAGTAAAGCAATTTCCCGAAGTAGAAAAGGCTGCACTCACCGGCAGCCTGAGAAGAAAAAAAGATACAGTGGGCGATATAGATATGCTATTACAGGTAAAATCATCACTGAGGAAACATTTGGTATACAAACTAACCAGGCTCCCGGTTGTATCCAGGGTCATTGCAGAAGGCAGGGATAGGGTCAGCCTCCTGTTAAAAAATCACATGCAGGTAGATATCCGGCTAACTGATCAGAAAAGATATGCGGCTGCCCTTTTATATTATACCGGACCTGTATGGTATAATAAATGGCTGGAAAACCAGGCCAGGGAAAAAGGGTTCCTCTTCAGTGCAACCGGGTTATCGGATTTAAAATCAGGAAAAAACATAGCAGTAGAAGCCGAAGAAGATATTTACGGGCAGCTGAAAATGGCGTATAGAGATCCGGAATTAAGGGAAGATGAAGAAAGTATTATTACCGCCGCAAAATACTCCCTTTCTTCCCTCCCTACATTCGGAGAGATAAAAGGAGATATGCAGGTACATAGCAACTGGGGCGATGGCGAAGAAAGCATTGAGCATATTGCACATTACGTACTGCATGTTTTTCCCCATTATCAATATATAGTAATTACAGATCATGCCTCCAATGAAAAAACGACAGGCGCATTACACCCCGAAAATTTCAGCAGGCAACATCAGGAAATAGACCGGCTCAATAACCAACTTGGCTTTAACTTTATAAAGAGGGGAATTGAAGTGGATATACTGGAAGATGGCAGCTTAAGCCTGACAGATGAGCAACTGGCTCAGTTCGACTGGGTAATTGCTTCTATCCATAGCCGCTTCTCCCATGATAATACCTCCAGGCTCGTAAAGGCTTGTCAAAATCCATATGTACATTGCATAGGACATCCCAGCGGACGGTTGATTGGTAAACGGATCCCCTCACCGGTTAACTGGAACGAGGTTTTCGAACAGGCCGCCACTACCGGCACTGCCATGGAAATAAATGCACGGCCTAACCGGCTGGACCTTAATGATCGGCTGGTGAAAGCAGCAATAAAAAAGGGCGTAAAACTGGTGATTGATACAGATGCGCATACCTTACCACATTTTGATTTTATGCAATTAGGAGTTTGGGTGGCAAGAAGAGCTGCATGCAACAAACATGATATCCTGAATACAGGGACCTGGGAAGTAATTGAACAATTTAAAAAGAATAAGATAAAGCTTCTGAAAAAAGATAATTAATACTTTTTATAAACATCTTCGCAAAACCTGATTCTGCCCTCATCATCCGGCCAGGCTGTATTATATAATACGAAAACCAATACAGTTGATTTCACCGGTATCACCACCGGCTTCTGATCCGGCCGCGGCCCATCTTTAATGAGTGCGTCCATTCTTCCGGCACTGGTATCTTCCAATAACAGACGGGCCAGTGCAACTGCTTCTTCCACCCTGATGCAACCATGACTAAAAAAACGTTGCTTTAGCATAAACAGGCTCTTACCTGGTGTATCATGCAGGTATACGGTAAAGGGACTGTAAAAATTCAGCTTTATAATCCCCAGGGAATTATCACAACCAGTATTCTGACGGATTACGTAGGGAAAATTACTTACACTGAGAGACTGCCAGTTGATACTTGCCGGATCGGTTATCCTGCCTTTCCGGTCAAGCACTTCAAACAGGTTGTTATCCAGGTAATGCCTGTCGCGTTTTATATGGGGAAGCAGTTCCCGGGTGGCAATCCTGTATGGTACCATCCAGTAAGGATATAATATTACTTCGGTAATACGGCTTGCCAGGGTTGGTGTAGGAGTGCTTTTTTTGCCGGTAATAACCCTGGAATATAACATCCGCTTATTATCCACAAATAGTTCCAGCCCGGTGGATGGAATATTTACTACAATCATTGTATGGGGGCGATAAGCATTCAGCCAGCGGACATGGTTCAAAGCATCGCTTAATTGCTTCAGCCGCACTGCAAATGGAATATTCAGTTCATGAAGGAAGCCGCTGCGCAGCGTTCCATCACTCAATACGTTAAACATTTCCTGTGCCTTTATAATATCGCCTTTCAGGCCCCCGGCAGCTGCGCCATTACTTAAACCGAGCTGACGCAGCCTGCTGATCAAAGCCACATTTGTGGTATCAGCCTTTAACGACACTACCGGCGTTTCTGTAAAACCAGTATCCGTAAGTACATCATGAAAATAAGCAAAAGCCTGTTTTAATACTACATATGCAGTATCGGCCGGCTCCACCCGTTGAAGAAACAGCTCAAAACTATCAGCCTGCAGATAATCGGCCAGCAGGCCGGGCATGCCGGAATACCTGTCCGAAAGCGTGACCAATCCGTTATATCTTACCAGCGGGTTATTCACAGGCCCATAAGCAACATCACAAAAGAAACGGAGGGCTTCCATTGTTATACGCCGGTCAGCCGCCATTGTAGCGCCACCGGGTAAAATATCCAGGGAATCCTCCGCCATTGCATAAATAAACTGCGCCTGGTAATCCCGTTCGTCTAATCCCAGGCAGGGAGCCTGCCTGAAAAAACGGGCCAGCACCTGTAAATTGTTCTTCTTCCCGGGTGTTAACCATACTATTCTTTGCTGCATTCTGCTGTAAAAAATAGTAACAGCGGCTGAATCGCCGGGTGAATGCACGCTACGGGCAGTTGCGCAAAGAGAAAACAACTGGAGGATTACCAGGGATATAGTGCCGTTTCTCATACATTTACCTCTCTCAATTTCCCTACAGCATTCAGGATCGTTTCCAGGTGTTCCTTTTTAACATCATTATAATCTTCCATGGATATATCATCCGATTTAGCGCCGGCTAATTTGGAACCAATTGTCAGTAAGAGTTTGTCTTTCCACGAGAGCTTACTGAACTCAAGTTTCCCGGGCAGGAAGAAACACTGGCACCTGTTTCTCAAAGGCTTCGATATATTCGCGTCAAGATAACCCTGGAGTTTTTCCTTATCGGAAAGAGGCGTACCTGATACCAGGAAGAGAAACAAGCGTTTACTGATAATTAAATTCTCCTGCTGCTTCAGCCACTTGCGTAATTGAAGCTTACCGATATAGATACTGGAGCCCAGGATGATACAGTCTGCATTCAGCAGCTGTTGCGTAGTTTCTGAACCGGCCGGGATAACCGGCCATCCCAGCGCATCACCCAACCAAAGTCCATACTGGCGGGTAGCTCCATATTTGCCTTTGTAAATTATCAGACCTTTCATAAACAGGTTTTATCAGGGATGAGTAATGAATACGGGGATATTAACCGTACGTAAAATGTTGTCTGCATCGCTGCGGTGGAAAAAGCGGGATATCCCACTTCTGCCATATGCCCCATAGGTAACAATGCAATCATTCCGGTTAATCAGCAGCGCCAGGAATTCAGTAGCCGGTTCTCCATTCAGGATGGAGTACTCCACCGTATCATAATGTAAATCCATATACTCACGAAGTTTAGGCTCCCAGGGAATTGTATGGTTGCTATTCTCCGCTACATACACCACTTTTACCGGCATATCGGAATATCCGGGAAAAAGCTGGGTAAACTGTTTGATGGCATACATAGAGGAATATGTACCATTATAGGAAAATATGATCTGCTTAATTGGCGACATCACTTCCGGTAATACCATAACCGGGCATTCTGCATCTGCCAGCAGATCTTTTACAAACCGGGGCGGGTCTGTATCATACAGGGTGGCAAATGAAGTATTGCTATTAATCAGGAGAAGATCGGCAAACCGGCTTTCTGTCATTACCTTTATGGCCGGCATTCCTGCAGTTTCGCGGACTTCAATTTCCACATTGCTATCGTCACAAAGTTCATGAAGCTGCTTCAGGTTATTGTCGCGCCGGAATTCCAATGCTGCCCGGCTTTCCGCAGTAATCTGCTCATAATTATACGCATAGCCTCCAGGGTACATCACACCTGTTGGTGTCAGTTCGCTTACAATATCGTCCAGGCATACCACCGTTAAGGCTCCTTGCGCCTCTTTCGCAAAATATTTAAATGCTTTCACCTGTTCCGGGGAAAACTGAAGCGCATCTATTGCTGCAATTATCTTTTTCATAGTAATTTGGGTATTAATAAATTAATAATGAGTAATAAAAAACGGACGCGTTACCAGTTTTACCACCAATGAAGCAGGGTTAGGGACAAATACGGTAGATAAAATACTTCGTCCGTAGGCTCCCATCACAATAAACACTTTTTCTTTGCTGATCATAAATTCCAGCAAACGGGTGCTAACACGCTCATCCTCCACTAACTGGATTTCGGTATTGCTGTAATGTGTGTCCAGCCATTCCCTTAGTTTTGATTCGTCTCCCTTAATAGGTTTTCCGATCCCCGTTACACTTAGCACGGTAGCTTTACAGGTTCCAAGTTC
>NZ_DATCRD010000226.1:0-28838 GCF_036569185.1 Chitinophaga sp.
ACCGCCAATTTGGCGTAATGACCATAGAAGATTATACCGGTAAGTTTGAATTTGCCCTGTGGAGCGAAGATTTTATCCGCTTTGCCCCCTACCTGAAACCGGGCCTTTGCCTGTTTATCAACGGTGGCTTCAAATCCAAACGGTTCAATGATAATGAGTATGAGTTCAAGGTAAGCAGCATCCAGCTGTTACAGGAAGTAAAGAAAACCCATACCAAACAGGTGTTCCTGAACACTATGCCCAAGTTCATTAACCGGGAAACAGTCGACTTCCTGGCAGACAACATCAACCGTTACCCGGGCAACAGTGTGCTGCATGTGCACCTGACCGACCGCGATGATCAAACCCAGGCTAAACTGCATACTTTTAACCGCAATATTGAGATGAATGACGAGTTGGCCGGTTTCCTGCATAAACAGCCGGATATCGATGTGTATATAGAGATAATCAATAAGTAAGATGTCAGAAATGCAGTAATTTGCACTCGGATCGAGATTTGATCGTAATAATACAAATCATAAAAATCAAAACAATCGTTAAATAAAACATTTTAAAATCAAAGAATATGGCTTTAGAAATCACTGATGCGAACTTTGAAACGGAAGTTCTGAATTCCGATAAATTAACTGTTATTGACTTCTGGGCAGAATGGTGTGGCCCTTGTCGCGCTATCGGTCCCGTAATTGAGGAACTGTCTAAAGATTACGCAGGTAAAGTAAATATCGGAAAAGTTAACGTGGATCAAAACCCACAACTGTCTGTAAATTACGGTATCACCAGTATCCCTGCTATCCTTTTCGTAAAAGGCGGCCAGGTTGTTGACAAACAGGTAGGCGCTGTGCCTAAATCCGTACTGGATAAAAAAATACAGGCCAATATGTAATTTTTATAAAAACTGAGTTTTGAAAGCGCTCCGGGTTGTTCCGGGGCGCTTTTTTTTTCGCCTTCGGCGATGAAATTGTCTTGGAGCAGGATTACGCTGATTATACTGATTACTCTGATTTTTATTGGACGTTTTGTTGCTTTTAGCTTTTCTAAAAAATAATTAAGGAAGATAAAAGCTTGTATCTTACTTAATACTTATCCAGATTTTTAAGATAAAATCAAAGTAATCAGTATAATCAGCGTAATCCTGAGTCAGACAAAATTCGCATCGCCGAAGGCGATTTTTCGCGTATCTTCAAGCCAAAATCTACTTTTTTGCGTCACTATTTCCTTGCCCTGGTTACCTTTTTTTACTGCGTCACCGCTATCGCCCAGCGTAAATGCGGCACCGCCGAAGCATTACAACAGCGGGTAAAAGTAATTCCTTCCCTTCAGAAAATTATAGTGGATAACGAAGCCCGGATGATGCAGGGCCAGCAACGGCAGCAGCTCCGCGCTCGCGTGGAAGCCGTCCCGCAAACCGTCACTATTCCGGTAGTGGTACATATAGTGCTGGATAACCCTGCGCTGGTAACAGATGCACAGGTAGCCACACAAATAGAGGTATTGAACCGCGATTATAACGCCCTGAACCCCGATATTTCCCAGGTACCCGCTGTATGGCAGTCAATCATAGGTAACAGCCACATTAACTTCTGCCTGGCGCAAAGAACACCCGGCGACGAGCCTACCAGCGGCATTGTAAGAGTACAAACAGCCGCCGGCCAGAGCTTCTCCATCAGCAATGCCGCTGCCGACGCCAAATACAACAATACCGGCGGCTCCGATGCCTGGGATCACAGCAAATACCTCAATATCTGGGTTACCCGTCTTTCCGGCAATTATCTTGGCGTAGCTGCCCCTCCGGGCACCGGCTACCCGGTAGAACAGGAGGGCGTGGTGGTACAATACACCGCTTTTGGCACCACCGGCAGCGTGAGCGGTACCTATAACCTCGGCAGAACCGCTACCCACGAAATAGGCCACTATTTTGGTTTAAAACATATTTGGGGAGATGATAACGGCACCTGCGATATTGACGATGGCATCACCGATACGCCCCCACAGGGAGATAATACCTACGGATGCCCCACTTTTCCCCGGCTCGATAACTGCACCCGCACCGCACCCGGTATCATGTTCATGAACTATATGGATTATACCGACGACGCCTGCATGCATCTTTTCACCGCGGGTCAGGTAAACCGTATGCGCTTTGTACTGGAAAATATTACCGCCAGCCTGATCACCTCCAACGGCTGTGTAGCCCCTTCCATGGCTGATAACGACGCCTCTCTGCTAAGCATTAGTGCGCCCGACGGCAAAATATGTGATAACCATATTACGCCGGTGGTTACCCTGCGCAACCGCGGCGCCAATACCCTCACCGCTGTGAAGATCTGGTACCAGGTGAACAGCGGCGCCCTTACCGGTTACGATTGGACAGGCTCCCTGGCCAGCTTACAGCAAACCTCCGTTACACTGCCATCCTCCAATGTGGCCATAGGCAACTATAACCTAAAAGCATATACGCAGTCGCCCAACGGGCAACCCGATGGCAACATTAGCAACGATACTGCAAATATCAGTTTCCGTTATGACGCAGAAGCTATATTGCCTTTTGAAGAAGGTTTTGAAAACGACAGCTTCCCGCCGCCGGGCTGGGACCTCTATAACCCCGACCGCAGCTTCACCTGGGAGCGTATCCGTAATGTAGGCAGGAACAGCAGCGCCTCAGCCCTGGTACGCAACCTTGGATACAATACCAACGACCAGACAGACGATCTCATTACGCCTGTTATTGATCCGCAGGGCGCTGATTCTGTATTCCTCTTCTTTGATGTGGCTGCCGCCGTATTTACCGACCCTGCCTCCACCGGGAATGCATGGGATACCCTGCAGGTACTTGTTACCAGCGATTGCCGCGAAACAGGCCAGGTCCTCTATTCCAAATGGGGCCCGAACCTCATCACACGCCCCACTGCCATACAAACAGAGTTCACTCCCACTGCTACGGAATGGCGCCGGGATTCTGTGGATCTAACTGCTGTTAGTCATAAAGGAAAGTTCCAGGTAGCCTTCAGAAATATTTCAAATTCAGAGAATAACATTTATATTGATAATATTAACATTGTTACAAAGCCGGTTAACCAGGTACTCCGTGAAAAAGGAATACTGGTAAATCCAAACCCTACCACCGGCGTTGTCTGGATCACTTTCCTGGAAGTGCCGGAAGACCTGTTGCAGGTGTCTGTTTACAATATACAGGGACAGTTTATTATGAGCCGCCCGGCAGCTGCCATCGGTGCAGGCAACCGGCTGACCTTTAATTTGGTAAATGAGCCAAATGGTGTTTATTTTGTAAAATTAATTTACAGGAACAGGGCCAACACCATTAAATTAATGAAAGTAAGATGACGATGAGACAAGATTATCCGGCTATTCAGACGCTCCTTCAGCAACCCAACCTGGACGCAGCTTTAAAGCGTATTGCAGAAAAGATCCTCCAACAGGAAAGAATTACACCCGCAGAGGGACTGACCTTATTTGAAAAAGGCGATATCGGCTTTGTAGGTGCATTAGCCAACCTGGTACGGGAACGGATGCATGGCGACAAGACTTACTTCAACCGGAATTTCCATATTGAGCCGACCAACGTTTGTGTATTTACCTGCCATTTCTGCTCCTATTCCCGTTTGTATAAAAACAGGGAAGACGGATGGGAACTGAGTATAGACCAGATGATGGACATTGTTAAGAAGTACGATAACCAACCCGTTACAGAAGTACATATTGTTGGCGGCGTACATCCTAAAATGCAGCTCGACTTTTTCGTGGAACTGATCCGCAAAATAAAGGCACACCGACCGGATCTCCACATCAAAGGATTTACCGCCGTGGAACTGGATTACATGTTCCGCAAAGCCAAGGTAAGCATAGAAGAAGGGATGCGCATACTCAACGAAGCCGGCCTCCAATCCATGCCAGGCGGCGGCGCTGAAATATTTGCCCCCGAAGTGCGCGCTAAAATATGCCACGATAAAGTAGATGCCGAAGGATGGCTGGCCATTCATAAAGCAGCCCACAACCGCGGCATGCATACCAACGCTACCATGCTGTATGGCCATATAGAATCCTTTGCCGACCGCATAGATCATATGGAACGCCTGCGTACCCTGCAGGACGAAACCGGTGGCTTCAATACTTTTATCCCGCTTAAATTCCGCAATAAAGGCAATGATATGTCCAATATCCCGGAAACTTCCATCGTGGAAGATCTGCGACTGTACGCCATTGCACGTTTATACATGGATAACTTCCCCCACCTGAAAGCCTACTGGCCGATGCTGGGAAGAAACACCGCGCAACTGACCCTGTCTTTCGGCGTGAACGACCTGGACGGCACCATAGATGATACTACCAAAATATACTCTATGGCCGGTGCTGAGGAACAGAACCCTTCCATGAACACCGCCCAGCTGACCATGCTCATCAAACAGGCCGGCAGAAAACCCGTGGAAAGGGATACCGTATACAACGAGATCAGGGATTATACAGATGTGGTTTTTTCAGACGAAGAACTGCTCACTAAATAGGATCACTGCTTATGCAATTACACCTGAAATGTATATTGATAGCCAGTTTGTATGCAGCCGGCTGTCACCAGAACAACAGTAATAACAATAACGGTTCCGCTGCCTCCGATACAGGAACAGCTGCTACGGCCACTACAGAAGTTACTGGTGAAACCTCCAACGGTATTGAATTCAAAAAGCAGGGCACCCTGGCATTCGTTTCCAAAACCGGTGCTGATACCCTGCGGAAAATCGATATCCAGCTGGCGCAAACCGATGAGCAGCGGGCCGACGGGTTAATGTACCGTAAATCCATGACAGACGACCAGGGCATGCTTTTTATTTTCCCTGATATGGAAGAACGCGCGTTCTGGATGAAAAATACCTACATCTCCCTTGATATTATCTATATAGCAGATAATATGGAAATCGTGTCTATCCAGAAATATGCGACTCCCCTTTCGGAAGAAAGCCTTCCTTCCTTCAAAAAAGCGAAATATGTGCTGGAAGTGAACGGTGGCTTCTCCGATAAATATCATATCAAATACGGCGATAAGATAACTTACCAATAAAAAGGAAGCCCTGGCAGACGCCAGGGCTTTTTTGCTCTATGATACATATTTGATCGCTAACACTAATAGCCTCTTTTATACGCCAATTGTCGTATTTATCACATCCAGTATGTGCAGCTGCGTTTTTCCCGCAGGCACTTCCCAATCTATTACATCACCGGTGCTGTAGCCCAGCAAGGCCGTGCCTATGGGAGAAAGGACCGATAATTTGCCCAGCTGTAAATTGCTGGCAGCCGGCAATACCAGCTGTACGTTTCTGATAGCCCCACTACGCTCATCCCTGAACCGCAGGGTAGAGTTTACCTGCACCACATCGGCAGGTACCTTACCTTTCCTGATAGTGGCCCTGTCAAGCTCTTCTCTCAGTTTGTCCGTCCCCGGTGCGTGATAGCACAGGGTTTTAAGGATTTCGTAATCATGTTGGGACACAATGATCTGTTTCTTTTTCATGATAACCGGGTTTTAAGTCAGTTGTTTACAGATGGCCCCGGGTACAGCAACGCGCCTGCTTTGCTGTTATGATCCGGGGTATATATTTCTTCATAAGATCGTATATCCGTTCTGGTTACACGCCTGTACAGGGCGGCCGGAATTGCCCACCGTGCGATCCGATGATTCATAAAACTGATTTTATAAGATTGTTTTGGAAATACTAATGGAATAAAACTACGCAGATGCAGTTATTCCCCCGGGTACAACACTTTATATGCTAAAAGTTGCCCGGGCTTAATTGTTGAAGTCTTTGGGGCAGGATAAGAACGGCAAAAGGAACCCGCTCGTGCATTTGGAAGCACGGGGTGTATTGAGTAAGGGTAATATGTAATTTGCCGGATGCAATTAATGAATAATTGTATCCGGCAAATATAAGGCATTTATTCACAACAAAAGGTTAATTCGCCAGTTCACCCGCGGTGAAAGGCTTCTGGCGGCCATTGTACAGCTTTCTCACCTGCTGGATATCAGCAGCGGTTACTTTATCGGCTTTATTTTTCCAGGCGCTGCGCAGGAACGTGAGCAACTGTGCAATATCTGCATCGCTGAATTCATCACTGGCGCCGATGCCCGGCATATCGCCGTTTATTTCCGGCGCCTTGTACATTTTTCCGTGCACTTCCACCGGCCCGGTGAGGCCGAATAATACGATAGATATGAATGCTTTCTTATTACCGTTTACCCAGTTGCTTTCATTCAGCGGCGGCGCCATGGAGGCAATGCCTTCCCCGCTTTTACCATGACAGGTTTGACATACGGTATTGAAGATCTTATACCCTCTTGGCAGTTCTTTCCGCAAAGCTTCCATCTTTTTGGCGTTGGCTTTACTGTCCATGTTCTTCAGCACCTGTTGCAGCTGGCGGCGCAATACCAATGCGGTATCCGGGTTCCAGGCAATTACCTGTTTGAGCAACGCTTCTTCCCTGTTGGTGGCGTTGTTTACCAGCGCGGCCGCCACATAACGGTCAGGCGCATACGATTTTATCATTTTGTCTTCCAGGCGGGTGGCGGCTGCTTTATCCAGTTTTCCTATTGCCGGTAATATATAAGTTACCGCCGGCGCCAGGTAAGGGTTGTTTGACAAAGAGTCGAGCGCTGCTACCGTTGCCTTGATACTGTTGCTGTTCAATACGGAGGGCAATGCCGCCAGTCCCTGCATTTTCAAACCGGCATCAGGTTGCTGCCAGATCCAGCTGATGTCTTCTGCAGTGAGGCTGTGCAGCCCTTCCAGGGTCCAGAGGGCATGTATCCGGGTGAGCGGATGGGCGGCGTCTTTAAGCATGGTCCTCAGTTCAGGAGCCATGGCTGTTAAGTGCTGATCAATGATGAGTTGCTGCGCTTTATCTCTCAAAATACCATTTTCATTACCCAGCATTTTACCGAGGAAAGCAGGCGTAAGTTCAAACGTTACCGGCTGGGGCTTGCTACCGGTTGGAATGATCCGGTAAATACGGCCGCAGTTCAGTGGCAGCGTAAGGTTACGCATCTTTATTTCATTCTTCAGGTATTCAGTAAGGTAGGTTTTATGCTGCAGGATGCCGCGGTACATATCGGCAATATACAATGCCCCGTCAGGCCCCGTGCGCAGGTCTACCGGGCGGAAACGCTCATCGGTACTGGCAAGGAACTCCTTTCCTTTATAGGCCTGCACACCTTTTACGATATAACTGCTGTCTGACAAAATATTCCTTTTGATCAGGTTGGCGGAGGGCTCTGCTACAAACGCATTGCCAGCATAAGCAGCCGGCAGCAGGTTACCGCGATAGATCACAGGGCCGCAGGCCGCCGTGAAATTCACCAGTCGCAGGCTATCATCCAGCGTGCCTTTCTGGTAACCCCGGTTTACGCCGGGCGTGGGATGAGCGGGATAAGTGCGGTTATCGGGCACTATTTTCTGATCGAAGCCCGCTGCACTATTCTGCTGGGGATTAGTGCCGCCCAAACCAGGGGGAAAGTAATCGCCCAGGAGGTTTTCGGAGTTGTTATTATAATAAAGGCGGCCGTGATCATCCTGGGTAATGCCCCATTGGCCCCGGAAATGAGTAGGTTCTTTGAGCCATTTATTCCCTTCCTTACGGTAACGCCTATCCGATTTCGCGTTGTAGATCCAGTTATCCATCGCGCGCAGCAGGCCATTGGGCTGGTGCTCCACGTTTCCGCCGGCGGCGTATTGATCATCCACCAGGGTTTTCTTCCCGGGCTTATCACCATTATTTTCTATAAACCACAGCTGCGGAGGGGTAGCCACCAGCACGCCGTTCTCTATCAGGCATATGGCTCTTGGCAGTACCAGTGAATCAAGGAAAACGGTTCGTTTATCCATCACCCCATCACGGTTGGTATCTTCCAGGATCACTATTTTTCCATCCGGTTTATCTTCCCCGGTGCCGGCGGTATCGGGCATAAAACCGGTCATTTCCACTACCCACATGCGCCCGCGCTCATCGAACGACATGGCCACAGGCGCCACCACCATGGGTTCCGCGGCTACCAGTTGTACTTCCAGTCCTTTATCGACCTGCATCTGGCCAATGGCTGCTTTGGCATCCAGTACGGGCGAGTTGGCAAACTGCTCCCGCATGGCAATAGAGTCTCTTTTGTGCTTGTCGCCGTCTTTGGGCTGATTCCCTTGTCCACAGGCAAATAGAGCCAGGCATAACGTGGTGGCTAAACGAAAATGAATACGCTGCATTTGGTTTATCATTCGATTGCGAAAGCAATAAAAATACATTTCTAAATATATTTTTCCCGAAAAATTATATGAGTGAAAGATCAACTATCTGCACCACGTTAAAAAAACTTATCTTCGTCGCTTCATTGCATACATTTTACGATTTATTTGCATTTATGGAACGCTTTCAGGGCATCATAGGCATTGTACTTATTTTGGGTATAGCCTTTCTGTTTTCCAACAACAGAAGTAAGATCAATTACAGGCTGGTATTCAGCGGTATTGGCTTACAGGTATTGATCGGTTTACTGGTATTTAAGGTGCCCCCTATTACCTGGTTCTTCCAGCGGGTAGGAGATGCAATGGGGAAGCTGGAAGCCTTTGCCCGTAAAGGTGCGGCCTTTGTGTATGGTGGTATTGGCGTGTCCCAGCCCGATGGTACGGGATTAAAGGATTACGCTGCCGGCGGTTTTGTATTTGCCTTTAACGTAACGGCCACCATCATCCTGGTATGTGTGCTGGTAGCGGTTTTATATCACTATGGCGTCATGCAGCGCGTAGTGGCGGTGATTGCCAGGGCTATGAATTATGTGATGCGTGTTAGCGGTGCGGAAGCGCTGAGCAATGTGGCGAGCGCATTTGTAGGCCAGGTAGAAGCGCAGGTAATGATTCGCCCGTACTTATCAAGTATGACCAGGAGCGAGATCCTGGCTTCTATGAGCGGAAGCCTGGCCTGTATTGCCGGCGGTATCCTGGTGGTATATGTGAACATGGGATTACAGGCAGGATTGCATATTGCTCCCTTCCTCATCACGGCCAGTCTCATGGCGGCGCCGGGCGCACTGGTGATCTCCAAGATCGTTTTCCCGGAAACGGAAGAAAGTGTGACCATGGGCCGCGTTAAAATGGAAGTAAAGAGTAATTATACCAATGTAATAGACGCCATTTCACACGGCGCGGGCGATGGTTTTAAGATAGCCATGAACGTAATTGCCATGTTGATCGGGTTTATTGCTTTCATTGCGCTGATCGATTGGATCCTGATCCATATTGGTCACATTTTCAATCCCAATTTCAATCTCAGCCTCGACTGGATCTTCGGAAAGGTGTTTATGCCAATGGCCTGGGCTATGGGCGTGCCACAGGGAGATGTACAGAACGTTGCTACTCTGCTGGGACAGAAACTTACCATCAACGAATTTGTGGCATTTAAAAGTCTTACTGATAAAACCGTTCCGGTGCTAACCTCAAAAGGCATTGCCATTGTTACCATTGCCATTGCCGGCTTTGCCAACTTCAGCAGCGTAGGTATGCAGATCGGCGGCATTGGGGAGCTGGCGCCCGACAGGCGGTCCGACCTTGCCAAGCTGGGGCTGAAAGCCTTACTGTGCGGCACACTGGCGTCTTATATGTCCGCTTCCATCGCGGGGATATTGATTTAAACGCCTTCGGCGTTTGCGGATTTTGTCTTGGAACACTGATTACGCTGATTATAATGATTACAGGAGTTCTAACTTGTGTTTTGTTGTTGTACAGGATCAGGATAGTTTTACTAAATATCTGATTTAAAGTAACTAAGGGAGATATAAGCGGATACCCGCTTTTTATCTCCCTTAATTATTTCAAATTCAAAAAATAAAATCAAACTAATCAGTATAATCAGCGTAATCAGTGTTCCAAGACAAAATCCGCTTATAAATAATTAAGGGAGATATAAGTGGATACCCACTTACATCTCCCTTAATATTATAAGCAAAATGCAAAAATAAAATCAAACTAATCAGTATAATCAGCGTAATCCCGGGTCAGACAAAATCCGCACGCTGAAGGCGTTACTCCAAACGCTTCACAAGACCCGCCTGTACAGCAGCCCATTCCTGGCCCTGCCCTGCTTCTTCCCAATAATTCTTCATTTCGGAAGCAGCTACAATTTTGTTTACAGCGGCAATTGCCTGGTTCCTGAGTGCGCGTGTACCGATGAGGTTCAGCACATCCAGCTGATCCAGCGGATCTTCGGGAAAATCTTCACTGGGGCGACCAACCAATGCTGCCACCAGTTCTGCAGCGGCCAGTGCCTCTTCGCAATCCGAAACTTCCAGTGTTTCGATGTTATTGATGATACGCGCCAACGTATCAGCCACCAAACCACCGTCTTTATTATCGATCAGGTCAAAAATCCAATCCTGTGATCCATCATTTTCAAAATTCCTGGTGCCCCATGCGCCCATAGTGTTTACGTTTTTTTATTTTTTTAGAATAAAGAATAAAAGTAATGAACTCTCTTTACAACAACCAAACCAGGTGGCTAGTTTAAACTCCTGAAATCTACCGGAACCAGTTTGCTTACACCCGGTTCCTGCATGGTTACGCCATAGATCACGTCTACAGCGGCCATTGTTTGTTTGTTGTGTGTTACAATAATAAATTGTGAATTATCGGAAAACTTCCTGATCATGTTGGTAAATTTACCCACATTGGCATCATCCAACGGGGCATCCACCTCATCCAGGATACAGAATGGCGCCGGTTTGATCAGGTAAATAGCAAACAGCAATGCCGTAGCCGTGAGTGTTTTTTCACCGCCGGATAACTGTGTAATAGCCGCCGGGCGCTTACCTTTTGGCTTCGCGATAATTTCAATACCGGTGTCTGCCAGGTTTTCCGGATCACTCAGGATCATATCGCACTGATCTTCTTCCGTAAACAATGCTTTAAACACCCGGATAAAGTTCTCTTTTACCTGGTTAAAAGTATCCAGGAATTTCTGGTTAGCGGTTGACTCCACTTCCTGTATAGTAGCCAGCAGCGAGTCTTTCGCATTAACAAGATCCGTTTTCTGCTCCAGGATGAATTCGTAACGTTTCTTCATTTCCTGGTAAGCTTCAATCGCGGTAGGGTTAATTTCCCCCATATTTTCCATGCGCTTTTTCAATCGCTCGGCACTGCCGGTCAGTTCTTCCACCGACAGCTCGGAGCTGCGCTGTTCATCAATGATTTCATCGAGGTTCACCTTAAACTCCACGCTGAGCCTTTCCTTCATGGAGGTAAGCTGCAGTTTCAGTTCGTTCACTTTATCCTTGATGGTATTCAGTTGCTGTTCCAGTTCCTGTTTGGCGCGCTGTTTCGTTCTCAGCGTGGTTTCCAGTTCCTGCAGGTGGTTACGGAAGTTGTAGTATTCCTGGTCTTTTTCGTTGAGGGCTTTTTCTTCTTCTTCACGCTGGCGGAACAATTCCACGAGGCCATCATCTGCATGACTGAGTTTATCTACCGCAGCGGCAATATTCGCCACTGCGTCTTCCAGTTGCGATTTGTTGCTGGTGATCTGCACATGCAGGTCTGCCAGTTGTTTGCGTTTAAATTCCAGTTCCTGTTTGAGGGCCTGTACTTTACTTTGCTGACGGGTATGTTGCAGGTTCTGGTTATTGAACTGCACCGTAGCCATATTAAACTGCTGTTCTGCTTCCTGGGCCGTTCTGTCGGCATCAGCGATGCTATCCTGCAGTTCATTCACCCTTTCATTCAGGCTTTCCAGTTCATCTTTTACGCCGGAAATACTTTCCTGGTTGGTTTCCAGCGATTGCTGCATTTCCTCCAGGCGTTTGTCGCCGGCTTCAATCAGGTGATGGAAGTTTTCAATCCTGTTCTGCAGGCCAAACAGCTGGTTGCTCAGCTGGTTTACCTTTTCCCGCGCAGTATTGATATTATTTTCATTTAACTGGCTGTTATAGCCTAATACTTCGTCGTGTTTGCTTTGCAGTGCAACTTTCAGGCCGCCTACCACACTTTCCAGGTCTTTGATTTCTGTTTCCAGTTTTTCGAGGTTCTTGGCCCGGCCCAGTTTCTTGCCTTCGAATAATCCTACAGAACCTCCGCTGATATTATATTTGCCGCGATGCATACGACCGGATTTTTCCACCAGCAACATTCTTTCGTCTGCTATCTGGCTGAATTCCAGTCTTGTAAGGTCTTCCCCGATAAACACTTTGCCCAGGAGATGATGTCCAAGCCCCCTGTATTTTTCCTCGATCTCCACTACTTCCAGCGCCGGGATAGTGCCAGCTGGCGCCAACAGCGGTGAATAATCTGTACGGAACTGATCGAGGATAAAGAAATTAGCCTTTCCTTTTTTGTTACTGTCGAGCAGTTGGATGGCCTGTACCGCTTCCTGCACATTATTTACCACGTAGTAGCTCAGGTAAGGTTCCAGCAGGTTTTCCACGCAGGTGCGGTATTCTTCCTTACAGAAAAAGATATCGCTGAGGATGGGGGCATTATTGTTCCAGTCGGGATTTTTCTTGAGGAATTTGATACTCTCGGGATAGCCTTCCAGGCTGTCGACCAGCGATTTGAGCAGGTCGAACTCGTTCTTTTTGGCATCGAGGGTACGGTTTTCATCCACCAGTTTATCACGTAGCCCTTCTATATCGGATTGGGTGGCGAGGATTTTACTTTTGGTTTCTTCCTGGAAACGGACCATGTTTTCCAGTTCCGTTTTGCTACCGGTCAGTGTTTGCTGCAGCGCCTCTTTTTCTGTTTCCAGCTGGGCGATCTGTTGCTGGCGACTGGCTTTTTCTTCCTGGAGTTGCTGCATACTGCGTTGCAGGTTCATTACGGAAGTATCGGCCACGGCTACTTTCTTTTCCGCCTCAAACTGCTGGCGCTGCCAGCGTTGCTGATCGTTGCGCAGGGTTTCGAGGGCTTGTTTCTTTTGATGGAAGCGTTCCTTCTTTTCCTCTACCATATCGCGGAGGGTGTCCAGTTCGTCTGCCATTGTTTCAAACACTTCCCCTTCCTCTTCCACCTGTTTCTCGGTAAATTCAATAGAGGTGGTTAGTCCCTGCAGTTGTCCTTCTGCATTATTGAGGAAGTCGCTGATATTTTTTTCCCGCTCGCGCAGATACGTGAGCTGCTGCGTAGCGAGGTTCTTATCATTTTCTTTGGTGCGGATGGTGGATACCAGTTCATTAAAGGATTTCTGCATGGTTTGCAGCTCCCTTTCCTTTGCCACGAAATGCAGTTTATCCTGTTCCACGGCTGCTTCTGCGCTGAGGATCTCTGTTTCCAGCGCCAGTTTGCGGTCGCTTTCATTCTGCTGGGTGTCCGACAGTTCTTTGAAAGTAACGTTAAAGCCTTCCAGGGCGGCTTTCGCCAGCTCTATGCTGATTTCGCGGTATTCCTTTTTCACCTCGTAGAAGCGTTCCGCCTTACGGGCCTGGCTTTCCAGTGTTTTGAGGTTGTTATTGATTTCAAACAGCAGGTCCTCAATACGGTTCAGGTCACCTTCAGTGGCGTCCAGTTTGGATTTGGCTTCTTTTTTCCGGGTTTTATAGATGGAGATGCCGGCTGCCTGCTCCAGCATACGGCGACGGCTGTTTTCTTTGTCTTTGATGATATCATCCACCATGCCCAGCTCAATGATAGCATAGGAATCGGTACTTACGCCCGTGTCCATGAACAGGTTATGGATATCCTTCAGGCGGCAGGCCACGTCGTTGAGACGGTACTCGCTGTCGCCGTTCTTATAAAACTTACGTGTAATCGTCACCGTGGTAAATTCGGTGGGTAGTACGTTTTTCGTATTCTCGAAAGTGAGACTAACCTCCGCCATACCGCTTGCGGAGCGGCTTTTGGAACCGTTGAACACAAGTCCTGCCTGGTTATCAGAGCGGAGGTTGCTGATTTTGTGCTCGCCGATTACCCAGCGGATGGAGTCGATGATATTACTTTTGCCGCAACCATTTGGCCCAATCACCCCAGTGATGCCTTCGTCGAACTGCAAAACGGTTTTATCTGCAAAACTTTTAAAGCCTTTAATTTCTAGTGTTTTTAAGCGCACGTCGTACTCCGAGGTTTTTTAAGGCGTCAAAGATATAATTTTACCCGAATCAAAAAGTAATTTAAGTGAGATGCAATAATATACAGTAATTATTTATACACAATCACTGCTCATTTGCCCCTGCCCGCAGCACGCAACTAAAGTCTAAAAGACTGGTTATAAATATAGTAAAAAGAACAATTACAATTTAATTCACTGTTAGAAAATTACGCGGATTTTGTCTGACTCGCTGATTACCCTGATTTCGCTGATTTACCTGATATATTTTTCTGAACCCTGCATCAAGTTGATGTCATTTAATATGATATAATAATATAATGCAATATAAAAACTCCGGTAATCATCATAATCAGCGTAATCAGTGTTCCAAGACAAAATCCGCTTACAACAACAAAACGCAGGTAAAAAAAATTCAGGGTAATCAGCGAGTCAGACAAAATTCTCGTAATCAACAAAATCATCATAATCCTGAGTCAGACAAAATCCGCTTATCTTTGCGCCATCAAAAACCCATTGACGTTTGCGTACAGAACAGCAGATCAACAATATCAAAAATTTTCTTTACAGTTATCATTTCAGCAACGGTATGCGTACCACGATCAGTGTGGTAGTACCTTCGCTGGTATTCGCCTGGTTTGATATGCTGGACCTGGGCATCGCGGTATCGATGGGCGCCCTGTGTACGGCTCTCAGCGATGTACCTGGTACCATTGTGCATAAACGGAATGGCCTTATCATCAGTACCATCCTGATCTTCTTCACCGCGCTGGGTACGGGACTGCTGATCCCCTATGCCATCCCGATGGCCCTGTGGATAGGGATCTGTTGTTTTATGTTTGCCATGCTGCTGGTGTATGGCAACCGTGGTGGCAACATTGGTACCGGCTGCCTGCTGGTACTGGTGTCTATATTGGGTGAAACGCAGCTGACCCCGCAACTCACCCTGCTGCATGCTTCCATGGTGCTGCTGGGCAGCATCTGGTATGCTGTACTGGCGCTTATCCTCTGGCAGATCCGCCCTTATCTTAATGTGCAGCAGGCGCTGGGCGATTGTATCCTCCAAACGGCCCGCTACCTTGAAGTAAGGGCCAACTTTTATACCCCTGGCATCAACGTAAACGAGAACTATAAAGCGGTATTGGCACAACAGGTGATCGTCAACGAAAAACAGGAAAATGTACGCGAGCTGCTGCTGAAAAGACGGTCCGCCCAGCAAGGCACCACCAGCCTGAACAAAAGCATGGTGCTCATTTTCCTGGATATGGTCGATCTCCAGGAGCAGATCATGGCCTCCCAAACGGATTATAACGCCCTCCAGGCGGATTTCAAAGACGAAGCCATCCTCGAGAAATTCCACTATCTCATTATGGAGTTCGTCCACGAACTGAAGAATATAGGTCTGGCCGTGGCCGCAGGCCAACGCTCCCTGCCAAAGGCCAACCTGAAATTTGAAATGGAGAAGGTAAAAAAGGCTATCGCCGATATTACCCTGAAACTGCCTACCCTCAAAGAAAGAACCCGCACCATCCCGCTTACCAACATCCTGCAGAACCTGCAGGATATGGCCCAGCGCGTTTATAACCTGCACCGGCTTACCCGGCTGGAGCGACTGAAAGACGAATCCATAGATCCGAAACTGGAGCTGTCCAAATTCACTACCCGGCAGAAATACGATTTTGAAACATTCCGTGACAATCTCACGTTCAAATCACAAATTTTCCGTCACTCTATGCGCGTGAGCCTGGCCACAATGGCTGGTTACGGGCTGGGGATGGCCCTTCACCTGGACCGTATCTACTGGATCCTGCTTACAGTAGTGGTGATCCTGAAGCCTGGTTTTGGCCTCACGAAATCGCGCAGCATACAGCGTTTAATCGGTACCGTTACCGGTGCGCTGTTTGCCGCCGGCCTGCTTTATATTACCCATAACAACACGGTGATCTTCGTGGTGATGCTTATCTGTATCCTCGGGGCATATAGTTTTATGACCATCCAGTATACGCTCAGCGTGTTTTTTGTAACGCCGTTTATCATCTTCCTGCTGCACTTCCTCCACCCTGCCGACCTGTACAACCTGACCCAACGGGTACTGGACACCTTCATCGGCGGAGGCATTGCCTTCTTTGCCAACATGCTGCTGTGGCCTACCTGGGAACATAATTTCCTGCCGGATTACATGAAAAAAATGATGGAAGCCAACCGTAAGTATTTCGAACTGGTAATGCGCGCCTATTCCAATGAACAGGTATCGGTTACCGATTTCAAACTGGCCAGGAAAGACGCTTACGTAGCCGCTGCCAATTTGATGGCGGCCTTCCAGCGCATGTTGTCTGAACCTAAAAGCAAACAAAAGAACGCTTCTGAAGTATATCACTATGTGGTGCTGAATCATACACTTACGTCTCACACAGCCACCCTGGCTGCCTACAGCCTGCATCACGGGGTACAGTTCCCCCGCCCCGAATACCGCGAGATCACGGATTACCTGCTCCATTATATGGACCAGCTCATACTCATGACAGACCCGGCCACCGGCGGCAGCGCACAACCTTCGCCACTGATCCATGCCTTCGACCGGCTGGATGCCCACCTGGAAAGCCTGGTACATCAGCGCCAGCAGGAAATCAATGACGGGAAAGGCGCCACACCTGTGCGCGACGAAATGCTGGAAACCAAACAGGTGCACGACCAGCTAACCGCCATCCTTTCACTGGTAAAAGACATGAGCAAAGCGCTGACACAAAGCGCGTAGCGGAGGGATCGCCTTCGGCGATTGTCTTGGAGCAGGATTATGATGATTATAATGATTAATTTGATTTTTACTTTTGATTTTTACTTTTGATTTTTACTTTTGATTTTTACTTTTGATTTTTACTTTTGATTTTTACTTTTGATTTTTACTTTTGATTTTTTGTTGTTTTTTTCAGGTTTTGAAAAAATAATTAAGGGAGATAAAAGCAAATCTATCTGCTTCTATCTCCCTTGATATTTTATAAAATCCAAAAAAATAAAATCAAACTAATCAGTATAATCAGAGTAATCCTGCTCCAAGACAATCGCCGAAGGCGATCCCCTCCGCTTCCGCTCACTCGCCCAGGATGGTGAACTGGTCGGTTACCGGTGTGATGGCGCCCAGCACGCGGTCGAAGAAGGCGGGGCCTTCCTGGGCGTACCAGGGCAGGAAGTTTTCCTTGCGCTCCTGCAGGGAACCGGCCGGGAACAACTTATTCTTAATCTGGCGGATCTGGTCTGTTTGCCAGGCGAATTTCTTCTTTTCTGCGCGCAGGAATTTATGTTCCAGCTTACCGATGGATTTCAGCGCTTTCTTTCTTTCAGATGCTGTGGTGGCAATCAGTGTTACATCAATGCTGCGGGCCTTTTCTTCCAGCGCATCAAACAATTGCTCGATGGCGGAGTATTCATCTTTCAGCACCAGCGAAGCATTGGTGTGGCGCTTCACATAATCATTCACAATATCTTCCGTTCCCTTGAAAAGATCATTGGTACTGAGTCCCAGCTTAGTGATGCGTTGCCGGGATATTTCATCGGTAAGCAACAGGGAATTGCGTAGCAGCAACACCGGGAAAGGCACTTTATAGTGTGCAAAAAGTCCCTTTAACTCCAGCCAGTAGGCTATTTCACCACCACCGCCAATAAAGGCAATGTTTGGCAGGATCGTTTCCTGGAACATACCCCGCAAAATAACATTAGGGCTAAAGCTTTCAGGATGCGCTTCCAATGCGGCTTCCAGGGAGGCGGTGTTGAAAGTCAACGAGGTGTGTAATACTTTCCACTGGTCGCCGTCCCGCACAATGCGTTCCCTGAAGCCATCCTGTAAATAAAAAAGATTTATTTCACGTGGATTGGCCTGTACTTTATAATGTTCTCCCAGCTTTTGCAGCGTATCGCTTACAATAGCATGCGATGCCTGGTTAAACAATTCATCCTTTATAACGGGAAGGTATAAACGTTTTAATGCAGCGCTGTCGGGCACCAGTGTTACCAGTCCGAACCGGCCAAACAACGCATGTACCAGGTACAGCGTGGCTTCCTGTATATTAGCGTGCTCCAGGTAGGCCTTCTCCAGGAGGCTGATCAGTTCTTCGCTGTGAGGTGCATATCCCAACACTTTCTTCACTTCGGCAATCAGCGCTTCCAGTCCATCTGGTTTCATACGGCCTACAGCTCCCTGCTGGGTAGTGTTCCAGGTAATGGTTTTTCCCTCCAGGTAGATGCTGCCCAGTTCTTCGAGGTCGGCATCTTCGCTGCCCATATAATATACCGGCACAAAATGATACTGCGGGTATTGTTGTTTCAGTTCACCGCAAAGCTTAATGGTCTGCAGGATCTTGTAAACGAAGTAAAGATAACCCGTGAAAATATTGGGTTGATGCGCGGTGCATACGGTAAAGGTAGTGGGTTGCAGCAGGGCTGTAATATTATCCTGTACTGCCTGTACTGGCTCAAGGCCTGCATATTGCTGTTCCAGGGCTGCTACCAGCGCGGCGCGCGGCGTGTTGAACTGCTGACGGGCGGCGATGGCGGCGCTAAAATCCGGATGTACAGGGGAATAGGTATAAAATGGTCTGATCTGCGGACGTTCTGCTAAAAAATCTGTTACCAGCTGGTTAAAATAACCAGTTTTCCCATAAGGAATATATTCGGGCATATTGAGTTTCGAATTACAAATTACCAATTACAAAACGATGCAGTGCCAACACATCGAAATTTTTGAATGTACGAAGTTAGGTAATTAGTCGATTGGTTGATCAGAATATTGGTTGACCGGCAATCACCCTGTTTCTTTGGCGCTTGTTTTGACAGCTATATGCAAACAACCGTGTTAGCATCATGAAGGTAGCAATATTATCGCCGGTGGCCTGGCGCACGCCTCCCAGGCATTACGGCCCCTGGGAACAGATGGCATCCAACCTGGCGGAAGGGCTGTTAGCCAGGGGAATGGAGGTAACCCTTTTTGCCACCGCCGATTCGGTAACTTCCGGTGTCCTGGCGGCCATTTGCGCCAAAGGATATGAGGAAGACCGTGAAGCAGATGCCAAGGTAAACGAGTGTATGCATATCAGTTACCTGATGGAGCAGGCCCGGGATTTTGATATCATCCATAATCATTTCGATTTCCTTCCCCTCACCTATTCCCGGCTCATCAAAACACCGATGGTAACTACCATTCACGGGTTTTCTTCCCATAAAATATTACCGGTATACCAGCGGTATAATGATATAGGAAGATATGTGTCTATCAGCAACGCCGACCGCCATGCATCGCTGCATTACATGGCCACTGTGTATAATGGGATCCGGACAGATGATTTTGCCTTTGAGCCTGCGCCCGACAGCTACCTGTTGTACTATGGCCGCATTCATCCTGATAAGGGCGCGCACGACGCTGTACAGATAGCCCTTCACTCCCGCCGTAAGCTGATCATAGCGGGCATCATCCAGGATGAAGCCTACTTTAATGAGAAAGTAAAACCTTATATAGATGATGAACAGATCATTTTTATCGGCGCTGTGGGCGGGGAAGAACGCAGCCAGCTGCTGGGCAAGGCCAGCGCCCTGTTGCATCCCATCTACTTTAACGAGCCTTTTGGCCTGAGCGTGGCGGAGGCCATGCTTTGCGGCACGCCTGTTATCGCGTATAACCGTGGTTCCATGCCGGAACTGATCCGCGACAGGGAAACAGGTTTCCTGGTGAACAATTTACAGGAAGCCGCTGCCTGTATAGAAGATCTTACGCTGATCAACCGCCAGCACTGCCACCTGCATGCGAAAAGTAATTTCAGCGCGGAAACCATGACCATGCAATACATCGATGTATATAACACTTTATAACAGTTATACACCGTCTTCCTTGATCTGTGTGAGCAGTTTTTCGAGCTTAACAGTGGCGAAGCCTGAAGCATAGTCTGACAGACCATAAGGAATGATCAGTTCATCATTATGGATAATAGATCCGCAGGAGTACAGTACGTTGGGCACATATCCTTCCCTTTCGTCTTTGTTGGGCATCAGCAACGGTTCGCGTAAGCGGCCTATTTCCTTTGCAGGATTCTCCAGGTCCAGCAGGCTGGCGCCAATACAATAGGTACGCATGGGGCCCACGCCATGTGTGATCACCAGCCAACCGTCCGGGGTTTCTATAGGAGAACCGCAGTTGCCCACCTGTACAAATTCCCAGGCATACTTAGGCGTATGAAGGATCTGCGGGTTTTCCCATATATTAATTTTATCAGAGTACATGATATACCCGTTGATACCATCGATCCGGGAAATCATTACGTACTTGCCATTGATCTTACGGGGAAAGAGCGCCAGGTTCTTGTTCTGCGCTCCTTCTCCGTAAAGCGGCATGATCTTGAAGTTATAGAAGTCTTTTGTTTGCAGCAGCTTGGGCTGAATAGTGATACCATCATAGGCCGTGTACGTGGCGTAATAGGTAACGCTGCCGTTTTCGCTGGTATACTTTACAAAGCGGGCATCTTCAATACCCCTGCTTTCTGCTTCTGAATAAGGAAAAATAACACGGTCGGACAGGTCGGTATCCAGTGAAAAATTCAGCTCGTAATAGGAATCGGCCAGCCATAGCACTCTTTCCAGGCCTTTTTTAAGGAGATGATCTACCTGGAAGCGCTGCTGCATTTCCCGGATCACCTTTTTCAGGGCGAGGTATTCAAACTGGTCCGGCAGGGAGTTCTGTATTTCACGCATCACGGAATCCGGCAGGCGGATGGATACGGCATTCTGAAAGAACGTTTGTTTATGATAGAGCGAGTTACGGATGATCTCCGCTTCATCTACATAATTGCCGGGCGCTATCAGTGAAATTTCGTTGTCCTTATCTATGATACCCGAGCGGAAAGCAATAGAAGATACGTGCCCTTCGCCTACTGCACGGAAGCTCATGATCACGCGTTTCTGTCCTTCTTCCAGCCCGCTCTGGTCTACATCTTCCACAAGAGACGGGTTGAAGAAAGCGGCTGATTCTATGGAGTACTCATTGGTGAAATAAGAACCGGTGAGCAATTTGCGTTTGTGTGAGAGGGCTTCGTAATCGATCTGCAAACCGGGAAACAGGTGTCTCAGCCGGTCTGCATGCCGCTCAAATATCCTGGTAATGTTCCGGTGACGCCGGGAAAATTCTCTTAGTATAGGCATGATCGTTACATCCACTTCAGCATCGCTCATGGCGGCTACCTGTTGAATGATAGACTTGGCCCTGGCTTCCCCGTTAAAAAAAAACCTGGCTACTACCCTTTTAAGATCAGGATAAATTTTGGTACTCTTCCGCTCTATAGACAATCGCATGGTTATCTTGTTTGTTAAATACTGAATCCGTCTTCCAGGACAACTCCTTTTTTAACAACAACAATGCCGTCTTTTACTGTATATTTTTCAAAATCCCCGTCTGCTAAGTGTTTCCCACCGTTTATATGTACGCCGTTACCGATGCGGCAGTTTTTATCGATGATGGCGTTATTGATCACGCAGTTTTCACCTATTCCCATGAGGGGCCTTCCTTCTGCGCGGGACCTGCTTATTTCATCCAGCGTTTCATAGTAATCGCTTCCCATGATATAGGCATTGCTGATTTCGCTGCCTTTACCAATACGGGTGCGGATCCCCACCACTACTCTTTCCAGTTTGTCTGCCATAATAATACAACCATCTGCGATCATTGTTTTCTCCATATGGCCGGAAATTTTTGTGGGGGGCAGCATACGGGCGCGGGAGTAGATGGTTTGCGACTCATCAAAAAGGTTGAATAAAGGGATTTCATCGGTAAGACCGATATTGGCTTCGAAGAAAGACTGGATATTACCGATATCTGTCCAGTAGCCTTCATACTGATAGCTGAAGATCCTGCGTTTATTTTCGATGGCCTGCGGGATGAGTTGCTTACCAAAGTCCGCCGCTTCCGGTTGTGCATTCAGCATATCGAACAGCACCTGCCGGCTGAAAATATAAATACCCATACTAGCGAGGTATACCCGGCCTTCTTTCTGCATTTCCTCGCTTACTTCCGATGCCCATGGCGGCAGCACTGCCTGGGAAGGTTTTTCTGTAAAGGAAACGATGGCGCCCTGTTCATCTTCCTTTAAAATACCAAAATCAGAAGCATCCCTGGCGCTTACGGGAATGGTGGCGATAGATATTTCCGCACCGGTGTCTATATGGTGCTTTATCATCTTCCTGAAATCCATCTGGTACAACTGGTCACCGGACAAAATGAGTATATATTCAAACTCAAAGTTCTCCATGTGGTGAAGGCATTGTCTTACAGCATCTGCCGTACCCTGGTACCAGGTGGGATTATCGGGGGTTTGCTCCGCTGCCAGTATATCTACAAACCCCTTATCAAAGTTGCTGAAGTGATAGGTGTTTTTAATATGCTTGTTCAGGGAGGCGGAATTGAACTGCGTTAATACAAAGATGCGGTTCAGTTCTGCATTCAAACAATTGGAGATAGGAATATCCACCAGTCTGTATTTACCTGCCAGGGGCACCGCTGGCTTGGAGCGGCGACGGGTAAGCGGATACAGGCGGGTGCCGGCCCCTCCTCCGAGAATAATGGATATTACATCGTTCGTCATAATGGGAATTGGTTTTAGAAGGTCATCACTCTAATTATTCTTTACTATTTCATACGCTTGTACATGTCCAGGTACCGCTGTGCGGAACTGTCCCAGGAATTATCAATGTTCATGCCTCTTAATCGTACTTCGTCCAGGTGGCCGGAGTCGCGGTACAATTCGATGGCGCGCTTTATGGAGTAACAAACATCCCAAACGCTGGCCTGGTTAAAACGGATGCCTACGCCATCCTTGTCGCCGAAGTCGATGACCGTATCTTTCAATCCGCCGGTACTACGTACTACCGGAACGGTTCCATAACGCAGGGCATACATCTGGTTAAGGCCGCAGGGCTCCACCCTGGAGGGCATTAACAGGAAATCGCTGCCGGCATATATCTGATGGGATAACGATTCGTCGTACCCGATATGTACATTAAAGCCATAGCTTACTACGGCGCGGGTTTGTTGCAATGACCATTCAATATGGGGCTCCCCGCTCCCCAATACGAGGAAATTTACTTCGCCTGCCAGTTCATGCAGGGTTCTGCCGATTATTTCCGGCAGGAGGTCGGCCCCTTTATCGCCTACCAGGCGGCCTATAAAGGAGATCAGCGGTAAGGAAGCGTCCAGCCCGAAGCGTTCGCACAGGAGCTGCTTATTTTCTTTTTTCCCGGTACTTACCGTATCTGTATCATAATTGAGCGATAACATCCGGTCGGTGGAAGGATCCCATACCACATTATCAATTCCGTTCAGGATGCCTACCATTTTCGCCCTTTCCTGGTTGATGAGCGCTTCCAGGCCATTGGCATTGGAGTACAGTTCCTCCAGGTAGCCCGGCGACACGGTAGTGACACGCCAAACGCATTTAATAGCGGATGCCAGCGGGTTAATAGCCCCGCCCCAGTCGAGCATACCGGATTTCCACAGGTCGAATGACGGGATCAGGTAAAGTTTATCCCAGCCAAACTGGCCCTGGTACTGTGCATTATGTATGGTAAGCGCTGTAGGAATGCTTTTCAGCCGCTCATATTTATAACCGTAGTTCAGCAGGAACGGGATTAACCCGGTGTGATGGTCGTGGCAATGGATCACATCCGGCTGATGCTGCCATTCGTTGATCCAGTCCAGCACGGCGATCTGGAAGGCCAGGAACCGCTCTGTATCATTAGGGTAACCGTAAACACCGGGGGTATCCAGCAAACCGGGAATGTCAACCAGGTACAGGTCGAACCCCAGCTCATTGCTGCGTTCCTTTATAACGTTAAAGTGGTACCAGTTGTGCCCCAGCCACATACCGGCCTGGTGTACCACGTCAAATTCGTGGGTGTGGTAATACTTATTCCTGTAGGCCGGTATCACTACTTTGGCAAAATTGCCTAGCTGGTGCTGGTATTTGGGCAATGCCCCTACCACATCACCTAGTCCACCTACTTTGGCTACCGGGTAACATTCCGCGCTGATGTGTAAAATCTCCATGCTGTTAAGTTGATAATTTAAGTTAAACTGGAAAAACAAGAAAACAAAGACTTCGCTATGATTTTTTATGATTATTATGATAATCCCCGCCGGTGGTCACATGAGCCGCTGTGATCCTTTATATTTGTAACAGTAATTGTTATGTGTTTCACCTCTAAATGCTGAATGCTCATGGATTTTGGCCGCGTTCCCGAAGATATGCTCATGGACATTGATTTTAAGTTGCCCGCAGAACCTGTTTTCAACAAAAAGGTGCTGAAAGGCAAACCCGTGAAAAAGCCGCAGGCCTGGCTCGGATGCGCCAAGTGGGGCCGCAAGGAGTGGATCGGGAAAATATATCCCAAAGGCACAAAGGAATCCGCCTTCCTGGGCGAATATGTAAAACATTTCAACAGCATTGAGCTGAACGCCACCCATTACCAGATCTATGGCCCGGAAACCATTGCCAAATGGGATGAAAAAGCAAAGGGCATGGATTTTAAATTCTGCCCCAAAGTACCACAGGCGATCAGTCATTTCAGCAACCTGGTAAGCTCCGGGCCTAAAACCACCGCTTTCCTGGAAGGGGTACTGGCCTTTGGTAAACACCTGGGGCCCATCTTTTTACAATTGAGTGATAAATATGGCCCGGCCAAACGGGAATACCTATACGAGTATCTTGCTTCTTTGCCTACTGACCTGCAGTTTTTCGTGGAATTACGACATAAAGAATGGTATGAGAATGAAGCCATAAGACTGGAATTATACGAAAAGCTCAATAAACTCAACGTGGGCCTTATTATTACTGATACCGCCGGCAGGCGGGATGTAGCGCATATGCACCTCACCATCCCGAAAGTGTTTATCCGCTTTGTAGGCAACAGCCTGCATCCAACGGATTATACGCGGATCGACGACTGGGCCAACCGCATCAAATACTGGCTGGACAATGGTTTGAAGGAACTGTACTTTTTTATGCACATGCACGATGAAGCCACTTCGCCAGAACTGGCCGTGTATATGATCGATAAGCTGGAAGCCGTTTGCGGGATAGACGTAAAAAAGCCCCAATTTGTAAAAGAATAGCGCTTTTTTTTACGAATACATTACAAGGGGTGAAAAAGACGGACTGAAATATTAATTTCGCCCTCTCAAAACAGGTTTTTACCATGATGCGCGAAAAGCTGGAACAATTGGCCGGGAAACTGGAAGGCACGCTTTATACAGATGATACCATGCGGACACTCTATGCCACCGATGCGTCGGCATACCGTGAAATGCCGCTGGCAGTAGCTATTCCGCAGCATATCGACGATCTTAAAACACTGATCAGTTTTGCGCGTGAAAATAAAACATCCCTGATACCCCGTACCGCCGGTACTTCGCTGGCCGGGCAGGTAGTAGGAAACGGGATCATTACAGACGTATCCCGCACTTTTACCAAAATACTGGAATTTAATAAAGAAGAAGGATGGGTACGTGTTCAACCCGGCGTTATCCGCGATGAACTGAACATGTTCCTGAAACCGCACGGGTTCTATTTTGGCCCGGAAACGTCCACCGCTAACCGCGCCATGATAGGCGGTATGGTGGGCAACAACTCCTGCGGCTCCAACTCCGTAGTATATGGCAGCACCCGCGAACACCTCCTGGAGGTGAAAGCCCTGCTCAGCAACGGCGAAGAGGTGACCTTTGGCAGCCTGGACATTGAAGCCTTTCACCGGAAATGCGAGGGCCCCGATACGCTGGAAACCCGGATTTATAAACAGATCCGCTCCACCCTGAGTAACCACAGCTACCAGGAGGAGATCAGGAAAGAATTTCCGAAAAAAAGCATACCCCGCCGCAATACAGGCTACGCCGTGGATATGCTGCTGGAAACAAATCCATTTACCGCCGGTACGGAAGATTTTAACTTCTGTAAACTGATTGCCGGCTCCGAAGGGACCCTGGCTTTTCTTACAGAAATAAAACTGCATGTAGACCCGCTTCCTCCAAAGGAAACCGGCCTGCTCTGCATACATTTTAATAATGTAGATGAATCACTGCGGGCCAATGTGCTGGTAATGGATTACAAACCCAGCGCCAGTGAACTGATCGACCACTACATCCTGGAATGTACCAAGGACAACATTGAACAAAGCAAGAACCGTTTTTTTGTACAGGGAGATCCCGGCGCTATCCTGGTGGTGGAGTTTTGCCGTAATACCCGGGAAGAGATCATTGAAATTGCCGGCAGGCTGGAAGCCACCCTGCGGGCAGCCGGACTGGGATATCATTTCCCCCTGCTGTTTGGCAACGATACAAAAAAAATATGGGCGCTCCGCAAAGCCGGTCTGGGCCTGCTCAGCAACCTTCCCGGCGATGAAAAGGCCGTGCCGGTAATAGAAGATACCGCCGTAGCTGTGGAAGACCTGCCCGATTTTATCCGCGACTTCAACGATATACTGGCGCAATACAAATTATACGCGGTGCACTACGCACATGCGGGCAGCGGTGAAATCCACCTCCGTCCCATCATCAACCTGAAAACAGAAGAAGGAAATTTACTGTTCCGTAAAATCGCAGAAGAGATTGCCACCCTCGTAAAAAAATACCATGGCTCCCTCAGTGGAGAACATGGCGACGGCAGGCTCAGGGGCGAGTTTATTAAACAGATGGTGGGCGACAAAAACTATGAACTGCTGCGCCAGATCAAGTATACCTGGGACCCGGAAAACATTTTCAATCCCAACAAAATTGTAGACACACCATCCATGAACACGATGCTGCGCTACAAACCAGGGCAAAAAGCGCCGGAGCTGAAAACCATTTTTCATTTCCCGGAGCAAACCATGCTGCAACATGCAGAGCAGTGCAACGGTTCAGGCGACTGCCGTAAAACGCAGCTGAGCGGAGGCACCATGTGCCCCAGCTACATGGCCACCCGCAATGAAAAGGATACTACCCGCGCCAGGGCCAACATTCTCCGCGAATTCCTTACCAACAGCAACAAAGAAAACCGCTTCGATCATAAAGAAATTTATGACGTACTGGATCTTTGCCTGGCATGTAAAGGTTGTAAATCTGAATGCCCTTCCAATGTGGATATGGCCAAGCTGAAAATGGAATTCCTGCAGCACTATCATGATGCCAACGGGGTACCGCTGCGCGCCAACATGATCGGCAACTTCTCCAAATTATCAGGACTGGCGGCCATTGCACCGGGTGTTTATAACGCCATGGTCAACAACTCCTTTACCGGTGGCATCATCCGCAAATTTGCAGGCTTCGCCGCCAAACGCTCATTGCCTGGTCTTCACAGCATCACCTTACGGAAATGGTTCTACGAAAAATGGCCGAAAGAAAAACAAGGCGCTGCGGGCAGTAAAAAAGTATACCTTTTCTGCGACGAGTTCACCAACTATAACGATACCACCATCGGTATCAAAGCCGTACAACTGTTGCACCGCCTGGGTTACGATGTTCAGATGGCGGAGCACCCGGAAAGCGCACGCGCTTATATGTCGAAAGGATTATTGCGCAAAGCGCGTGAATATGCCGACCGGAATGTTCGTATATTCAGTGACGTTATTAATGAAAATGTACCTTTGCTTGGCGTAGAACCATCTGCCATACTGAGTTTCCGCGATGAGTACCCCGACCTCGTAAGCGAAGGGCTGCGCGACAAAGCCAAGGCGCTGGCAAAAAATGTATTCCTCATCGATGAGTTTATTGCTGCGGAAGCCGATAAAGGACACATCACTTCAAAACAGTTTACTACAGCAAAACAACATATTAAACTACATGGGCATTGCCAGCAAAAAGCGTTATCTTCTGCCCTGCACAGCCAGAAGATGCTTTCACTGCCGCAGAATTATTCCGTGGAAGTAATTCCTTCCGGTTGCTGCGGTATGGCCGGCTCTTTCGGTTATGAAAAAGAGCATTACGACCTGAGCATGCAGATAGGCGAACTGGTCTTATTCCCGGCAGTGCGCAATGCAGCAGAGGGCACGCTCATCGCTGCACCAGGCACCAGTTGCCGCCACCAGGTAAAAGACGGTACCGGCGTTAAAGCCCTGCACCCGGTGGAGATTCTCTACAGCAGCCTGGTGTAGCGGAGGGGATCGCCTTCGGCGATTGTCTTGGAACACTGATTACGCTGATTACACTGATTTGTTTGATTTTATTTTTTGATTTTATAAACGATGATTTTAATGGATTTGGGGAGATCAAAGCGGATATTTTCGCTTTGATCTCCCCAAATCCATTAAAATCAAAAATGATCAATCAAATTAATCAGTTTAATCATCATAATCCTGAGTCAGACAAAATCCGCGCTATACTTTGCCTACGTAGAGTTTTGTTTCGTAGTGGAACTTCACCATGCCCTGCTCCTTATATTTCTGGAACAGGTCTTCCAGGGCATGCATCATGGGTGTGTACGATGGATGGCCTTCTTCGGGGACATAGGAGGAAGAAAGCAATCTTCCTTTCAGCGCAGCAAAATCAAACAGCTGGGCGTTCTGGAACACTTTTTCCTGCATGGTGCCGGATTGAAAAAAGGAAGATAACTGTGACGCCCCTACGTTTCTGTGCTGCATATCCTTATAGTCCGTACCATATTGATGCAGGAGTTTTTCATATCCTTTTTCAAATGGCAGTTCCGCCTGGCGAACGTTCCACATCAATACTACCCAGGCTTCCTTCCGGCTTATACGACGGAATTCTGCGGCGG
>NZ_DATCRD010000227.1:0-10131 GCF_036569185.1 Chitinophaga sp.
TTTACGCTTATTACCCCAGCAATGCCAAAGGCACGGAAACGTATATATGGGCTACCAGTAAAAATAACGCTAAAATGGAGTCCCTCAAACAAAACTCCGTGATCGTACTGGATGCCAACTCAGAAGAAACCAAGCAGCTGATGGATGATACAGATCCGGAAACCTTCATCCTGCTGAATACCCTGAGAAACGCCTACTTCGACCAAAGCCTCCGCCTTTCTACCCTCATTGAGGATGAATTTACACGGGTAGGGCGTATCAGCCGCGGAGCAAGGCAAAGAAATGAAAAAGGTATCTGGGTGCTGTCGGCCACCGCAATGCCCAGCGTACTGGTGGAACTGGGCTTTATCAGTAACCCTGAGGAGGAAGATTATCTCAACTCCAATAACGGGCAACAGGAACTGGCCAATTGTATCTATAAAGCCATTAAGCGTTACCGTGATGAACTCGACAGGTTTACCACTAACCGCAATACCCAACCCTCTACCACCAGGGTATCCTCCGGGAGCAGCAACCATACTACCGCGTACAGCAACAGCGGCAATGGCAGCAGCAGGCAGGCGCCTGTATCCGCCAACAGCTATTGCGTACAACTCATGATCACAGATAAATTCTATAAACCGGGAGCTTCCATTTTCAGGAAGCTCCACGGTGACGTTAACCGCCAACCGGTGGTAATGAATAAAAAAAAACTCAACAAATATATCCTGGGGCGGTTTAAAACCGATGAACAGGCCTCCGGCGCCATGCGCAAAGCCCGCAAACTGGGTTTTAAAGGCGCTTTCGTAACCACCTGCTAATCATACTGCCTCCCGTTTACCCCTGCTTATTATCCCCCTTTCCTCTTTTTTATTACCAACATTTTCGTACGATCACTTCCCGTGCATGCTTTTTGATTATTTTTGCGTGAACGTATACGAATCTCATGCTCAAATTATCTAATGAAACCAAAGTAGGTGTATTAACTGTACTAGGTATAACCTTACTTGTGCTGGGCTTTAATTTATTGAAGGGAAAAAGCCTGTTTTCACATAATAAAACCATTTATGCCGTTTATCACCAGGTAAATGGTTTACAGCCAGCCAACGCGGTACAGGTAAATGGCCTGGTGGTAGGTAACGTTGCTAACCTGGAGGTAATGGACAGAGATGCTTCCCGTATCCTGGTAGCCATCACCATCACCAAAAAAATAGAAATTCCCCGTAATTCCGTGGCCCGTATCAGCAGCGACCTGCTGGGAACCAAAACAGTGCAGCTGGACCTGGGTAACGCCGGCGAATATCTGAAAAGCGGCGACACCATCTACGCTGCCGTGGACGGCTCCATGACAGACGCCCTGAAAGAACAGCTTAACCCGCTGGTAAAAAAACTGGAAGGTACCCTGTCAAATATCGACTCCGTACTGATGTCGGTAAACGCCATTCTCGATACCACCGCAAAAGGCAACCTCCAGGATGCTATCCGCAACCTGAATACCACCATGCGTAACTTTACGCATACCTCCGCATCACTGAACAGTATGCTGGATCCCAACAACGGCAATATCCAGAAAACATTCAATAACCTGGCTGCCGTTACCGGCAACCTGAAAGATAATAATGCTAAAATTACCGGTATACTCGACAACGCACAAAAAGCTACCGGCGCACTGGCTAACGGCAACATTGATAAAACACTGCTGCAACTGCAGCAAACTGTCACCAGCCTTAACCAAACCATCAATAAACTGAATACGACCGATGGTACCGCAGGTATGCTGCTGAACGACAAAAAAGTGTATAACAACCTTCAGTACTCACTGGGGAATCTGAATAAGCTGCTGGAAGACCTGCGGGTGAATCCGAAACGCTATGTACACTTCTCCCTGTTTGGCAAAAAAGACAAAACGAAACCGTTACCTTCAGACACAGCAGCGGTACAATAATAAGAATCAATGCATCGATACATAAAATCAGGGATCTTTCTGGCCGTCATCTGCCTGCTGGCAGCTACGGCCAGCGCCCAGTTTCCGGCACAACCTGCGCCGAAAACCGGGTCTGTAATTGAAATTATTCACGCCGATACACTGATCATGAATGAAAAAGATTCGATCAGTGTTACCCGCTTCATTGGCAGCGCCGTTTTTAAACAGGGCACTACCCTGTTTAATTGCGACAGCGCCGTAAAAAATAATAAAACCAACATTATCGATGCATACGGTCATATACATATCAATCAGGCCGACAGTATCCACATTTACGGTAATTACCTGAATTATGATGCCAACACCCGCATCGCTATCCTCCGGGAAGATGCAAAACTGACGGATGGTAAAGTGACCATCACCGGGCCGGAGCTGCAATACGACATGAACGCCAAAATAGGCTCGTATGTTAAAACCGGTAAACTGGTAAACGGTAAAAGTGTGCTCACCAGCGATGAGGGCTACTACTACACCGATACCAAAGAAATGCACTTCATGCGGAACGTATTACTGGTAGACCCTGAATACACCCTCAGCACAGATGAACTGCTCTATAACACCGACACTAAAATAGCCACCATTGTAGCGCCTACTACTATCAACAATAACGATAAAAGTGTGATGTACGCCACCAGTGGTTATTATGATACGGAAAAAGGATATGGCAACTTTGGTAACCGCCCCACCATTGAAGACAGTACCAGCACTATCACCGCCGATAATATAGAAATGGATAAGCTCACCGGTATGGCCTATGCCACCGGTAATATGGTGTATAAGGATACCGCCCGCAAAATGTCGCTGCTGGCCAACAAAGGCATCGTAAACCAACGCGAAAAAACAGTGCTTGCCACCCAGAAGCCATTACTCATCATGGAAAAAAATAAAGACACCATGTATATGGCCGCCGATACGCTGTTTTCAGGCGTGATCAGGCCAGACGACAGCCTGTCTATTCCTTCCGTGGCCGGGCTCAAACGCTTACCGGAATCTCCCACAAAAAATCTCAGGCCACTCAAAAATATACGGCCGCCGGAGAAATTCACCGCCACTATATCACCGGTCACACGAGGCGACTCCATCGCCCGGCGGCAACAGGATAGTGTAGCCGCCAACGTTATGATGTTCATTGCCGACAGCACCCTCGCACAAACCAGGCAAAAACTGGATGCTGCAGTGAAGAACGTAAAAGTAGCGCCCACACCCGATGTGGTGATGCACGATTCCCTGCCGGGTATTAAACACCATGCAGACAGTATGGCACTTTCTGCACCAAAAGACACCAGCGAGCAACGCTATATTCTTGCTTACCACCATGTAAAAATATTCTCCGACTCCCTGCAGGGTGTGGCAGACAGCGTATACTATACTTCAAAGGATTCGGTCTTCCGCTTCTATGGCACCCCGGTGCTGTGGTCCAATAATACGACCCAGCTCAGCGGCGATACCATCCTTATGTTCACCAAAAACCAGACAGCAGATAAAATGCTGCTCAAAAACAACGGCTTTATCATCAATGAAGCCGGACCGGGCATGTTTAACCAGATCAAAGGTAATGTGATCACCGGCTACGTGCTGGCGGAAACGCTCGACTGGATGCACGTGGAAGGGAACGCAGAAACCATTAATTATATCAAGGACAAGGCCGGGGCCTATATGAGCGTGAATAAAGCCCAGTGCGCTATTATCAATATCTTCTTCAAAAAAGGGGAAGTAGATAAAGTTGTACTGATCAAAGACCCGGAAGGCACCGTGTACCCGTTTACACAACGTCCTAAGGACCAGCTGCTGCTGGAAAACTTTAAATGGGATATTAAACGGCAGCCCAAAACGAAATACGAGCTAATGCAATAATTTTCGCTGTAAGGATACCTGGAAATGGCTGCTTCACCGCAGCCATTTCCAATATCATATCTCCCGGAAATATTTCTTCACCAAACAAAAACGCCGTGATCAAAAACGCTGTAAACATCGTCCGGAAAACACTGATATCCCCTATCCATACTTTTCTGAAAGATAGTCGCGCGGTAGGAATAGTGCTCATTATATGCACCATTGTATCAATGGTACTGGCTAATACCGGTGCACAGGAAGATTATATAGGGTTCTGGAATACGTTATTTGATCCGGCTGGCGGCCATCATTATGAATACCGCTCTTTGCACCTTCCCAACTCCTGGCTGCTGTGGATAAATGATGGTATGATGGTGCTGTTCTTTTTCCTGGTTGGTATGGAAATAAAAAGAGAGCTTACCGTAGGAGAATTATCCTCCCTGCGCAAATCCGTTTTACCCGTACTGGCGGCTATCGGCGGCATGTTATTTCCTGCGCTGATCTTCACCATCTTCAATAAAAGTACCGCTTATGCCCATGGGTGGGGAATCCCGATGGCCACGGATATTGCTTTCTCACTGGGGATCCTGTCGTTGCTGGGCAGAAGGGTACCTGTTAGCCTTAAAATTTTCCTGATGGCCCTGGCTATTATCGACGATCTCGGCGCCATATTAACCATTGCCATCTTTTATACCCCGCACCTCGATGTAAAATATTTACTGATTGGCGGCGTCGTTTTACTTATCCCGTTGCTGCTGAACTTTTTAAAAGTACAGCGGCTGATCCTTTATTACATTCCCGGTGTTGTGCTCTGGTATTGCCTCTTTAATTCAGGCGTACATGCCACGATTGCCGGTGTGTTACTGGCGTTTTGTATTCCCCAGGAACGTATCGCAGGACTGGTGCATAGTTTACATGATCCGGTGAATTTTATTATCATGCCCGTATTTGCGCTGGCCAATACTGCTATCCTTTTACCTGCAGATATTTCCGGCGCCTTGCAAAATAATATCAGCTATGGCATTATTGCCGGACTGGTACTTGGAAAGCCACTTGGTATTTTTGCGCTTTCCTTTGCAGCCGTAAAGCTCAAGCTGGCCGCACTACCTTCAAAATCCGGCTGGCTGCAGCTCCTGGGCGTTGGTCTTATTGCAGGCATTGGCTTTACCATGTCTATTTTTATTTCTTCACTGGCCTACCAGGAAAGGGAATTACAGATTATAGCTATCATGTCCGTAATTGTTGCTTCCGTTGTAGCAGGCGTTGCCGGGTTTATTTTTCTGCGGCTGATCAAACCGGTTGGCACTGTTCTTGCAAAGCAACCCTGAAATTAATTTCGTCGTGTATATACTTTAGAGAATAAGCCAACGTTTCTCACGTATATTTTAAAGTTTCATTCAAACAACAGATCTATGAAAAAAGTCGTGTTACTTTTCAGCCTTATTGCTATCATCGCAATTCAGGCAAACGCGCAGAAGAAAAAAAGTTACCAGAGCAGCGATCCCTCCAATTATGAAACAGCATTGGGTGTTCGCCTGAATCCATGGGTAGTGGGCTTTACCATTAAACATTTTATCCAGGGCCCTCATGCCATTGAAGGATTGGTAACTACCAACCACTCACATAAAACAAACGTTACTTTCACCGGATTGTACGAATACAACTGGAATATTGGTGTGCCTGAACTGAATATGTATGCCGGTGGCGGTGCGCACGTTGGTTTCTACGACCGCCGCGATTATGATTGGGACCGTTATATCGACAAGGGCAAGGGTACTTATGTATCTCCGGGCCTGGATGGCATCATTGGTATCGAATACACTTTCAAGAAAATTCCTTTAAACATCAGTGCTGATCTGAAACCTTACGTACAGTTTGTTGGACCCACCAACTATCTTGGTGAGGAGATCGGCGGTGTGTCTGCCAGATATACTTTTTAATCCCCGGCGACCACTTCATTACAAACGGATCATGAGGCAAGCATGGTCCGTTTTTTTATGTTCCTTATTTTGAAGTATTTTTAATGTTCAACAAACGGACATGAAAATCTTCTCCGCTGCACAGATCAGGGAGGCAGATGCCTTCACCATCGCCCATGAACCTATCAGCAGTACCGGTCTCATGGAACGGGCCGCCGGTGCATGTGCCGCCTGGCTGGAAGATCATTATTCTCCCGCGCATCCTGTTTATATTTTTTGCGGGAAAGGAAATAACGGGGGAGATGGATTAGTAATAGCCCGTTTAATGCCCGGGCATGGTTACGAAGTACATACCTGCATATTGCAGCATAGCAGTAAAGCAAGCCCTGATCATGAACATCAGTTCGAAGCATTGCAACAACACTATCCCGCAACAATTCATACCATCGGCGATGTATCCGACTTCCCGGAACTGCCTCCCAATGCCATTATTATTGACGCCATTTTTGGTACCGGTATAAGCCGGCCGGTAGACGGCTGGGTAGCGGGAATTATTCACCGCATCAATGAACAACGGCATAAACATCCCATTATAGCCATAGACATGCCTTCCGGCCTCATGGCCGATGAAAGCAGCCTGCATAACCCGGTTATACAGGCGCATACTACGTTAAGCTTTGAATTTTATAAACTGGCTTTCCTTTTACCGGAAAATGCGGCCTGCACGGGTGAAGTACATATACTGCCTATAGGACTGCATTCCGGCTATATAACGCAAACGCCGGTACGATATCACCTGGCCGACCGGGAAATCATACGCACTATTTACAGGCCCCGCGAGCCTTTCGCCCACAAGGGCACTTATGGCCATGCCCTGCTGATAGCCGGCAGTTATGGAAAAATGGGGGCGGCAGTATTGAGCGCACGCGCCTGTTTGCGTGCCGGGGTGGGCCTGCTTACCTGCCATGTACCGCAATGTGGCACCCAGATCATGCAGATCAGCGAGCCTGCCGCCATGTGCATCACCGATGAGGATCCACATTACAGCACCCATTTCCACAAAGGGGTGAGCGTTGCCGGTTATAAGGCCATAGGAATTGGCCCCGGCATTGATAAGCAACCAGGAACCGCCAAATCAATGGAATTGCTGATGGATGCCTGGCAACGACCTATGGTAATAGATGCCGATGCCCTTAACCTGCTTTCCGTATATCCGTACCTGTTATATAAGGTACCGAAAGGATCCATGCTGACCCCGCATCCGAAGGAATTTGAGCGGTTATTCGGCAAAACTGCCAACGATATAGCCCGGCTGGAATTATTATCCGCCAAAGCCGTGGAACTGCAACTGTATATTTTACTGAAAGGACGGTACACTGCTATTGCCTGCCCCGACGGTGCGGTGTATTTTAACCATACCGGCAACCCCGGTATGGCCACCGGCGGTAGCGGGGATGTGCTTACCGGTATCCTGACCGGTTTACTGGCCCAGGGATATACCCCGAAAGCCGCCATGCTGCTGGGTGTATGGCTGCACGGCTATGCCGGCGACCTGGCAGCGGCGGAGCTGTCGCAGGAAGCCATGACGGCGTCCGATATTATTACCTTCCTGGGCAAAGCCTTCCGGGAAGGGATCTGAGCATTTTATTTTTTTCGGCCGAAATACTTACTCATGGCCCATGTGTACAATAATTTTATTTGCCACGTACACAATTAATAATTTATGTTTTATATTCATTTGAATATTTTTTTTGGAATCCTATTTTTTTTAATTACTAAACTTTTTTGTCAACCACGTATTTATAAATTTCGCTTACATGAATATAGTTTACCTCGTTCCGTGTTTTGGATTACTGGCTTTACTGTTTACGGCTGTTAAAAGCTCCTGGGTGTCGCGCCAGGATGCAGGTAACGACAAAATGAAAGAGATAGCCCAGCATATTGCTGAAGGCGCTATGGCATTTCTGAAGGCTGAGTATAAAGTCCTTATTTACTTTGTGATTATTGCTGCCCTGTTGCTGGGATACATGGGCGCTACGCACGACAACTCTCACTGGTCTATTGCACTGGCTTTTATCATCGGGGCCGTATTTTCGGCCACTGCAGGCTTTATAGGCATGCGGATAGCCACTAAAGCCAATGTCCGTACTGCGCATGCAGCCCGTACCAGCCTGGCCAAAGCCCTGCAGGTATCATTTACCGGCGGTTCCGTCATGGGAATGGGTGTTGCCGGTTTGGCTGTTCTCGGATTGGGCTCCTTGTTTATTATACTGAAATCATATTTCGGGGCGGCTGCCAATACCGCTGAAATGATCAAGACTATTGAGGTGCTCACCGGTTTTTCATTAGGCGCTGAAAGTATCGCCCTGTTTGCCCGTGTGGGTGGCGGTATTTATACCAAGGCCGCCGATGTAGGCGCCGACCTGGTAGGTAAAGTGGAAGCCGGCATCCCGGAAGACGACCCACGGAACCCTGCCACCATTGCAGACAATGTAGGCGATAACGTGGGCGACGTAGCAGGTATGGGCGCCGACCTGTTTGGCTCCTATGTGGCCACGGTACTGGCCACCATGGTACTGGGCTCTGAAACGGTATCGCAGGATGCATTCGGAGGCATTGCTCCTATCCTGCTGCCAATGATCATTGCAGGCGCTGGTATTATCTTCTCTATTATAGGTACCTTCTTTGTCCGCATCAGTGAAAGTGCGGGTTTGAATACCGGCGTAGTACAAAAAGCGCTGAATATGGGCAACTGGGGCTCTATCATATTAACTGCCATCGTTTCCTACTTCCTGGTAAACTGGATCCTGCCGGAAAGCACCATGACCTTACGTGGTCATGAATTTACCCGGGGACAGGTATTTGGCGCCATCATGGTAGGACTGGCCGTAGGTACGCTGATCAGTATCATTACTGAATATTATACAGCAATGGGTAAGCGCCCGGTAAAATCAATTATCCGTCAATCTGCCACCGGCGCCGCTACCAATATCATTGGGGGCTTGTCTGTAGGTATGGAATCTACGACCCTGCCCATCCTGGTGCTGGCAGCAGGTATTGCCGGTTCCTTCTCCCTGGCGGGGTTATATGGCGTAGCCATTGCGGCAGCCGGTATGATGGCCACCACGGCCATGCAGCTGGCTATCGATGCTTTTGGTCCCATTGCGGATAATGCCGGTGGTATTGCTGAAATGAGTGAACTGCCTAAAGAAGTAAGGGAAAAAACAGATATCCTCGATGCTGTGGGTAACACCACCGCCGCTACCGGTAAGGGTTTTGCCATTGCTTCCGCTGCATTAACCGCACTGGCGCTGTTTGCTGCCTTTGTAGGCGTAGCGGGTATCCAGGGTATCGACATCTATAAGGCCGATGTACTGGCAGGTTTATTTGTGGGTGGTATGATCCCCTTCATTTTCTCTTCCCTTGCTATTGCTGCGGTAGGCCGTGCTGCCATGTCGATGGTGGAAGAAGTACGCCGCCAGTTCCGCCAGATCCCCGGCATTATGGAGGGTACCGGCAAACCGGAATACGATAAATGTGTGGCCATTTCCACCCAGGCATCTATCCGTGAAATGATGCTGCCTGGCGCCATCGCACTGGTTTCCCCTTTACTGGTGGGCTTTCTGGCCGGACCTGAAGTGTTGGGCGGTTTCCTGGCCGGTGCAACTGTTAGCGGCGTGCTGATGGGAATTTTCCAGAACAACGCCGGTGGCGCCTGGGACAACGCCAAGAAGTCGTTCGAGAAAGGCGTTGAAATCAATGGCGAAACCTACTACAAGAAATCCGAGCCCCATAAAGCATCCGTAACCGGCGATACCGTTGGGGATCCCTTTAAAGACACTTCAGGCCCGAGCATGAACATCCTCATTAAACTAATGTCTATCGTGTCCCTGGTGATTGCGCCTACGCTGGCTGAAATGTTCCATACCAAACAGCCGCCGGTACCTCCTACTGCCAAAACAGCCATTGTGCAGCCGGCTGCTAAAACATTAAGTGCTAAGGCAACGGCTTACCTGGGGGAAAAGAAATAACGCGGATGTTGTCTGACCCAGGATTACGCTGATTTTACTGATTATACTTTTGAGATTTTACCGGATTTTATGAAATAGCAGGGGAGATATAAGCAAGTGATGCTTATGTCTCCCCTGAGTTTTTAAATCAAATGCGGATTTTGTCTGACGCGGGTTTTGTCTGACTCAGGATTATGATGATTTTGCTGATTTCTTTTGGAGATTTTTATTTAACAGATCAGGAATTATAAATGCTTAGACCTTCGCTAAATCGCCTTCAGCAGTCTGGTTTATCTGCTTACATCTCCCCGCCTCCTTTATTAATCCCAAAAACATCATCAGTAAAATCAGCGTAATCCTGAGTCAGACAACATACGCATCGCCGAAGGCGACTATCCTTAGCCGC
>NZ_DATCRD010000228.1:0-7922 GCF_036569185.1 Chitinophaga sp.
GTGCTGGATGCCACCGCCGCCCGCGAAGCAGCGGCAGCAGGAGCGCGTTTTATTCTTTCCCCGGTGCTGGAACCGGAAGTAATTACAGCTGCGCGGGAACTTGGTGTGGTGAGCATTCCAGGCGCTTATACCGCTACGGAAATTTATGCCGCCTACAAGCAGGGGGCCGACATGATCAAAGTGTTCCCGGCTACTTCCGCTGCATATATTAAAGACATTACAGCGCCGCTGCCCAAAATGCACCTGCTGCCAACCGGTGGCATTACGCCGGAAAATATAAAGGACTTCCAGCAGGCCGGCGCCGCCGGTTTTGGTATTGGCAGCGCGCTGGTGAATGCCAAAACCGCCGTTACGCCGGAGTACCTGCAACAACTAACGGAAAAATCGCGGCAGTTTATCCGCGCCATTCAATCCTGAAAAAGCAATACAACGTTATGAAAATAAAGAGCTATGAATTGTTCCAGGTGCCGCCCCGCTGGTTGTTCCTGAAAATAGAAACGGACGAAGGCATTATTGGCTGGGGCGAACCGGTGATTGAAGGCAAAGCCGCTACAGTAAAAACTGCGGTGGACGAACTGATGGAATACCTGGTGGGTAAAGATCCCATGCATATAGAAGACCACTGGAACGTGATGTACCGGGCAGGCTTTTACCGCGGAGGGCCTATCCTGATGAGCGCTATTGCAGGCATCGACCAGGCCCTGTGGGACATCAAAGGAAAATACTACAACGCGCCCGTGCACCAGTTGCTTGGAGGTAAGGCGCGCGATAAAATGAAAGTCTATTCCTGGATTGGGGGCGACCGCCCCGCAGAAGTGGGAGCTGCTGCCCGTAAAATGGCGGAACAGGGTTTCCTGGCGGTAAAGATGAATGCTACCGAAGAGCTGCAGTATATCGACAGCTATGAAAAGATAGACGCCGCCATACAACGCATTGCCGCTGTACGCGAGGCGGGTGGCGCCGGTATGGGTATCGGCATCGACTTTCACGGCAGGGTACACAAGCCCATGGCTAAAATACTGGCCAAAGAGCTGGAGCCCTTCCGCCCGATGTTTATTGAAGAGCCGGTGCTGCCGGAAAATAATGAAGACCTGCGCGAAATAGCACAACACGTGGCTATTCCCATTGCCACCGGCGAGCGTATGTTTTCCAAATGGCAGTTCAAAACATTGCTGAAGGAAGGCTATGCAGACATTATCCAGCCGGATGTGTCGCATGCCGGCGGTATCACCGAATGCAAAAAGATTATTTCCATGGCCGAAGCCTTTGATGTGGCCGCCGCCCCGCATTGTCCGTTGGGCCCAATCGCACTGGCCGCCTGCCTGCAGGTAGATGCTACCTGTCACAATGCTTTTATACAGGAACAAAGCCTGGGTATTCACTATAACCAGGGTAGCGACCTGCTGGATTACCTGGCAGATAAAACCGTGTTCCAGTACAAAGACGGCTATGTGGAAATTCCTTCCAAACCTGGTTTGGGTATAGAGATCAACGAAACGCATGTACGAAAAATGGCTGCAGAAGGGCATAACTGGCGCAATCCCGTGTGGCGCCATACGGATGGCAGTGTAGCAGAATGGTAAATACAGACCTGTAAGAACCACATGAAAGCATTTAATTCTAACGTAAAACCAACAAGAATACGTTACCAGGTGCTGTTCCTGATATTTGTGAACGTGGTGATCAACTACATGGACAGGAGCAACCTGGCCGTAGCCGCTTCTGAAATAGACAAGGAGTTTAAACTTACGCCGGTACAACTGGGACTGGTCTTTTCCGCTTTTAGCTGGACCTACCTGGCATTCCAGATCCCAGGCGGTATACTGGTAAACCGTTTCAGTCCACGTATGTTGTATGCATTCAGTCTTATAGCCTGGTCGCTTGCCACTATTGTACAAGGTTTTGCAAAAGGTTTTGCCACGCTGTTTGGTTTACGTATGGCCACCGGCGCGTTTGAAGCGCCTGCATTTCCCATCAACAACCGGGTGGTGAGCAATTGGTTCCCCGACAATGAGCGGGCTTCCGCTATTGCGGTATATACTTCCGGGCAATTCCTGGGCCTGGCCTTCCTGATGCCGGTGTTGTCGATGATCCAGCTGGAAGTAGGGTGGAGGGGGCTTTTTGTGGTGACCGGCCTTATTGGCATTGTATGGGGCATTATATGGTACCTGTTTTACAGGGATCCGCTTCATCACAAAGGAGTGAATGCGGCGGAGCTGCAGCATATTGAAAGCGGCGGCGGTATGCTGGACAAACAACAGGCGGAGAAGCAAAGCGCTTTTCGCTGGACTGATCTGAAAGCAGTGCTTTCTTACCGCAAGTTATGGGGCATCTATATTGGCCAGTTTGCGGTGAATGCCACGCTCTGGTTCTTTCTCACCTGGTTCCCTAAATACCTGGTAGATTACCGTGGCCTGGATTTCATCAAATCGGGTTACTGGGCCTCCATCCCTTATCTCGCCGCATTTACGGGTATTTTGTGCTCAGGTTTTTTATCGGATTACCTGGTGAAGAAAGGGGTATCTGCCGCCAAAGCGCGTAAGCGGCCCATCATCATAGGTTTGCTGTTGTCGGTCTTTATACTGGGAGCTAACTATGTACACTCACCGGGGCTGATTATTTTTTTTATGTCCCTTTCATTTTTTGGGATAGGCTTTGCTTCTATCACCTGGATCTTTGTATCAACGCTGGCGCCTAAACACCTCATCAATCTTACCGGCGGGGTATTTAATTTTGTAGGGCAGCTGGCGGGCATTATAGTACCCATTGTGATAGGTGTCCTGGCCAGCGGTGGTAACTTTGCACCCGCATTGGTATTTATAGCGGTGATGGGATTGTTGGGCGCATGCTCCTATCTTTTCCTGGTGGGGAATGCAGAACGGATAAAAACGGAGGATGATGAATAAAGAGAAGATGAATTATTTTTTAAGTTGCGACTGGGGCACCAGCTCCTTCCGGTTGCGGCTGGTGGAAACCGGGAGTCTGCATATTATCGCGGAGGAAAGATCAGGTGCCGGTATTGCCGGTACCTACCAGCAATGGCAGCAAACATCACTGCCCCGGGAAGATTTTTTTGCTGCCATCATCAACCGGCAGATCGATGTGCTTGCAGGGAAAACAGGTATTTCCCTACAAGACACGCCGGTAGTGATTTCCGGTATGGCCTCATCCAGTATAGGGATGATAGAGCTGCCTTACAAAGCCTTGCCTTTCAGTTTGAGCGGAGCGGATTTGCCTGTACACACTTTCCAGCGGTTTCTTATTGTTTCCGGCGCCAGCAACGGGCATGATGTGATGCGTGGGGAAGAAACCAAAGTGGTGGGCTGCCTTACATTGTTGCCCGATACCACTGCGGAACAATGGCTGCTGCTACCAGGCACACATCCCAAACATATAGTGGTGCATAACAAACAGGCCATTCGTTTTCAAACGTTCATGACGGGAGAGTTTTTTGATTTGCTGTCCACGCACAGCATCCTCGCTGCATCGGTAGGGGCAGAAGGTACACTGGACGATTCCCTCGACTATTTTACAGAGGGAGTGCAGGCCGGGTGGTCGGACAACCTGCTGCATGCAGCTTTTATGGTACGCACCAACCAGTTGCTCAAAAAGATCCCCGCTGCGCATAACCGTTTTTATTTAAGCGGGTTGTTGATTGGCGCTGAACTGAAAGCCGTACCGGCAGACATGGCGGTGTACCTGGTGGCGGGGCCTCAGCATATTCCGCTTTACACAGCCGCGAGCAGGGTGTTGAATATTAAAGTGGCGGCGGTGATTGATGCGGATGAGGCGTTGGTTAGGGGGCAGAGGGAAGTTGTTTGGAGCAATTTGTAGTATACTATAGTATGTATAAAGCCCTGCAGTTTTTATTGCAGGGCTTTATACATTTTACCAGCCATATACGATCCGCAGGCAGCCATCAGGGTTTATGGTGCGATCTTCGAGGAATCTTTTTTTCATCCACTGTTTCCTGTTTTTGGAAACAGCTTTCCAGTTAGGATGGTTTTTGAATCTTAATGCATATGGTTTGTTAGTTCCATCATCGGTATATGTCATACCGATATATGGATGATCCCAGCACCACCGCCAGAAAGTAGGGTGCCAATGGCATCTTGGGCAAATGGCATAAGTTTCCTTTCTAACCAGGTTATAGGTTCTGCGATGGGTTGTTTCTTTCAGGCATTTCTTTTTTTTCACTTGTAGACACATTTGGTGCTACAAGGCGTCAAACTTTTTTTTCATAGTTTTTATAAAGAGCAGCCTGCAAGATATACATTATTTGCTTTATGGCCGTGGGTTCCATCATTTGCTATCCAAATACTTCATTACTGCATCATAGTCACCGGTATTGATCCTGGCTGTTTACATTTGCCGCGCTGCTTCATCAGACAGTGGGGACGCAATACGCCTGGAAAAAACTGTATATATCTTTCGCCAATAGTTCAGGACATTCCATAGCCGGGAAATGTAATCCCTCATCATAGGAACTCCACCTATCGGGGTTACCCAGGGGGCCCAGTAATTTTTTAAGAAGCGCGCCATCACCGCCAAATGCCGCCATTGCTGAAGGAACTTTTGGCGGAGCCCAGGATTGTTCATTGGTATCACCGCTTTGCGTATTCCAGTCGAACGACATATTCATGCCATCGTACAAGGTATAAGCAGCAGATTCGCCAAGTTTATTGAACCAGTAAATTGAAATACTGGTGAGCATCAGATCTAAATCAATGGCATCTTCAGGCAAATGTTTTGCTGGATTTGTCCATGCCTGGTATTTCTCCATAATCCAGCCTAATAAACCTACGGGACTATCGGTGAGTGGATAGGCCAGTGTTTGAGGCTTTGTTGAAAGAATTTTCAGATAGGCGGTTTCTTTTTTTTCATAATCCCTGAACGCAGCGATTTGTTTCTTTTCATCGTCTGAGAAGGATGATAGGTCCTGCGGCAGCATGCCCATTCCTGTTACAGCTGTGTAATCAGTATTGATATGCGTTCCCAGTAACCGGTGCCCGGCAATGGCGGATAGCATGCTTGTAATGCCGGCGCCCATATCTGTGCCATGTGCGGCAAATTTTTCATATCCTAATGCAGTCATCAGTTCTGCAAAAACAGCCGCTATTTTTATCAGGTCCCAGCTTTCGTTGTTCGCAGGGATAGAAAAGCCAAATCCTGGTATGGAAGGAATGATCAGGTGAAAAGAAACGGTTGGCTCCATTCCTTGTTGCGATGGGTTGGTAAGCAGTCCGGCTATCTTTATAAACTCAACAAATGAGCTGGGATAACCGTGAATGAGCATTAGCGGAATGGCGTTGGGATCAGCAGATTTAATATGCAGAAAATGTATGGGCTGGCCGTTTATGTTAGCAATATATTGTGGATATTGATTTAACCAGGCTTCCTGCTTTTTCCAGTTAAAGGTTGTTTGCCAATAGTGTGCAATTTTTTGCAGGTAAGATACCGGCGCTCCGTATTTCCAGTCATCTGCTTTTCCTGCCGGGAAGCGCGATAAGGTTAATCTCTGGTTCAGATCATCAATTTCCTCCTGGGGAATATTAATTGTGAACGGGCGGATGGTGTTATTCATACAATCTAGTTTTGTTGCAGTAAAGGTGCGTCAAAAACTATCAGTATAATTATCCAAATGTCGGTAGTAATGGTACTTTTTCCGGTAAAATTATTCATGCTTCCTGTATGCGGCAGGCGTCAGGTTTTCTCTTTTTTTAAAAGCCTTAATAAAGTTGGAAGTTTCCGGGAAATTAAGCCAGTTGGCAATTTCCTGTACCGACATGGTTGTTTGTCTCAGTAATGTTTTTGCTTCCAGGAAAACCGTTTCATCGATCAGTGTTTTGGCGGGTTTCCCGATTTCGGACAACAGGATTTCACTCAGATACTTGGAAGTTATGTTCATTTCCCGGGCATAAAAATCAACCGTTCGTTTTGTTAAGAAATGCGCTGCCACAAGACTTTGAAATTGCCGCACCAGTTTTTGTTTATGGGTGAGCCCATTCGCCTTATGCGTAAGGTCGATGTCGTACATTTTTTTGGCAAGCATGAGGATAGCGTAAACAATACCGGGTACAATGGTTTCGTCATCCCTGAATGCTTTAAGCGTATTGAACAGCAATCTCATTTGCTTTAATTGCGCAGCATTTAGCTGGATTACATGATTACCGCCGGGCAGGAAAAACGGCAATGAATCAGGAAATCCTCCAGACAGGGAGTCCCGGAAAAAATCCCGCGTAAACAGTATTGTATCCGTTAGCGCCGTGGATTCATTCAGCCATTGGGAAATAGTACCGGGGCCAATGGCAATACAACTGCCCTTACTTATGACATATTCATTGTTTGCAATACGAACGTTGTCTTTACCGCCATAGGTGATGCCTATACCATAAAAAAAGTTACGTATCGGGAAGCGGATGTCTGCTACTTTAAATGTGGCATCGTCCAGCAACATATATTGGGCATTCCCTGCTTTAAAAAAGTTATACTTTATATATTTGAAAATATCGAATGATGCAAGATCCATTCCCTTTCTCATATGGGGTATGTGGTTGTTCGTATAAATTAAGATATTGTAGGGCAGATCACCAAATAAAATGTTGCTGCGTATTGTGGAAATTGATAAGGAAAATACCCGGGCTGCAGGTGATGCCAATACTATCATTAACAAGATAGTAGCTGGCTGATTGGCTTGCCCGGTACCGGCAACAGAAATGCAAACTCCAGGCGGGTTTTTGCACGCAAAACCCGGGATACAATTAAAATCAGTATTAGTCTATAGAATAAGTAGGTTATTTGCCGGTAATTGATATCTTTGTGTATCAAACCAACTGACTTTATTATTACCAGGCATGAGAAAAACATTTAAGAATATTCTGCAAACCCTGTTTATAGTGTCTGTATCCGCTGTTTGGGGGAACGGTTTAAAAGCGCAGCCGGCTAATCATAGTCAGGATAAACAGGCTGTTGATCCTAATTCCATCGACCGCGGCTACCTGGTTAAAGTAGGGGAGCAGGCTCCGGACGATTTTGAGCTGGTGTTGCATGATGGAAGTAAAACCTCTCTGAAACAGCTCCGGGGAAAAATAGTAGTGCTGCAGTTCACTGCCAGCTGGTGCAGTGTATGCCGTAAGGAAATGCCTCACCTGGAAAGTGATGTGTGGAAAGCTTACCAGGATAAGAACGTGGTGCTGATCGGTGTTGACCGCGACGAGCCGCTGGAAAAGGTGCAGCAGTTCCATCGGGATATGCAGATCACTTATCCCCTGGCCCTGGATCCGGGCGCTGACATCTTTGGCCGCTTTGCAGTGAAAAAGAGCGGAGTTACCCGTAATGTAGTGATAGACCCTAACGGGAAAATAATTTTTCTTACCCGCTTATATGATCCGAATGAATTTAGTGAAATGGTGAAGGTGATTGATGGATTGGCGAAGCGATTGTAAAAAGATATAAGATCATAGATGTAATCCATCAGGCGTTTACTCATCTGAAAAATATTAACATTACAGGCAGTTTTTGTTGGCAATGCTGGTGTGGCTGCCTGCCATGATAACATGTTATACGGATTCAGCAAAGGAAGTGTTTGACGAATGAGGTCACCCATTTTAAATATCTTTTTAAAAAATTATATTCAAAATTTTGAAAAATAAAATAATTAACTACTTTTGCATCCCGTCAAGGCGGGGGAATACCGGTAAAACGGGACGTAGCGCAGCCCGGTAGCGCGCTTGCATGGGGTGCAAGAGGTCGCTGGTTCGAATCCAGTCGTCCCGACAGACAAGTAAAACGCTTTGTTATCAATTGTAACAAGTTTTGCAGTAAAAGCCCGTAGATGCCACATCTACGGGCTTTTTTCATTCTTCCCCTGTATCAAAGCATTTTATTGTATTTCAATTTGTGGGCCGAGTAATCCCATGAGT